>NZ_KQ033931.1:0-338081 GCF_000970615.1 Pseudomonas sp. 10B238
CGCCAGCAAGCTGGCTCCTACAAAAACACCGAGCACACCCGTAGGAGCGAGCTTGCTCGCGATCAACCTTCAGGCACCTCGTAGCAACGTTAGCTTGCAAGCCCGCAAGCCCGCAAGCCCCCAGTTTCGCCAATAACCAAGCTGCCAATGCGAGATCAGCTAACGGCACGTTCAATCGTCGAGCGATGGCCCGATCATCTCCGCCAACTGTGGATACACGCCCGGACAGGCGACGAGATATGGATTGCCAAGCAGCAGCCCGTCGTTACGGAAGAAGTCGTTGACCCGACCGCCCGCCTCTTTCACCAGCACCAGCCCGGCCATGCAGTCCCAGCTTTTTAGCTCAGTCTCGTAGTAACCGAGCAGCCGCCCCGCTGCCACGTAGGCGGTCATCAGCGCGCCGGAGCCATTGCGGAAGAACATGCCGCCTTCGGCCAGCAGCTTTTCCATGAACGGAATGAAGTGCTCTTTCCCGCGAGGATGAAAGGTGCCAGTCGCGGTCACGCCTTGGCCGACGTGGGTCGCCGCGCTGACTTTCAATGGGGTGTCGTTGACGAAGGCGCCCTTGCCCAGGCAACCATAAAACAGTTCATTGTGGTTGGGGTCGGCAATCGCACCGAGGTGCGGCTCACCGTCAATCAGCAGGCCGATCGACACGCACCAGTTATGCAGGCCATTGACGAAGCAGGCAGTGCCATCGATCGGGTCGATGACCCAGACGCAGCGGGCGCCCAGATCGGCCGAACCACTTTCTTCCCCTAGGAACCCGTCCTCGGGGAAAAGTTGGGTCAGTCGCTCGCGGATAAAGGCTTCGATCTGCTTGTCGGCAATGCTGACCACATCCTGCAGGTCGTCGCCTTTGTGTTCGATGGTCAGTGCCTCGCGCTTGCGGTAGAAGTCCATGCCAAGCTGAGCGGCCTCGAGGGCAAGGGCTTTGGCGCTGGCATAGCGCGCGTCGATATCGAGCAATTGCTGGGAAGTCATGTCCGTCCTGTGAAGCGGCTGCGCGGTAGTCGCGCGGAAAGGCGGATTCTAGTCAATCGATCGCGATGGGCATACAGAGCGCCTTGGCTCACTGGCGCGCCAAGGCGTTGTCCACCTGACCTGACCGGCCAGGCGGAGCCGCCCGTTCTGACTCAGGGCAATTCTTCACCCTGCTCGTGCAGGCGCACGTTGAGTTCATCGACCACTGGCGCCCATTCGGCGTCGTCCATCAACAGCTCCTTGAGAAAGGAGCCCTGAGCTTGGCTCCAGAATGGCGCCTCGGAGACCTTCATATGGTTGGGAATCGGGCGGTGGCTGGCGATGAACGCATCGATGCTGGCCGGGTCCGACGGCAGGCCGAGCTGTTCGAAAAGTGTACCGAGATCTTTGTTAGGTAATTCCATGAACGGGCTCCATCAGGCTATGCAGAAAAATTCGACCGCCTCGCTGGCGATCCCTGTTCTAGATAGAGACGATGGAGTACCGCACAGTTCAACCCGAAGCCGGCAAGGAGCCAATGCCAGCGCTTTGTGCGTATCACGAGGGAGTCAAAAAACCCGCCGCAGCCAATGGGCTGCGACAGGTTAGAAAGGGTCAGGCAGCCCTGTCGAACAGCTGCCGTCCCTGATCGAGGCACTGATCGACCAGCCACTTGCCATGGGCGATGGATGCCCGCTGTGCCTGTTCGAGTTCCGCCATGAAGGCGTGCCCAACCGGAAGCGCCATGCGCCGGGTTGTCT
Source organism: Pseudomonas sp. 10B238 (assembly GCF_000970615.1). Taxonomy (NCBI): domain Bacteria; kingdom Pseudomonadati; phylum Pseudomonadota; class Gammaproteobacteria; order Pseudomonadales; family Pseudomonadaceae; genus Pseudomonas; species Pseudomonas sp. 10B238. The sequence continues at coordinate 1,725 of NZ_KQ033931.1, forward strand.
GCCCCTGGGAATTGCTGATACGGCAACCGCCGGCCCAAGGGGTCGGTGTGCCGGGATGTTCCATTACCTCCGCGGTAATGACGTGATCACGGTACTCACACTGCATCATGGTCATGATGTCACCTCGCCTGCTGGTGGCACGGGTTAGCCACTGGAGCTCGCCCACGTGCCTGATGATCCCCCTTTTCGTCATCCAATTGCCGCACATTCCCGAGCGCGCTAGGCGGCCCGGCATCCAATGCAGCTCCATGCGGTATAGCACAGGAACGAACGCTCAGAGGCCCGGCCATCGGATCGACGGGGTCATGCGAGAACAGATGATGGCGAGGTTTAGCGAGGGGGCAGGCTTCGCGGGGCGATGCCTGCCTGTTGCGAGAGGACGTTAGGTATCAGAGCTGCGCAGCTGCTCGTCGGCAAGGAAGTCTTCTTCCAGCAAGGCGTCGCGGCCTTCCACTTCCAGGGTCTCGCCTTCCAGGGGAGTCGGCGCCGAGGCGCGCTTGCTGCGCAGCTTACCGAACTGGTGACTCAGCGCGTTGTTAAGCTTGTCGATGGCGCCATCGACCGCCAGCTCAAGCGAGGCTGCTTTGTGCGTAACGGAAACGGGTTGTTGGCCCTTCGGCCGTGCCTCGATCTGGCAGCGCTTGTCCTGCGCGCCGGCCTTCACGCCGTTCTCGTCGTTCAGGTGCACCACGACGCGGGTGACTTCATCGTCGAATCGATCCAGCTTATCGGCAACACTGCCACTGACCCAATCTACGAGACGGGCGCTGCCTTCGATGTGGTTATCGCTATGAACTTGGATCTGCATATGCTCTTCCTTCTACGCGATCTGGTAACCACCGTTCAGCCACAAACGGCCTGATCTAGGAATGCCACTATTGCGCAGAATAAGCAAGGCCAAGAAAGTCGCGTTTCGCTTGTGATCACCGGCCTGATGCGGCCGGATCGTTACGAGACGTAAATCAGCTACCAGATGCCAGTTTCTTCTTCGGGTAGATATCGTAACGGCTCGACTTGCCCTCCAGGCTGTAGCCCGGATTTCGCCCGTCGATGGCCGGAGCCTTGCGTGGTCGCTTCACCACCACCCGATGGCTGGCCAGCGCCAGCGCCTGTTCGAGCAAGACGCCCGCATCCAGATCATCACCAACAAAAGGCCGGAACAGGCGCATCTCCTTTTTCACCAGTGCGCTTTTTTCCCTGTGCGGAAACATCGGATCGAGATAGACGACCTGGGGCGGTTCGCCCTGCCAGTGCCCCATCAATTCGATGGCGTTGCCCTGCTGCAAACGCATGCGTTCGACGATGGGCCGCACCTCGGCATCATCGCGACCACGCCTCAGACCGTCTTCCAACAGTGCGGCAATCAGCGGCTGCCGCTCGAATAGCACCATTTCGCAGCCCAATGTCGCCAGCACGAACGCATCGCGCCCCAGGCCAGCCGTCGCGTCCAAGACGCTGGGACGGATGCCGGACTGGATGCCAACCGCCTTGGCGATCATCTGCCCGCTGCCCCCGCCGAACTGCCGACGATGCGCAGCACCGCCTTCGACGAAATCCACCCGCACCGGCCCTGGCGCGTTCGGCCCGAGCAACTGCAGCTGCAGACCGTCTTCCCCAAGCTGGAGCGCGAACTCCGCGTCGTCCGCTCGTATCGGCAAGCCCAGCCGCACCGCCCAGACGTCAGCCTCTTCGGCGAATCGAGGAGCGAGGGCTTCGACGCGAACCAACGGAGAAGAGGTCATAGGGAAACTCGGGGTCGGAAAAACGGCGCATTTTGCCAGAGGCGACGCCGGGCTGCCTCAGCGGCACATGCCGAAACCGCCCATATCCACATGAAAATGATCGTGATGGGCAGCGTTGTACTCAGGGCTCAGGGTGATCTTGAACGCATCACAGGCGGCTGCCTTGACCTCGCGGAGAAAGCGCGCCTTATCGTCGTCGCCGTTCCAGTCCCGCGCAACGGTAATGCGCGTGCCATCTTCCAGGCGAAACCCGGCCAGATCCAGCGCATTGGCCGAGGCGTGCTGACTGCGCCTGTTGCTTCGCGCAATGTTGCGGCAGGCGAAGCTGCCGAAATGATCGACTCGCGCAACCGGCTGATCGAAGATCCGCTGTGCTGCAGGCTGCAAACCATGTCGTTCAAACATCGCATACGCCGCGGCCAGAGGACAGGTGGCCAGAAACGCGCCGTTGAAGCGAACTGCCGAACCGCTGACGCGAACAGCGTTCTCGACCGGGCAGCCAGGTTGCGGCGTGCTGTCGGGCACGGCCACGTAGTCTAGGTCGGACGTTTTCAAAGCCTGTTCACACAATGCACGATTCTGCTGCAGCCGTCGCAGTTTGTAGGAGGTCAGCAGGTTCGGCGCCTCGCGGATGTCCAAAGGTGCCCAAGGATTCCACTTCGCCGGGACATCGACGTGCCCGCGCCACACCGCGTAGGCAAACCCAGCCACTGCGACGAGTAGCAGCAGAAAGAAACGGCCAAATGTCATAGCCGTTTCGGCAACGTCGGGACGTGAAGGTTGCAGCGCTGGCGATTGCGGTCTGTGCTGTTAGCGTTCCTCAGCCACGCCGAGCAGGGAGAGCTGCGACTCGGTTTGCATGGGCGGCGCGGTCAGCGGTGGCAAGCCGGGTAGCCGCTCGCTGAGCTGCTCATGGAAGCGCATGGCCAGCTCGGGCGCCAGGCGATTGTCTGGGGTATGCAAGTAGACGTGTGGGCGCTTCCCTGCTTCGATCCATTCCGCGACCTTGCCTAGCCAAGGCGCCATGAAGCGGTCATTGGCCTCCAATGCCGGATGCCCGACGAAGCGAAGCTGCGGAGACTCGCTGAACGCCGCCGGCCGCACCGGCAGCCGTGGCTTCTTGCTCTGGGCATGCAGCAGAGCCGGATCGCTGGACTGGCAGCTGAACAGCGCGCGCGTGTCCATGCAGATTCGTTCGACACCCCGCTCATGCAGCAACCGGTTCAGCGCCCGCTCCTCCTCACCCTTGGCAAAAAAGGCACTATGGCGCACCTCCACGGCAAGCGGTCTGTCTAGCGTCTCGATCAACTGCGCCAGCTCTGCCAGCCGAGCAGGGCCGAACGAAGCAGGCAGCTGCAGCCAGAATGGCGTCACACGCGCGCCAAGCGGTGCCAACAAGGTGCGGAACGACCGGATCAGATCTTCGACTTCGTACAGGTTCGGCGCCTGACTGATCTCGCGAGGCAGCTTGGCGCAGAAGCGGAAACCCTCTGGCATCAGCGCTGCCCACCGCTCGATCTTCTGCACCGAAGGCCAGGCATAAAGCGTGGTATTGCCCTCGACCGTGTTGAATACGGAGCAATAGCGCGCAAGGTATTCACTGGCGGGCAAGCCCGGCGGATAGAGCGAGCCACGCCAGGCGGCATCGTTCCAGGAGGGACAGCCGAGAAAATAAGGAAGATTCAAACGCGGTTCACTAGCAGGCCGTTGAAAAACGTGGGCGAGGCAGCCAGTGCAAGGCAAAAACAGGCGAAAAAGCGGAGTTTACGAGTTGTAAATGAGCATTTTGAGCCTGTTTTTAACGCAGCAATGGCAACGCAGGTAGTTTTTCAACAGCCTGCTACGCCTCAGGCATAGAGATCCAGACCTAGCACTTCGTGAGCGTCGAGGTCAGCCGTGAAGCTGGCAGTGGTGCCATAGCTCTGCAGCGCCTGGGTGGCGCGGCTGGTAAGCGGTCGCTCCATCATGGCTTCGAAGCGCGCCGGCATAAAATCACCGGAAATAACCGAACCGTAGTCAGTCGACTCGCTTTTGCTGCGTCGTGCGAGGTGTTCGTAGGTGGCATCGGCTTGGCTAGCCGGTGTAACGATGGACTCGCGTGCCTGCTCCGCAGCCCTTTCGCTTTCACGATAAGGGACCGGCGCACTGCCAGGGTGGGCAGGACGTTCAATGGGATAGGCAGAGGGGGCGAGACCGTTAAGGCGCATCATTCACCTGTTCAAGTTCGCCGACTCTAGCGAGCCGCTCCGCAATTGGCAATGCCGCTTGTCACCGAGGGGCCTTGGGAGTGGCGACATTGTCACGCAGGTAGATCGGCTGGGCCTGATCAGCTTCCACCGCTTCCCCACGCTGCCAGGCGAAGCCGGCCAACGTAAGCAGATCCAAAGCATGCGGTAGCAGGGTCGCGTCGCTCGCTGAGGGCTGAACGGCGAGACGCGCGCCATAACCCCAGCCCGTACCCGCACCGAACCATTGCCCTTCGCTTCCACGGGGAAGGCTGACCTGTTCCGGTGGCAACACCGCTTCGCTGCCGGCCAGCTGCATTTCACCCTGCTGCGCCCGATAGCAACCCCAGTAGACCTCGTCCATGCGGGCGTCGATCGCCACCGCCACCTGCTCCGTACCCTGTTCGCGGTAAGCGCGCTGGGCGATGGTTGCCAGGGTCGAGACTGGCAGCACCGGCCGCTCCAGGGCGAACGCCAGGCCCTGCACCACACCAACGGCAATACGCACCCCGGTAAAAGCGCCGGGACCACGGCCGAATGCCAGGGCGTCTACTGCCGACAGCGCGATGCCCGCCTCGCTCAGGAGCGTCTGGATCATGGGTAGAAGACGCTGGGCATGCAGCCGCGGAATCACCTCGTAATGGCTCAGCACCTGACCGTCATGCAGCAGCGCGACGGAGCAGGCTTCGGTGGCGGTATCCAGGGCCAGCAGCGTGGTCATCAGATGTTCCGGTCAGCAGGAAAAAGGGCGGCGATTGTAGCAGTTGCGCTTGTGCCGATTGAACAATGACGGCCCCGCCGTCCTGCAAATCTGGGAGAAACGAAAACGGCCCGCAAGCGGGCCGTTTTGGGAATCAGGCGATATCAGCTGAGCGCTGCCATCACCTTCGAGGTGATCTCTTCCACGGAGCCGACACCTTCGACGCGGCTGCACTTCGGCGTGCCTTGGGCCGCTTCGAGGTTCTGATAGAACGCAACCAGCGGCTTGGTCTGGGAATGATAAAGGCTCAGGCGGTGGCGGATGGTTTCTTCCAGATCGTCCTTGCGCTGAATCAGCTCTTCGCCTGTCAGGTCATCGACGCCAGGCACCTTTGGCGGGTTGTGCTCGGTGTGATAGACGCGACCTGAAGCCGGATGCACACGGCGACCGGACAGGCGACCCACGATCTCTTCATCGTCTACTGCGATTTCCAGTACGTGGTCCAACTTGACGCCGGCATCACGCAGCGCTTCGGCCTGTGGAATGGTGCGCGGAAAGCCATCGAAGAGGAAACCGTTGGCGCAATCGGGCTGCTGCAGACGCTCCTGGATCAGCGCGATGATGATCTCGTCGGAAACCAGACCACCGCTATCCATCACGTCCTTGACCTGCAGGCCCAGGGGCGTGCCGGCCTTGACCGCTGCACGCAACATGTCGCCGGTGGAGATTTGCGGGACGGCGAACTTCTCGGTGATGAAGCGTGCCTGTGTGCCTTTCCCGGCACCCGGCGCTCCCAGCAGAATGACGCGCATGGAGTGAGTCCTCAAGTTTGCAAAGGGATGCCGCCAGGATCGATGCAACGCACCCTCACCTCTGGCGAATCAAAAATTCTGGTTTGCCGCCATGCGACAAAAGGTTGAACACGATACACAGCGCACAGAATGCAGACAAGCGGCGCCCATTGCGCCTTGGCATGCCGATCCCGCGCAGCGTGAGGGGCCGATAAAATGCCGCTCACTGCCCATGGTGGCGGTTGCCAGACGCCACCTGAGCGAGACTGCGAAGGATCAACCAGTGTTGCGCAGCCCTGCGGCAATACCCGCGACGCTGACCAGCAAGGCCTGCTCCAGAGGGCTTTCCGCCGGACTTTGCTGTTGCCGTGAACGCGCCAGCAGTTCGGTCTGCATCAGATGCAGCGGATCGAGATAGGTGTTGCGCAGACTGAATGCCTCCAACGTTGTAGGGCTGTGCGCCAGCAGCTCTGACTGCTCGGTCAACTCAAGCACCGCCGCTACAGCCTGCGACAATCTGTCACGTAAATCGCGCCCCAACGGTTGTAGCTCTGCGCTGACCAGTCGCGCGTCGTAGCGTTCGGCTATTTCCGCGTCAGCCTTGGCCAGGACCATTTCGAGCATGTCGATGCGGGTGCTAAAAAACGGCCAGTGCTGGCGCATTGTCTTGAGGCGTTCACTTTCGCCTCGCTCCAGCGCCCCGCGCAGCGCCTGCTCCCAGCCCAGCCAGGCGGGCAGCATTAGTCGCGTCTGGGTCCAGGCGAAGATCCAGGGAATCGCTCGCAGGCTTTCAACACCCCCCTCCCGGCGCTTCGATGGGCGACTACCCAGCGGCAGACGCCCAAGCTCCTGTTCGGGCGTCGCCTGGCGGAAATACTCGACAAACTGCGGGTGATCGCGCACCACGCTGCGGTAGGTCGCCACGCCGTCCGCTGCAAGCTGCTCCATGGTTTCGCGCCAGTCCGGCTCGGGCATAGGCGGCGGTAGAAGGGTCGCTTCAAGCACGGCAGCCAGATACAGGCTGAGGTTCTGCTCGGCGATATCCGGCAGGCCGAACTTGAAGCGGATCATCTCGCCCTGCTCGGTGGTGCGGAATCGCCCCGCTACCGATCCGGGTGGCTGCGAAAGAATCGCCGCATGCGCCGGTCCGCCGCCACGCCCAACCGTACCGCCACGGCCATGGAACAGCAGCAATTCAACCTGATGAGCGCGGCAGATCTCGACCAGGCTTTCCTGCGCACGGTATTGCGCCCAGGCAGCCGCAGTGGTGCCGGCATCCTTGGCCGAATCCGAGTAGCCGATCATTACCTCTTGCGGGCCGTGGAGCCGCTGACGATACCCGGGCAACCCGAGCAGTTTGTCGATGGTCGGCCCGGCATTGTCGAGATCGGCCAGCGTCTCGAACAGCGGCACGACCCGCATCGGCCGTCGCAGCCCAGCTTCCTTGAGCAGCAGCTGTACGGCGAGCACATCCGAGGCGCCCCTTGCCATGGAGATGACATAGGAGCCGAGCGATGCAGCTGGGGCCTGTGCCACCACACGGCAGGTATCCAGCACTTCGGCCGTTTCGGCCGAGGGCTGGAAGTTCGGAGGTAGCAACGGCCGACGGTTGTTCAACTCCGATTGCAGGAAATCCAGGCGCTGCTGTTCGTCCCACTGATCGTAATGGCCGATACCCAAGTAGTCGGTAATTTCGGCCAACGCGGCAACATGCCGGGACGAGTCCTGGCGGACATCCAGGCGCACCAGAAACAAACCGAAGGCAGCAGCCCGGCGCAACGTATCGAGTAAGTCGCCATCGGCGATCATGCCCATGCCGCAGGCATGCAGCGAGTGGTAACAGAGCTCCAACGGCTCGCACAGGTCCTGATTATCGAACAACACTAGCGCTGGTGCCGGCTGGTCATGCTCGATTGCACCGTTCGCCCAGTCACGCGTGGCTTGCAGGCGCTCGCGCAGGGTCTTGAGCAAGGCCCGGTAGGGCTCGGCCGACTGCCCGCTGCGGCTGAGCAGTTCATCGCTGGCAGTCTGCATCGACAACGCCGTGATCAGACCGTCGATATCGCGCAGGAACAGGTCTGCCGCGACCCAGCGTGCCAACAGCAAGACCTCACGGGTCACCTTCGCCGTCACATTGGGGTTGCCGTCACGATCGCCGCCCATCCAGGACGCGAAACGGATCGGCGCGACGTCCAGCGGCAGGTGCAGACCGGTGCTGCGTTTGAGTGCTTGATCGGTCTGGCGCAGCACGTTCGGCAGCGCTTGCCACAATGAATTTTCGATAACGGCGAAGCCCCACTTCGCCTCTTCTACCGGTGTCGGTCGGCTGCGACGAATCTCTTCGGTGTGCCAGGCCTCGGCCACGAGCCGCTGCAGACGCAGCTCGATCTTGGCCAGTTCTCCTTGGCCAAGATCGGTGTGGTCCCGCGCCGCCAATTGCGCGGCGATGGCGTCGTATTTCTGGATCAGGGTCCGTCGTGAGACTTCAGTCGGGTGCGCGGTCAACACCAGCTCGATGTCCAGGCGGCCGACCTGGCGTGCCAGAAACTCCTGACCGAAGCCGTCACCCTTCAGGCGCTCGAGCAGGTCACTTAATGCACCAGCTTCGGGCGGGGCCGCTTCGTCAGTTCCACGCCTGCGCACCTGGTGATATTGCTCAGCGATATTGGCCAGGTTGAGAAACTGGCTGAAGGCGCGGGTCATCGGCAGCAGCTCGTCATCGCCCAGCCCGTCGAGCGTGTCCTGCAACAGCTGGGCCCCATCAGCCGAGCCACGGCGCGCGCCTTTGGCGCCCTTGCGAATGCGCTCGATCTTGTCGAAGAAGGCATCGCCGTGTTGCTCGCGAATTGCATTGCCCAGTAGCTCACCGAGCAGATGAACGTTTTCGCGCAAACGCGCGTCGATCTTCGCCATGTTCGCCTCTCTTTTTTTTACAGGCCGCCGCATCGGACGCACGTAAACAATGCTGCCCATGCTGAACGGCTACGCTGTATGAACCGTCCAAACAGAGTGCACAGCGTCTACGACGAAGACAAGGCATAGCAGAACAAGCCTGTCGATGCTGGCTCGTAATACCCGCCAATATTGCTCGCCAAGCGAGCTAAGGATTGAGCTAGATGAAAATTTCAGAACTGGTCCGGGAATGGGAAAGCAGCGCCACCGGCCGCATGAGCGCCGCGCAGTACACCATTCCACTGGATGTCGAAAGCGCGGCAAGGCTGGCAGCGCTTGCCGAGATGTATCCGAAGCGCAGCACTGAAGAGCTGTTAGGCGAACTGGTGGGTGCGGCTCTCGAAGGGATTGAGACCAGCCTCCCCTACGAGCAGGGCTCCAAGGTGATCTCGACGGACGAGCAAGGCGACCCGATCTATGAAGACATCGGGCCAACGCCGCGCTTCCTGGCCTTGTCACGCAAGCATCTTGAGCGCCTGCTTGCCGAGCGCGCTGAGCAAGCTTGATCGATTTTGAACGTTGCCGCCAACGTCAAATGGGCGTACCGAGGTGGCGTGCCATCGTCCCCTCGCGCCTGCTAAATGGCTCTAGTCAGGCCTTTTTCTAATCGTTGGGCTTGTTTTTACTGGAACGATTACGCTCAGCCGGCCTCACAAAAACATGCCCGTTTTAATTGCTGACCGCTCCTCACGAGTTCAAAGCACAGCCTAACGGGCACTGTTCTCGATATCCCATCCGATATCCCACTGGAGACTGGCCATGAAAATGAACACCATCGAAAGCCCTCTATCGCGATTTCAGCTGCCCAAGCTGGCAGCCGTTGCACTTGGGGGCCTGTTGCTGGTTGGTTGTGCCGGCAATCCACCAAACGAGCAGTTCGCCGTGACCGAATCGGCCGTGCGTGGCGCGGTGAGCGCTGGGGCCACCGAATACGCCCCGGTGGACATGCGCGCCGCTCAGGAAAAGTGGAAGCAGGCCGAACTCGCGATGCAGAAAGAAAACTATGAGGAAGCCCGTCGACTCGCCCAGCAGGCCGAGTGGGACGCCCGGGTTGCAGAGCGCAAGGCACAAGCCGCCAAGGCCCAGAAGGCCGTTGAGGACGCTCAGAAGGGGATTCAGGAGCTGCGCGAAGAAAGCATGCGCGGCCTTCAGCAATAACCCCTTCCCTTCCGCACTCTCATTTAGCAGAGGATGAATCGACATGCATAAGCTAGTAGCCATCCCCACAGCGATCGCCATGAGCATCGGCCTTGCTGCTTGCTCGTCGCAGCCAAACCAGAATCTGGAAACGGCACGCAGCGAGTTCTCGTCACTGCAGAGCAATCCGCTGTCACAGAAATACGCCGCTCTCGAAACCCAGGACGCCTCCAAGCAACTCGACGAAGCCAACAAGGCCTATCTGAACGACGCGGATGAAGAGCGCGTCAACCAGCTGGCCTACCTGGCCAACCGTCGGATTGACCTGGCCGAACAGACCATCGAACTGCGCAAGGCCGAGCAAGAGATCGAGCAGGCTTCCACACAGCGCGCACAAGCGCGGCTGGAATCCCGTGAAGCGATGCTCAAGCGTCAGCAGAACGAGATCCGCCAGCTACAGCAGGATTTGCAGGCCAAGCAAACTGAACGCGGCACCCTGGTGACCTTCGGCGACGTGCTGTTCGACCTGAACAAGGCTGAGCTCAAGGCTGCCGGTATGCGCGACGTTCAGAAGCTCGCCGAGTTTCTCAACGAGAATCCGGAGCGCAAGGTCATGGTCGAAGGCTATACCGATAGCACAGGCTCCGATTCGTACAACCAGCAGCTATCCGAGCGTCGAGCTGAAGCGGTGCGCCGCGCGCTCGTCCATTCCGGTGTAGAAATCGATCGAATCCAGACCGTCGGTTACGGTGAAGCGTATCCGGTTGCGAGCAACGACTCGCCTGCCAGCCGGGCGAGGAACCGCCGCGTTGAGGTGACAATCTCCAACGATGACAAGCGTGTAGCACCGCGCTCTTCGATGGAGTGACGGCGTCTCGAACCGCACCGTGACACCGAAGCCCGCCGTTATGGCGGGNGCCTTGAACAGCGACGCTATGGCTTGTTTGCCGGTGCCCTCTCGGTCGGCACCTGCTGGCCCATACAGCGGATCGCACGCCTGCGATTGTCAACCAGCACGCCGGTCAGGCCCTTCTGCTCGGTATCGAAGAGCACCAGCACGCCGTCTATGCACTCTGCGACCTGTGGCGCGGGTTTGAGCGAGACCCGATAGTCTTCACCGGGAACGGTTTTGAGCATGGTGTAGTCGGCCAGCAACAGCGCGTCTTCCGGCTTGGCGATGTGCACATAACCGTAGTAGGACAGCACCGCAACGGTGCCGATGACGCTGCCGATAGCGGTGAGAATCAGCGGAATGGGGTTGCGTTCGGACATGACGGGTTCGCCTGATCAAAGAACCGGCATTGTCGCAAAAATAACGGCCTCAGCGCGAAATCCGCTGACCGCCCAACACCAATCGACCAAGCTAAGCGCGCGTCGGCATAGGTGGTTTGCCATGCAAATGCCAGCAATCGTGAATATCAGTAATCACCCGTCATTGCCGAGGCGAATAGCGCTTCCCGCGCAGGTGCTAATTGCCGAAGGTTGTTCGATCTGCTGTGCTGCCATGCTTGCCGTTGCATGCAAGCGTCCTCTTGCCTTCGATAGAACGAGTCCGCAATGGATCTTTCCGCCAGCCCCGACGCTCTCGATCTGAACCATCCATTCGCTGCGGTCCCAGACCTTATCGCCTATTGGGCCCGACATCGGCCCGACCGAGCCGCGTTGATACAGGATGAGCGCCGCGTGAGTTACGCCGAACTCGACGCGCTGATGAGCAGCGTTGCTGCGGCCCTGCAGCGCGATGGGATGCACGCCGGCGATGTGCTGGCGATCTGTGCATACAACTCCATCGAATACGCCGTCGTGTTTCTCGGTGCGTTGCGCGCCGGCGTGGCAGTAGCCCCTTTGGCGCCCTCTGCCAGCGCCGAAAGCCTGCTGACCATGCTCGCTGACGCCGCGCCCCGCCTGTTGTTCGTCGACACCCATGCGGCCCAGCATCTGGAGCCGGTGGCAACTCGCCTTACTTGCCCAGCCCTGCGCCTGGAGCAGACGACAGAGGACGGCCTGTCCGCCTGGCTGAGTGATGCAGCGCCAGAGCCCGTCGCGACCCAACCGGAATGGGCGTTCAACATCATTTATTCCTCCGGTACCACCGGCGAGCCCAAGGGCATCGTGCAATCGCATGCCATGCGTTGGGCCCATGTACGCCGCAGTGCCGCCTACGGATACGGTGATGACGCCACCACGCTTATCTCCACGCCGCTGTACTCCAACACCACGCTGGTGGCCTTTCTCCCAACGCTGGCCCTGGGCAGCTGCGCTGTACTGATGAGCAAGTTCGAGGCTGGCGAATACCTGCGCCTGGCCCAGCAGCACGCCGTGACCCATACGATGTTGGTGCCGGTGCAATACCAGCGGCTCATGGCACGCGAGGACTTCTCGCAATACGACCTCAGCCACTTCCGCTACAAGATGTGTACCAGCGCGCCGTTCGGCGCGGCGTTGAAAGCGGATGTTCTGGCTCGCTGGCCGGGCGGGTTGATCGACACCTACGGGATGACCGAAGGCGGCGGCACCTGCATCCTCGCCGCCCATGAGCATCCGGACAAACTGCACACCGTCGGCAAGCCAGCCGAGGGGCATGACATCCGCGTGATAGATGATGCGGGTAACGAATTACCCGAAGGTGCCATTGGCGAGATCGTCGGGCATTCGCCGGCGATGATGACCGGCTACCTGAACAAGCCGGACAAAACGGCTGAGGCCGAATGGTTCGCCCCCGACGGTAAGCGGTTCATTCGTACCGGCGACATCGGCCGCTTCGATACTGAAGGCTTCCTGACGCTGGTCGACCGCAAGAAAGACATGATCATTTCCGGCGGCTTCAATCTCTATCCAAGCGATCTCGAGGCGATACTGCGTGATCATCCGGCCATAGCGGACGTCGCCGTGGTCGGCGTGCCATCAACGCGTTGGGGCGAAACGCCGGTGGCCTTCGTGGTGCTTTCGGAGCGTCAGTCGGAGGCGCTCGAGGCGCTGCTCGATTGGTTCAACAGCCGCGTGGGCAAGACGCAGCGACTGGCCCGGCTGGAGCTGATCGACGAGCTACCGCGGAGCGCCATCGGCAAAATACTCAAGCGGGAACTTCGCGATCGATACCTGGCCGAGCATGGAGCAGCTGATTGATCGCCGCCGGCTGACCCATCGCCGCTAATTGCCGTACAGCCCATCGCTGCGGCTTGCACGCGATGGGCTTCGGAGTGCAATTACTCGCGGATCGTATCGGGTGGGGGCCGCGTCCCGGCGAGCCCCGCCCTTAAATTTCAGCCGAAGCTGATCAGTATCCGCGCTGGATGTCGATCACGCCGCTGATAGATCGCCCGTCTTCCAGCGCAACGATCTTGTCCGCGATCTGGGCGATGGTCGCTTCGCGCAGGGTTCGCGCCGAGACATGCGGAGTGATAGTGACCTGTGGCATCTGCCAGAACGGATGCGACGACGGCAGCGGTTCTTCCCGGAACACGTCGAGCACTGCACGGGTCACCTTGCCCTCTTCGATGGCACGGCAAAGATCCTCGTCGACCAGATGCTCGCCGCGCCCAACATTGATCACCACTGCGTCAGGCCTTAGCCGCGACAGCAGCGAGTGGTCAATCAGATCGCGCGTACTGTCGGTCAGCGGCAGCGTGTTGACCAACACACGCGTTTCAGCGAGGAAGTCATCGAGTTCCACCTCGCCAGCAAAACTGCGCACTCCGTCTATGCCATGTGCGGAACGCGACCATCCCCTAACCGGGTAATCCAGCGTCGCCAGCGTCTTGGCGACCCGCTGGCCGATATGCCCGAGCCCGAGCACACCGATCGGCCACTCGCTGCGCTCGATGGGCCGCCGTAACTTCCACTGTCCGGCCGCCTGCTGCTCACGATAGGCGTCCATGTCGCGACTGATGCCTATCACGTGATAGGCAACGTACTCCGCCATCTGCACCGCCATACCGGCATCTTCCAGGCGCACTATCGGGATATCGCGCGGCAGGTTAGGTATCCGCACCAACGCATCCACGCCTGCGCCAAGGTTGAACACTGCCTTCAGTTGCGGCTCCTTGTCGAACAGCGTCGCGGGCGGATGCCAGACGATGGCGTAGTCAGCGGCGCAACTCGGATTGTCCGGCTGCCAGACCTGGATTTCGGCGTCTGGCAGGTGTTGCTGGATCAGGCTGGTCCAACGCTCGGGCTTGGGGTCGGCAGCGACGAAGAGGATTTTCATGGTCACTCAGCTTTATTCCTTGGAAGACGTCCGGAGCGCGCTAGCGTAGCGCTATATCGCATAGACATGACCATTGGCTTCCAGCAGACGCAACAATGCGGGCCAGGTCAGTTTGGCGGCGCTACCCAGCTCGGCCGATTGCTGGCGAGTCGTCTCGATGGCAGCCGCTGAAGGCATATGGGTCGGGCCGCAGGCCTGAGCGCGCACCTGAATCTCGCAGGCCTTCATCAGAAAATAGAGGTAGGTGAAGGCTTCGGCGACCGTGCCGCCTGCCGTCAGCACGCCGTGGTTGCGCAGCATCATCATTCGCTTGTCACCGAGGTCGCGGATCAGCCGCTCGCGCTCACTCAGGTCCAGCGCGACGCCTTCGTACTCGTGATAACAGAGGTGATCGAGGCAGAGCATGGCCGTCTGGCTCAGCGGCAGGAGCCCATCGCGATGCGCCGAAACCGCGACGCCGTCGGCGGCATGAAGGTGCATGACCGCGCCCGCATCTTCGCGGCCCATGTGTACCGCGCTGTGGATGGTGAAACCGGCCGGGTTGACCCGATGCAGGCTGCCGCTCTGAACGATCTGCCCCTCCTGATCGACCTTGACCAGCGACGAGGCGGTGATCTCCTGAAACAGCAGACCGTAGGGGTTGATCAGAAAATGGTGTTCCGGCCCGGGTACGCGGGCGGAGAGATGGGTGAACACCAGGTCATCCCAGCCAAAATGCGCGACCAGTCGATAGGCCGCCGCCAGATCCTTGCGCACCTGCCATTCGGCTTCCCGGTTCGTAGCGGTTGAATCTTGCATAGCATCTGCTCCGTTGATTTCGAAGGCGCCAGCCGGCGCGTGGCCTTGCAATGGCTTCGCTGCCGTCAGGCCTGCTCGGTGCTGGCGGCGTGTTTGCGGTTTTCTTCTTCCTGCAGTGCACGCCACATGAGCTTGCCCGTGGAGGACCGCGGCAACGATGCGACGAACTCCACGTAGACCGGCGCCTTGTACGCCGCCATTTCCGCCTTGCACCAGTCGATGATGTCCTGCTCGCTGACCTGCCCGGCCTGCCCATCGCGCAGCACGACGCATGCCTTGACCGTCTCACCGCGCTTGGGGTCGGGCCGCGAGATCACGCAGCACTCCTGGATCGCCGGGTGGCGATACATCAGGCTTTCCACTTCCGACGGCCAGACTTTGAAGCCGGACGCATTGATCATCCGCTTGACCCGGTCTACCAGGAAGAAATAGCCCTCTTCATCGTAGTAGCCCATGTCGCCGGTGCGGAAAAACCTGTGGCCGTCCAGTTCGATGAAAGCGCGCTCGGTCTCTTCCGGACGGTTCCAGTAACCTTGGAACAGCTGCGGCCCACGGCTGATGATTTCGCCTACTTCATCTGGGCCAAGCTCTTGCCCGGTATTCAGATCGATGACGCGGCTGTCGACGTCGAATACCGGAATCCCGAGGCACTGCGCCTTGGGTCGCGGCACCGGGTTGATATGGGTGGCCGCGATGGTTTCGGAAAGCCCATAGCCTTCGATGTAACGTAGGCCGGTAAGCCGATGCAGCTTCTCCTCAACCGCCTTGGGCATCGCGGCGCCACCGCCGCCGACGCTGACCAGGCTGGACAGGTTGTAGCGCTCCAGGTCCGGATCGGAGAGAAAGTCGATGGCCATCGTGGCGATATTCACCCAGCCGGTCACGGCGTGGCGCTCGATCAGTTGGGCCGCAACCTTGCGGTCCCAGCGGGTCATGATCACGGCGGTGCCGCCGTTGTAGATCGGCCCGCTCATGGCGCCCTGCATGCCCGTGACATGAAAGTACGGCAGTGTCGCGAGGATTACCGATTCGCTGGTGCTGTTGGTCCAGATGATGCGATGGATGATGGTCGCCATCGCCGAACGATGGGTATGCATGCAGCCCTTGGGCGCGCCAGTGGTGCCGGAGCTGTAAGGGAACACACAGAGATCGTCCGGACCGGCCGTGTGCGGACCGGGTGCGTGGCCGGCCGCGATAGCCTCGCGCCAGGCGGTGCCGCCTGAGAACGTCGGCGCGGCGACGGGCGCCTGCACTTCGGCCGGCAGCGCCAGGTCGGTGGGCTGGCGGACATACTCCGAATAGGCCGCAACGATTACCTGACGCAGCTGCGCCGTGCCGACCAGCGGTGCGATGAAGCCGGTCAGCTCCTGTCCGCAAATACATACGGCCGCGCCCGTGTCGTGCAGGTAGTGCTCCAGCTCGGCGCTGTGGTTCATCGGGTTTACCGGGATCACCACGGCATCCGCGCGCAGAATCGCATAATAGGCGATGGTGAATTGCGGGGAGTTCTGCATGTACAGCAGTACCCGATCGCCTTTTTCCACGCCCAGATGCTGAAGGTAACCGGCCAGCGCCTCCACCTCGCGCAGGAGTTCGGTATAGGTGATCAGGGTGTCGTAATAGACGATGGCTGGCTTGTCGGGAAAACGCCGCGCTGAGATCTCGAGATTAGTGAACAGGCTGGTTTCCGGCACGCTCAGGTGCTTGGGCAGATCGTCAGGCCAGACCGCATGATGACGAGTGAACATTACAGAACTCCTGAATCGCAATTGTTGGCCAGATCGGCCACAGCCCATTCTTCGCCCCATTCGAGCCAGGCACGGGTTTCGCGCAGCGGGGTGATGGCGATGCGCTTCTCGCGCAGCGCTGCGACGTCGAGTTCGGGGTCCGTGAGGTGAGCCGATGAGTGCTCGAAGCCAAGCCACCAGTACGGCAAGCCTCGCCCGTCATGGCCCGCCTGCAAACGCGGCCGGGTGATCGAGCCATGGGACTGACGGGTCATTCGCAGATGGCTGACAAGGTCAGCCGAGCACGCCGGGAAATTCACGTTCCAGCAGCAGCCGTTCTCTTCGCGACGTGCCCACAGCGCACGGATGGTGGCCGCGGCGTAGCGCTCGACGCTTGACCAGTCGATGGCGGTTCGATCAAGGAAGGCCTGGCTCAGACCGATAGCCGGCACCCCCAGCAGATCAGCACTGAGCACCGCGCCAAGGGTGCCGGAATAAGGCACCGAGTCGCCGATGTTCGCCCCGCTGTTGACGCCGGACAGCACCAGATCAGGCGGCGCGTCCTGCAGCCATTCGGCCATGGCAAACATCACGCAGTCCGACGGCGTGCCGGAGACGGCGAAGCGGCGTTCACCGTGGTGGTACACCCGCAACGGCGCATGCACCGAAATGCCCTGGCCCGTGCCGCTCTGGTCGTGCTCGGGTGCGACCACCCAGACTTCCTCGGCCAGTTGCGCGGCAATTCGCTCGAGCAGTGCCAAACCCGGCGCGGCGATACCGTCGTCATTGGTCAGAAGAACGCGCCGTAATAATGGGTTGCTCATGCCACCACCCCGCTATTGCCACGCTGGGCGATCCGCCAGCCCGCCTCAGCCAAGAGACCGGCACGCTGGCCAACCTGCAACGCATCGGCATTGCTGGCATTGCCCTGCAGGGCTCGCGCGTACACGCCCTGCAGGATCGCCGCGAGCCGGAACAGTGAAAACGCCACGAACACATGCCAGTCGTCGATGCCGTCACGCCCGCTCTTCAGGCAATACCGTTGCAGCACCTCGTGCTCTGACGGAATACCCTGCGCCCGCAGATCGATGCCAATCAGACCACGCAAACCGTCGACGCCGGCTGGCAGGTGATACGGCAGGCAGAAGTAGGCGAGATCCGCCAGCGGATGGCCGACGGTGGACAGCTCCCAATCCAGAATCGCCGCGACCTTCGCCTCGCCCGGCGCGAAGATCAGATTGCCGAGGCGGTAGTCACCGTGGGCAATGGCGCATTCGTCATGCTGCGGGACCTGCTCCGGCAGCCATTGCATCAGATGTTCCATCGCCGGCATGTCGCCGGTGCGAGACGCCTGATACTGACCGGACCAACGTTTCACCTGACGGGCGAAATAGCCCTGAGCCTTGCCGAAATCGCTCAACCCCGCCGCTTCAACGTCGACCTGATGCAGCGCGGCCAGCGTATCGATAGCAGCCAGGTGGATCGATTGGCGTTCGGCGACCGGCAATTCGTCCAGGGCCGGGTGACTAAAGATTCGTCCTTCAATATGGTCCATTACGTAGAACGCGGTGCCGATGATGCTTTCGTCTTCGCACAGCAGATGCACAGAGGGCACCGGCACGCTGCTGTGTTCGGAGAGCGCGCGGATCACCTTGTATTCGCGTTCGACCATATGCGCCGAGGGCAGCACCTTGCCCGGCGGTTTCTTGCGCAGCACGTAACGGCGCCCGGCGCTTTCCAGAAGATAGGTGGGGTTGGACTGGCCGCCCTGAAACTGGCGGACCAGTAGATCGCCAGCCATCTGCGGCAGATGCTCGCGCAGGTATCGAGCCAGGGCCGCCTCGTCGAATCGATGCGCCGGCAGCACGTCGATCAGCTCGGGTTCGTTCATCGTTGCGCCCTCAACATGCGGTTTCGCCACCATCGGCGACGATCACCTGCCCAGTGATATAGGCGCTGGCGGGCGCGGCCAGGAAGACCGCGAGACCGGCGATGTCCACCGGCTCACCGATACGGCGCAGCGGTGTCTTTTCGGCGGCGCGGCGAACCCGCTCCGGATCATCGAGCAATGCCTTGGCGAAATCGGTACGCACCAGCCCCGGCGCGATGGCGTTGACGCGGATGCCCTTTGGCCCCCACTCCGCCGCCAGGTTACGCGCCAGTGCCGCTTCGGCTGCTTTGGATACGCCGTAGGTGCCGATCACCGTATTGCCGCGCAATCCCGCAATGCTGGAAAGCATGATGACCGCGCCTTCGCCACGCTCGGCCATTTGCGGCAGCACCATGTTGGACAGCCAGAAGGTGCCCTTGACGTTGGTGTCCATGATCTTGTCCCAGGCGTCGTCGGTCAGCTCGCTGGTGGGACCGTAAACCGGGTTGGTAGCCGCGTTGCAGACCAGCACGTCTATGCGCCCCCAGGTCTGCAAAGTGGTGTCGACCAGCCGTTGCAGGTCTTCCTTGCGCCCCACGTGGCAGGGCACGGCGATGGCCTCGAAGCCAGCCGCGTTCAGCTCGGCAGCAACGGCCTCGCAGGCGTCGGCCTTGCGGCTGGAAATCACCACCCGCGCGCCGCAACGGGCCATTTCTCCGGCAATGGAGCGACCGATACCGCGAGTGGAACCCGTGATCAGCGCCACCTTTCCAGACAGGTCGAATAAGGGATTGGTCATCGGACGGCATCCTTCTTGTTGTTTTGGTGGAGGCTCAGCGCTTGCTGGCGTAGTTCTTCAGTTCCAGTTTGGCAATGGTGTCCAGGTGCACCTCGTCCGGGCCGTCGGCCAGCCGCAGGGTTCGTTGGTGCGCCCAGGCTGCTGCCAGGAAGCTGTCCTGGCAGACACCCTTGGCGCCATGGACCTGAATCGCGCGGTCCAGCACGCGCAGCGCCATGCTCGGTGCGGCGGCCTTGATCATCGCGATCTCCTGACGCGCCACCTTGTTGCCAACGGTGTCCATCATGCGTGCCGC
This sequence comes from Pseudomonas sp. 10B238, assembly GCF_000970615.1. Taxonomy (NCBI): domain Bacteria; kingdom Pseudomonadati; phylum Pseudomonadota; class Gammaproteobacteria; order Pseudomonadales; family Pseudomonadaceae; genus Pseudomonas; species Pseudomonas sp. 10B238. Next base: position 20,968 of record NZ_KQ033931.1, read on the forward strand.
CTTCAGCGTCAGCAGGCGAGTCTGTTCGATTTCGATACGGGACCGGGCGATGTCCTTGCGGATCGAGTCGAAGTCAGCCAGCGGCTTACCAAACGCGACACGCGAATGCACTCGCTCGCACATGGCTTGCAAGGCCCGCTCGGCTACGCCGATGGTGCGCATGCAATGGTGGATGCGCCCTGGGCCGAGCCGCCCTTGGGCGATTTCGAAGCCGCGGCCCTCGCCGAGCAGCATGTTGCTGGCAGGCACCCGGACATTGTTGTAATGGATTTCAGCATGGCCATGAGGCGCGTGGTCGTAACCGAACACGTGGAGCGCACGGACGATCTCGACGCCAGGCGTATCCAGCGGTACGAGGATCATCGACTGTTGCCGGTGCCGCTCGGCCGAGGGATCGGTCTTGCCCATGACGATGGCTATCTTGCAGGTGGTAGTCATCGCGCCCGACGACCACCACTTCTGCCCATTGATCACATACTCGTCGCCTTCACGGCGAATCTCGCAGGCGATATTGGTCGCGTCGGATGACGCAACCTCGGGTTCGGTCATGGAGAAGCAGGAGCGAATCTCGCCATTGAGCAACGGCTTGAGCCACTGTTCCTGCTGCTCGGGCGTGCCGTAGCGCGCCAGGACTTCCATGTTGCCGGTATCCGGCGCTGAGCAGTTGAACACCTCGGCGGCGACATGGGAGCGGCCCATGATTTCGCAGAGGTGCGCATACTCGAAATTGGTCAGTCCGGCGCCGTGTTCGCTTTCCGGCAGGAACAGATTCCACAAACCTTGCGCTCGGGCCTTGAGCTTCAATTCCTCGAGGATCGGCGGTGGTGCCCAGCGGTTGCTGGCGGTGGCGACCTGCTCGTGAAAGACGTGTTCGTTCGGGTAGATATGTTCATCCATGAACGCCGTGAGTTGCTGCTGGAGTTCCAGCGCCTTGCCGGTCAGTTCATACATCGCCGTCTTCCTTCTTGTTGTTGGGCACGAGGAAATCCACAGGCACGCCTTGCGCCTGTTCGCTGCCAGAGCGTAGCCGGAAGGTCGCCTCGCCAATCGCCAGCAGGCGATCGTCCGCGTCGCGCACCTCACCCGAGCTATTGAAAATGCGTGTCCCACCGGCCCGTCGCCGACCAATGGCGCGTATCACACCGCCCGAGCATTGGCCGGTGAAGGTGGTGTTGAGCACCAGGGTGATGGCCTTGCGAACGCGTCCCGGATAAGGGCAATAGGTGCCAGCCTCCGCGAGCACCACATCCAGCAGCGCAGTCATCACGCCGCCATGAAGCACGCCGGCCATATTCAGATGGCAGGCCTGCACATCGAGCTCGATCACGGCTTCGTCTTCGGTCCAGGACACCTGACGATAGCCAAGCACTTGATGAAAGCCAGGCAGGTCGCTGCCTCCACTGATGGGCAAATGATTGGTCCGGCTGTCGTCGACCGGCAGCTCCGTTTCCTGCCCTTTCATCGCGTCACTACCGCATAGCCGTAGGCAGCTGCAGAACCGGAGCGTGGACCTTGCGTCTGGGTGTCTCTTGCGTCGAGGCGCATGGCGAGTCCTCTCGATTGTTTTTGTGGGGAGTCCTCTTCTTTTTGAAGCTGGCATGCTTGAAACATTGCGTCAATTCGGAATCCAGTTCCATCAGGCAGAATTATGATGCCCCACAAACAGAACCGTCTAAGCTCAACCTTTGCTGGACAGGCAACGATTAGCCAGTCGCAGGACGCCGAACTCTTTATCGAGAAAGGCCGCGATAGCCTTCTGCTAGCGCTTGAAAAAGCCCCGCGCTATGTTAGCTTTCGATCAGCTCTGCAAAAGTCAGTTCTGCTGTGCGAAACAAGCATGCGACGCACGTGATACAAAGATGGCCTCAGCCAGACAATTACAACAAGAGGACGCGTTATGAAATCCATGCTCAAAAAGCTACTCGTTCCCGCCGGTCTGGTAGCACTGGCGGTTTCCGCCATGGCTCCGCAGATGGCGGCCGCACAAGACGTCACCAAATGGCGCGTGCAATCGCATTGGCCGAGTGCCAGCAGTTCCTATCAAGACAGCCTCGTCAGACTCAAAAACGAAATCGAGCGGCGCACCGATGGTCGTCTGGAGTTGCAACTGTTCGAGTCCGGCGCGCTGTTCAAGCCGCAGGAAACCTTCAATGCCGTCAGCCGCGGTATCGTCCAGATGGGCACCATCTCCCCCGGTTACGCACAGGACAAGATGACGCTCGCCGGTATCGCCTCCGGCCTGCCCTTCGCTTTCCAGAATGTCTGGGAGGCTGCGTACTTCCATAAGCAGATGGGCTTCGAGGACATGCTTCGTGAAGAAGCCGCGCAACACGGCGTGTACTGGTCGACCGACAAGGTCTACCCAACTGAAATGGTGGTGAAGAAGCCGATCAACAGCTGGGAGGATTTCACCAAGCTGAAGATTCGTTCATCCGGTGCGCTGCAGAAGTTTCTCGACGAGGCTGGTGCTTCGACCACCTATCTGCCTGGCGGCGAACTGTACCCGGCGCTCGATACCGGCGTAGTTGACGGTGCCCATTGGGGTGCCGTGCAAGGTGCCGCCAGCATGAGCTTCTACGAAGTGGCGAAGAATCACGTGCGGCCAGCACTGAACATCGCCGGCACAGATGTGATCATCATCAGCCAGAAAGCGCTGGACAAGCTGTCCGAGCGCGACCAGGAGATCGTCAAACAGATCCTCGATGAGCAGTTCTGGTATCGCACCAACGAGTATCTGTATCAGGAACAGATCGCCCTGCAGAAAGCCATCAAGGAACAGGGCGTAACGGTCAACGTATTGCCGGAAGACGTTCAGGCTCGGCTCCGCGAAGTTGCGAAGAAGACCTGGGAAGAAGAAGGCAAACGCAGTGACAAGTCGGCCGAAGCCCTGCAAAAGCTCAAGACTTTCCTCAGTGACCTCGGCTACCAGTAAACCCCTCGCCTGACCCATCCTCGGCGCGATCACGCGCCGGGGGTGCGATTCGCTCAATCCTTGCTCGTGGGGCCTGTCATGCGCCTGATTCATGCCTACATCAACGGCATCACCCGGCTCAACGAATTCATTGGCCGCTGGGTGGCCTATCTGATCTTCCTGATTTTCATGCTGCTGCTGCTCGAAGTCTTCATGCGCTATCTGTTCTCGAGCCCGACCTCCTGGACCAACGAACTCGGACAGATGCTGTTCGGGGCCTATGTCGTGCTGTCTGGCGGCTATGTCATGGCGCACCGGGACCACGTCAATGTGGATTTGCTCTACGCCTCCTTCGGTCCGCGCACACGCGCTTGGGTCGATATCTTCACCTCAAGCATGTTTTTTTTGTTCATGGCTGCACTGCTGTATTTCGGCAGCTCTATGGCCTGGGAGTCGGTTCAAGGGATGGAAACCTCCTACTCCGCCTGGAATCCGCCGGTCTGGCCGATCAAGGCGATGATCCCACTGGGCACCTTGCTGTTGTTGCTGCAGGGGATCGCCAAGCTGCTGCAGGACATCCTTATTGCGCTAGGACATGAATCACCCAGCAACACCAGTCACGCGGGGGATGCGCAATGAGCATCGAAATCACCACGCTGCTGTTCTTCCTGACACTGGTCTTCTTTCTGGTACTCGGCTTGCCGCTGGCCTTTGTGTTGGGCGGTGTCTCGGTGCTGTTCCTTTACTTCACCTGGGGCGTTGACGCCTTCTATATGGTCGCCTCGCAGATGTGGGGCACCATGGAAAGCTTCACGCTGGTCGCCATTCCGCTCTTCGTATTCATGGCCATGCTGCTCGAACGAACCGGCGTAGCACGCGACCTCTATCGCATGATGCACCTGTGGTGCGGCGGCATGCGTGGCGGGCTGGCAATCGGCACGCTGGGGATCTGCGCGGTGTTCGGTGCCATGGTCGGTATCAGCGGCGCGGCGGTCGTGGCGATGGGCACCATTGCCTTGCCTGCGATGCTCGAACGCGGCTACGACAAACGAATGGTGCTCGGCTGCATCAACACCGGCGGCGGCTGGGGCATCCTGATTCCACCAAGCATCATGATGATCCTTTACGCGATGATCAGCGGCCAGTCGGTCGGCAAGATGTTCGCGGCAGGCGTCTTGCCGGGTCTGCTACTGGTCGCGCTGACCGTTACCTACGTGCTGGTGCGCTCGTTCCTGCAGCCCCATCTGGCACCCGCACTGCCTAAGGAAGAGCGAGGCAGTTGGGGCGACAAGCTGCGCGCGATACGTGCAGTGCTGCTGCCCATCGGCATCGTCGTCATGGTGCTCGGCTCGATCATTGGCGGCTTGACGACCCCGACCGAGGCAGCCGCAATGGGTGTATTCGGCGCGCTGATCTCCGCTGCCGTCTACCGCAAGCTGAACTGGCCGGTCCTGCAGGAAGCCGCCATTCGCACGTTCAAACTGACCGGCATGATCGCCTGGATCCTGTTCGCCGCCCACGCGTTCAGCTCGGCCTATCAGGGCATGGGCGCGCAGTCGCTGATCGAAGGGCTGATGATGGATCTGCCTGGGGGCCGCTGGGCCATCATCATCGTCATGATGGCGATCGTCTTTGTCATGGGCATGCTGCTCGACCCCGTCGGCATCATGCTGATCACACTGCCGGTATTCCTGCCAATCGTCGCTTCACTCGGCTTCGATCCGATCTGGTTCGGCGTGCTGTTCGTGATCAACATGGAAATCGGCTACATGACGCCACCGTTCGGGTTCAACCTGTTCTACCTCAAAGGCATCGTGCCGCCCGGCATCACCATGAAAGACATCTACTGGTCGGTCATACCCTTCGTGATCGTCAACATCATTGGCATGGGCATCATCATGCTATTCCCGGAGATCGCAACCTACCTGCCGAATACGCTGTTCTGACGACGGGTCGCTGAAACGAAAAAGCCGGAGCGAAAGCTCCGGCTTTTTTGTGCGCTCCGGTCAGATGATATTGGCGTAATCCGCTTCGATCCGATCCAGGCTCAGGTGATTGAGGAAGTTGGAAAAACACATCCAGGCCGACAGCGCATTCAGGTCCTGAAACTGTTGTGGCAGATACTTGGGCGGCACCACCATGCCCTCCTCGACCAACTGGCGCAGGGTGCGCATGTCTTCCAGCGTGGTCTTGCCACAGAACAGCAGCGGAATCTGCTCCAGCTTGCCCTTGCGCACCGCCAGCTGGATGTAGTTGTAGATCATGATGAAGCCCTTGAGATAGGACAGGTCCTTGGTGAAGGGCAAGCCATCGGGCGTCGACCCGCGGAAGACGCGGCTGGCATTGCCGTAGCTGTCTTCCTCCGAATAACCCTGCTCACGGAAGAAGCCGAACACATCCAGAAAATCCGCGCCCTCTTCGGCCATGTGGATGGCGCGGGTGCGGTTGGTGAGCTTGCGCAGGCGGGTCGGGTAAGACGCGAATGCGATGACTTCCATCAGGATTGCGAGGCCTTCCTGGGTCACCGTCGACGACGGCGGCCCCTTGGCGAGGAAGGTGCAGATCGGCTGGTTTTGCCCGTTGAGCGTGGTGCCGACATGCACCAGCCCCTCGTGGACCTCCAGCGCACGCACGTCGCGTTCGTTGAACATCGCATCGCTGCGGATTTTGATGTAATCGGCGCCAGCGGCGGCATCGGCGAGGATGCCGTCGGACTCGAACACCCGGATCACGCCCTCGCCTTCACCGAACACCAAGTCCAGGCGACGCTGGAGCATGTCCACCGCCTGCGGGGCGTTGAGCGTTTTGGCTTCGTCTTTCAGGTCGCCGCGGTCGGCGATATTGTTCAGGTAATCGGAAAGCATCAGCCCGAGGTCGGCGAGCGTCGGATCACCGGCATGGAAGGCGTCCGAAGCGGCACCATAAAGCTCTTGGGAAATCAGGCCGAAATCGGCGGTGCCGCGGGCCTCGAGCATGCGGATCACCATGCGGTATTCCTTGCACATGCGTCGCATGATCTGCCCGACCGGGTTGAATTGCCCCAGCTGACGGGTGATGTCGCGCTCGATGTTCTGGAACTCTTCCTTCTTGGCGCTGGAATCGAAGCCCAGCGGACGGCCCTCGTAGTAGGCGCGGTCGACCTTGGGCAGCTCACGGCCGCCGGCGGCGAAAAAGCCCTGGCGGACGTTATCGTCCCACTTCACCGCATCGAGCACCCGCACCGGGGTTTGCGCCTCGACGATGCGATCGGACAGGCCGCGCACCGTGAGTTGGTATTCATCCAGGTTGTTGCGGGTATTCATCCGTACCTCGTCAGTGATGAGCCGTCGCCTTCAAGTTATACACCAGCGGGCCATGGCAATCCGTGCCCGGTTCGCGAACGGCCCGCTAAGCGTATGGAAGTGTGTCGGCGGACATCGACCGATCTGAACCCGGCCGAAGAGGCCAGCTGGGTAACCCCAGCGATGCCGCTTAGGCCTGAGCATGACCTTGGCGGAGTCTCCCTTGTAACCCGCGCCGCGACCTCAAATCACAGCGTGGGTAAGACGGCCGCTCGACCGAACATCCGAGCGGCTGCGCGCCATGGTCAGACTTCGGGACGCATGTGCGGAAACAGGATCACGTCGCGGATCGATGGCGAGTTGGTCAGCAGCATCACCAGACGGTCGATGCCGATGCCTTCGCCCGCTGTCGGCGGCATGCCGTATTCCAGCGCGCGGACGAAGTCGGCATCGAAATGCATGGCCTCGTCGTCGCCAGCGTCCTTGTCGCGGACCTGCGCGTGGAAGCGCTCGGCCTGGTCCTCTGCATCGTTCAACTCGGAATAAGCGTTGGCAATTTCACGGCCGCCGATGAACAGCTCGAAGCGGTCGGTGACGCTTGGGTCGTCGTTGCTGCGACGCGCCAGCGGCGAGACTTCGAACGGGTAACGGGTGATGAAGGTCGGCTGCTCCAGCTTGTGCTCGACCAACTCCTCGAAAATCATCACCTGCAGCTTGCCCAGCCCTTCGAAGCCGAGCACCTTGGCGCCGGCCTTTTTGGCGATGGCGCGGGCGGTGTCGATGTCCTGCAGGTCGGCGGCGCTGATTTCGGGGTTGTACTTCAGAATCGCATCGAACACCGAGAGCCGGGCGAAGGGCTCGCCGAAGTGGAACAGCTTGTCGCCGTACGGCACATCTGTACTGCCCAGGACCAGCTGCGCCAGCTCGCGGAACAGCTCTTCGGTGAGGTCCATGTTGTCTTCGTAGTCGGCGTAGGCCTGGTAGAACTCGAGCATGGTGAACTCGGGGTTATGCCGGGTCGAAACGCCTTCGTTACGGAAGTTGCGGTTGATCTCGAAGACACGCTCGAAGCCACCGACCACCAGGCGCTTGAGGTACAGCTCCGGCGCGATACGCAGGAACATCGGCAGGTCCAGCGCATTGTGGTGAGTTTCGAACGGCTTGGCCGCGGCGCCACCGGGGATGGTCTGCAGCATCGGCGTTTCGACTTCGAGGAAGTCGCGCTCGTTGAGGAACTTGCGAATATGGCCGATCACCTGCGAACGCACGCGGAAGGTGTGGCGAGTCTCCTCGTTGACGATCAGGTCGACATAACGCTGGCGGTAGCGCTGCTCGGTGTCGGTCAGGCCGTGGTGCTTGTCCGGCAGCGGACGTAGCGATTTGGTCAGCAGGCGTACGTCGGTCATCTCGACATAAAGATCGCCCTTGCCTGAACGCGCCAGGGTGCCTTCAGCGGCGATGATGTCGCCCAGGTCCCAATGCTTGATCGCTTCCAGAGTATCGGCCGGCAGCGTCTTACGATTGACGTAGACCTGGATGCGCCCTGTCATGTCTTGCAGGACCATGAAGGCGCCGCGGTTGAGCATGATGCGTCCGGCAACCTTTACCGGGATCGCCGCTTCAGCCAGCTCTTCCTTGGTCTTGTCGACGTACTTCTGCTGCAGGTCATTGCAATAGCTGTCGCGACGGAAGTCGTTGGGGAAAACGTTGCCCTTGGCGCGTTCGGCAGCCAGTTTTTCCTTGCGCTGAAGGATCAGGCTGTTTTCTTCCTCGTGGATGGCGTGCTGGTTCAGCGGTTGTTCGCTCATGGTTTAAAAATGCCTGGATCGAATGAATGAATCCCGGGGAGGGTGTGTTGGAAGGCGTTTCACTTCAGCCCACCATGGCCTGCCCCTGTTTTGGTGGGCTGAAGCCCACCCTACATCTGGACACTGGAACTCGAGTTGGGTGGGCCGGGCGGCATTCCGCTTCAGCCCACCCACGCTGGCCAAGCTCAGTAGCGTTAAAGCCCTTGCTTCAGACTGGCTTCGAGGTACTGGTCGATGTCGCCGTCCAGCACCTTCTGGCAGTCGCTACGTTCCACGCCGGTACGCAAATCCTTGATGCGCGAGTCGTCGAGCACATAGGAGCGAATCTGATGACCCCAGCCGATATCGGATTTGGTGTCTTCCAGCGCCTGGGAGGCCGCGTTGCGCTTCTGCATTTCCTGCTCGTACAACCGGGCCCGCAGCATTTTCATGGCGGTGTCCTTGTTCGCGTGCTGGGAACGCTCGTTCTGGCAGGCCACCACCGTGTTGGTTGGTACGTGGGTAATACGTACCGCCGAGTCGGTGGTGTTGACGTGCTGACCACCAGCACCGGAAGAGCGGTAGGTGTCGATGCGCAGGTCGGCCGGATTGATGTCGATCTCGACCCTGTCGTCGATCTCGGGCGAGACGAACACTGCTGAGAATGAGGTGTGGCGGCGGGCGCCAGAGTCGAACGGGCTCTTGCGCACCAGGCGGTGCACGCCGATCTCGGTGCGCAACCAACCAAAGGCGTACTCGCCTTTGATGTGCACAGTGGCGCCCTTGATACCGGCGACTTCGCCCTCGGACAGCTCGACAATCTCGGCGCTGAAACCGCGCTTGTCGGCCCAGCGCAGGTACATGCGCAGCAGGATGTTGGCCCAGTCCTGGGCTTCGGTGCCGCCAGAGCCGGCTTGGATGTCGAGGTAGGCGTTGTTGGGGTCCATTTCGCCGCTGAACATACGACGGAATTCCAGCCCTTCGAGGATGCCGCGCAGGCGGTCGAGTTCGGCGGCGACATCGTCCACGGCGCTCTGGTCGTCTTCTTCGACAGCCATGTCGAGCAGATCGCGGGAATCGGCCAGGCCGCCCTCCAGGTCGTCGATGGTCTCGACGATCTGCGCCAGGGTGGCGCGCTCGCGGCCCAGGTTCTGGGCGTACTCAGGCTTGTTCCAGACGTTGGGGTCTTCGAGTTCGCGGTTTACTTCGACGAGACGATCATGCTTCTGATCGTAGTCAAAGATACCCCCGAATTGACTGGGTGCGCTCGGACAGGTCCTTGATGCTGTTGAGGATCGGGTTGATTTCCATAGGTCGGCAGCTCTCAATCGGACGGTGCGAAAAGCCGGCGATTATAGCGCAGCAGGCCGCCGCTGACAGCCCACACGGGACCGCCGGAGCGGCAAAAGTCAAGCGGACTTAGTTTAGGAACGAGCGGAGGCGGCCCAGTGACCGCCCCGCATGCGGTCAGGCGGAGACGCCGCGCACTTGGCTTTCCAGCTCGGCCTTCAGCCCCGCTTCGAGTTTCAACTGGCGGGCCAGTTCGTCCAGGTAGGCACGCTCCATGAACTGTTCCTCGTCCACCATCAGCACGCTGGCGATATACATCTCCGACGCCATTTCGGGCGTGGTAGCAGCCGCGGCGACGTCGACCGGATCGAGTGGTTTGTTCAGCTCGGCTTCAAGCCAATGCTGCAAAGCTGGGTCATCAGTGAGCTGGGCCAGTTCGGCCTCGATCAACTTGCGTTCCTGCTCGTCGACGTGTCCGTCGGCTTTGGCCGCGGCGACCAGCGCCTTGAGGATGCCCCGGCTGTGCTCTTCCACTTGCTCGGGTGGCAGTCGGTCCACGGTCTTTGGCTCGGTCTGAACGGGGTTCGGCTGATTCACCCCGGCCCCACCCTGCTGCGCCTGTTGTGCCTGCCAGTTGCCGTAGGCTTTGTAGGCCAGCATGCCGAGCGCGGCCAGGCCTCCATAAGTGACGGCCTTGCCACCCATGCGGCGCCCTCGTCGGCTACCGAGCAACATGCCAAGCGCGCCGGTTGCCAGCGCGCCTTTCCCACCGCCGCCCGCACCTCCGAGCAAGCTGCCAAGCGGTCCGCCTGCGCCGGAAAGCATGTCACCGAGCGAGCCGCTGCTGCTGCCCTTCGGAGCGCCTGGAGGCGTAACGGAGTTTTGCTGTTTTTGTAGAAGGTCCTGCCCAGACTTGAGCAGCTGATCGAGCAAACCGGAGGCTTTCATAATATTTCCTGCTTACGAATGGAGGGGTTAGTCGAGCGAATCGGGGACCTGCCGGATCGGCGTATTACGATGGGCTGCACGTACATATTGGGCAGGCCAGGGCACCGAGTTATCACGCAGATCTTCGGCCGCGTGCAGCGGCCAGTAAGGGTCGCGCAGCAGCTCGCGGGCGAGCAGGATCAGGTCCGCCTGACCGGTGCGCAGAATGTGTTCGGCCTGGACCGCCTCGGTGATCATGCCGACCGTGCCAGTGGCGATACCCGCTTCGCGGCGGACCTGCTCGGCAAACTGGGTTTGGTAACCCGGCCCAACGGGAATCTCGGCGTTGACCGCTGTACCGCCGGACGATACGTCGATCAAGTCGACGCCCAGCGTCTTCAGCCGACGCGCCAGTTCGACGGTTTCTTCCGAATTCCATCCGTCCTGAACCCAGTCGGTTGCCGACAGGCGAACGAATAGCGGCAGCTCCTCCGGCCATACGGTGCGCACCGCCTGGGTAACCTCCAGTAGCAGCCGAATGCGGTTTTCAAACGAACCGCCATAGCCATCCTGACGCTGGTTGGAAAGCGGTGAGAGAAACTGATGCAGTAAGTAGCCGTGGGCAGCGTGTATCTCTGCGATCTTGAAGCCCGCCGCCAGGGAACGCTCGGCGGCACGAACGAATGCCTGGATGACGTCTGCGATCCCTGCGTCATCGAGCGCAGTGGGCACCGCATGCTCCGGATCGAAGGCAATGGTCGACGGCCCCACGGGTGTCCAGCCTCCAGCGGCGATGGGAACGCTACCGTGGCGTCCTAGCCACGGCTGCCAGGTGCTGGCCTTGCGGCCAGCATGCGCCAGCTGAATGCCCGCGACCGAACCCTGAGCCTCGATGAAGCGCGTAATACGCCGCAGCGGCTCCACGTGCTCATCCGACCATATGCCCAGATCCTCTGGCGAAATCCGCCCGTTGGCTGTAACTGCAGTTGCCTCGATAATCACCAGCCCCGCGCCACCCACCGCACGACTGCCCAGGTGCACCAGATGCCAATCGTTGGCCATGCCAGCCTTTGCCGAGTACTGGCACATGGGCGATACGGCAATACGATTGGGCAGGGTCAGCTGGCGCAGGGTGAGCGGCTGGAAGAGCTGTGTCATGGAAACCTCGACTGCATGGGATGCGTTTTGGACATCCTTCAGTACAGACTGTTTCGGTGACTTTGCCCGGCTTGGACTGTGTTTGCCGAAGAATCGGTGACGGGGTGTTGCAAGCTGTGCGCGAGCAAAATCCCTTCACCGGTGCGGCGCAACGCCCGCACAACGTGAAGATGCATCCGGGGCGGCGCCGCGCGCAACGTTGGCTAATGCCGCGGGCTTCGGGCTCCAGCTTGTCTAGAAAGAGTTAGAGCATCAGGAGATCGGTTGCCCGCCCCGATCAACCAACGCCTTCAGTTACGCCGCCTCAACCTCGACCGGCACGCCATTGAGCGCTGCGTTTCCAGACAAAGCATCGAGCTGGCGCTCATCGGTAAGGTCGTTGGCACTGGCGCCCGGCTGACGATTGGCGATTTCCAGCTGGACGCCGGGACGACCATGGCCCCAGCCATGCGGCAGGCTGACCACACCGGGCATCATCTCGTCGCTGGTGGCGACTTCAACTTCGATCATGCCAACCCGCGAGCGCACCCGCACGCGCTGACCGTCAAGCAGTCCCAGTCGGCTCAAATCTGCCGGATTCATCAGCAGCTGATGACGCGGCTTACCCTTCACCAGACGGTGATAGTTGTGCATCCAGGAGTTATTGCTGCGCACATGACGGCGCCCAATCAGCACCAACTGACCGGCAGGCACACTGGTCGCCGCAGCGAAACGCTGGAGATCACCGAGGAACAGCGATGGCGCCGCCTGGACCCGCTGCCCCTCGGTTTTCAAGCGGCTGGCCAGATTCGGCTTCAGCGCACCGAGATCGAGCCCGTGTGGATAGTCGCGCAGCTTGGAGAGGCTCAAGTCGAGCTCGCTTTTTTCGCCATACGGGCCGGCGCGCAAGCTACGGTCAATCATCTGTTCTGGCGCCATGGTGGGCTTGAGCTCAGCGCCGACACGCGCTGCGAAGGCCCGGGCCAGACCGACGAATATTTCCCAGTCATGCAGCGCACCCGCCGGCTTGTGGAGAACCGGCTCGTTGAAGCGGGTAACGTTGCGCACGGCGAAGACGTTGAAGGTAGTGTCGTAGTGATCATGCTCCAGCGGCGCTGTCGGCGGCAGGATCAGGTCGGCGTAGCGGGTGGTTTCGTTGATGTAAAAATCGACGCTGAGCATGAACTCCAATCCGTCCAGCGCCTGTTCCATTTTTCGCCCGTTCGGCGTGGAAAGCACCGGATTGCCGGCAACGGTGACCAGCGCCCGAATCTGTCCTTCCCCTTCGGTGAGCATTTCTTCGGCCAACGCTGACACCGGCAACTCACCACCGTATTCCGGCAGGCCCGATACACGGCTCTGCCACCGGTTGAAGTGCCCACCTGAGGTGCTCGCGACCAGGTCCACCGCCGGCTCCGTGCAAAGCGCGCCGCCCACACGATCCAGGTTGCCTGTCACCAGGTTGATCGACTGCACGAGCCACTGACACAGCGTCCCGAACGCCTGAGTAGAGACGCCCATCCGCCCGTAGCAGACCGCTTTGTCTGCGGCAGCGAAGGCCCGCGCCAGTTGTCGAATCTGCCCTGCCGGCACGCCGCAGCGCGGCCCCATCGCTTCCGCAGTGAACGGCGCAACCGCGGCTCGGAGTTCATCCAGCCCCTCTACCGGAAGATGGCTGGCACGTGTCAGGCCTTCATCGAATAACGTATTGAGCAAGCCGAACAGCAACGCCGCATCTTCACCCGGGCGTACGAACACATGCTGATCGGCAATAGCGGCGGTTTCACTACGGCGCGGATCGACTACCACCAGCTTGCCGCCGCGCGCCTGCACGGCCTTGAGGCGCTTTTCCACGTCTGGGACGGTCATGATGCTGCCATTGGAGGCCAGCGGATTACCGCCAAGGATCAGCATGAAATCGGTATGGTCGATGTCTGGAATCGGGATTAGCAGGCCGTGGCCGTACATCATCAGGCTGGTCAGGTGGTGGGGCAGCTGATCGACCGAGGTGGCGGAGAAGCGATTGCAGGTTTTCAGCTGACCGAGAAAATAGTTGCTGTGGGTCATCAGCCCGTAGTTGTGCACGCTGGGGTTGCCCTGGTAGACCGCCACGGCGTTATTGCCATGCCGCTTGCGGATCTCAGCCAGGCGCTCGGCGACCAGCGCAAACGCCTCGTCCCACTCGATCGCCTGCCACTCGTTGCCGACACGACGCATCGGATGGCGCAGGCGGTCCGGATCGTTCTGGATGTCCTGCAACGCGACGGCCTTGGGGCAGATGTGACCGCGACTGAAGCTGTCCTGAGCGTCGCCTTTGATGGAGACGATCTGCTCATCGCGGGTTTCGATGGTCAGGCCACAGATAGCCTCGCACAGGTGGCAGGCACGGTGGTGCTGGGTCGTTTCGCTCATCGCAGGCTCCGGAGGATTGTTCTTGTAATCCAATCACTCTAGGCCGGAGCCAGGCCGGCGCCAATCATGCACGTCGTGGCATATATGGGGCGATTCAGATAACCGATCTTCGTCAGCTGCCCGTTACCCTTGGAGCGAGAGCAGCCTTTCTGCCGGAGACATCCCAACACCGAGCCACCGACAAGCTGGCAGCATCGATGTGGAGCGAGCCGCTATCCGGCGCGCGAGGATACGAATGCACTCTTCGTCGATGTCGCGCTCCATGTGGTTGATCTGCTCATCCACGTCGCGCACCTGCTGCGCGAGCCCGGAATTGGCATTGATCAGCGCGTTGTAGGAGCGAGCTTGCTCGCGATCAAGGCCTCCACGCAGCAGAAACTCACCTAAGGCTCCTGAGCCTCTACATGCCCAGCGGGCAGATTCGATCGGTCAGCGCGCCGCTATATGCGCCACAAGTAGCTGCACGCTTTCCCGACCGCGAAACTCGTTCACATCCAACTTGTAGGCCAGATCGGCCCAGCGCACGGTGGGGTTGGGCCAAAGCTCGCGATCGATGTTGAAGGCGATGCCATCGAGGGTCAGCGAGCCGCATTCGCTCTTGAGCACCATCTTCAGGTGCTTCTCGCCGACCAGTCGCTGCTGCACCAGCTGGAACACCCCGTGAAACACCGGCTCGGGAAAGTGCTGCCCCCAGGGCCCGGCATTGCGCAACGCCTTGGCCAACTCCAGATGGAACTCCTGAATGCTCAGCTGCCCATCGGTTAACAGTCGCCCGGTGAGGTCGTCTTCGCACAGCTGACGCCGCACCTCAGCGTCGAAGGCCGCCGCGAACGCGCCAAAATTCGCCTCCGGCAGCGACAGACCAGCTGCCATCGCGTGGCCGCCGAACTTGCTGATCAGGCCGGGATGGCGCGCCGCGACAGCATCCAGTGCATCACGGATATGAAAGCCCGGCACCGAACGCGCGGAGCCTTTCAGCACGCCCTCCCCGGCATCGGCAAAGGCGATGGTCGGACGGTGATAGCGTTCCTTGAGCCGTGAAGCGAGGATGCCGATTACGCCCTGGTGCCAGTCCGGTTCGAACAGGCAGAGGCCAAATGGCATGTCTTCGAGTGGCAAATCCTTCAACTGCGCCAGCGCCTCGCGCTGCATGCCCTGCTCGATGCCCTTTCGGTCCTGATTGAGCTGGTCGAGCTGAACGGCCATGTCGCGCGCCAGCGTTTCGTCTTCACAAAGCAGGCATTCGATGCCCAGCGCCATGTCGTCCAGCCGCCCCGCCGCGTTCAATCGCGGGCCAAGGATGAAGCCAAGATCGGTCGAGGTGATGCGGCTATGATCGCGCCCGGCGACCTCCAGAATTGCCCTTAACCCGGGCCGTGCACGACCAGCACGGATCCGAGCCAAGCCTTGATGAACGAGGATTCGATTGTTGGCATCAAGCGGTACCACATCGGCAACGCTGCCGAGCGCAACCAAGTCCAGCAGCTCGGCCAAGTTCGGCTCGGCCCAGCCATTGCGGGTAAACCAGCCTTTTTCACGTAGCGCGGCGCGCAAGGCCAGCAGCACATAAAAGATCACCCCGACCCCGGCGATGCACTTGCTCGGGAAGGCGCATTCCGGCTGATTGGGGTTGACGATGGCATCGGCTGCCGGCAGTTCTGCGCCCGGCAGGTGATGGTCGGTCACGAGCACCTTGAGCCCCGCCGCTTTGGCCGCCGCGACGCCATCCACGCTGGAGATCCCGTTGTCCACCGTCACCAGCAGATCAGGCCGACGCTCGAGCGCCACGGCAACGATCTCCGGCGTCAGGCCGTAGCCATACTCGAAGCGATTGGGCACCAGATAATCCACATGTGCCGCGCCCAATTGGCGCAGCCCCAGCACGCCGACGGTACTAGCCGTGGCGCCGTCGGCATCAAAGTCGCCGACGAAGAGGATGCGCCGGCGGGCTTCCAGCGCCTCGACCAGCAATACCACGGCGGCATCGATGCCCTTGAGCTGGCCATAGGGGATCAACCGCGCCAGGCCCTTGTCCAGCTCGCTGATCGACTGCACACCACGGGCTGCGTAGAGACGCGTCAGCAGCGGCGGCAGGTCGCCCAGGTCGGGGAGCTGTTCGGGAAGAGGACGGGGTTCGATGCGCATCTATGGGGTATCCGGCTGCAGCGTGAAGACAATCAGAGTGAGGTAGCGGCGCGCGCGGCCTGGTCGTAAAGACCGGACATGGCGCGAAGCAGCCCGGCGAGACGGTGAATATCGTCGGGGTCGATGTTGAGGTTTTCGAAGGATGCGATCAGGCATTCACGACGGATATCGGCGTACTCCCGGCACAACGCGCCACCCTTTTCAGTGGGGCGATAGAACATTTCCTTGCCCTGCTTCTCGCCTTCCACCAGACCGAGCTTGCCGAGCTTCTTCAAGGCATAGGTCACGGTATGAGTGTCTTCGACATTGAGCAGCAGGCAGATGTCCGCTTGTCGCTTGGCACGGCCGCGGCTGTACAGATTGTGCAGCACCATGACGTCCAGCGCGTTCATCTCCACCGCACCAGAAGCCTTCATGCAGCGCTCCATCCAGCGCATCAGCGCAGCGCCGGCAACGATGATGCCGTACTCGAGTTCGGAGAATTCCTGCGATTGTTCGGCGAGATGCGCCGACGCGACGATGGACGATCGCAACGGCCGAGGGGATTTAGCGTCAACCATCTTGTGGACCATGACCTGAGGGGCGAAGCGTGATGTCGCCCGGTGAATCGGGTCGGTAAGCATACAGCAATGAGCCTGGAGCGACCTTCGGGAAGCTCTACATTAAATTTTTATTGATAAATCATCGATAATTTATCATCGTAACGTCACTCACCCACCGGCATACCGGCCCGGGCCTGCAGTTAAGCGAGGAATTGTATGAAACGCCTACTTCTCAACTGCGACATCGGCGAGAGCTTCGGGGCCTGGACCATGGGCCTGGATGCCGAGGTCATGCCGTTCATCGATTGCGCCAACGTGGCGTGCGGTTTCCATGCGTCGGATCCACAGATCATGCGACGCACCGTCGCGCTGGCAACGCAGCATGACGTGAAGATCGGCGCCCATCCGGCCTACCCTGATCTGGTCGGCTTCGGTCGCCGCTCCATGGCGTGCACGCCGGACGAAGTGGAGAATATGCTGCTGTATCAGATCGGCGCACTGGATGGCACCTGCCGTGCCGAAGGCACCCAGATCCGTTATGTCAAACCGCACGGCGCGCTATACAACGACATGATGCGCAAACCCGAATTGCTCCGGGCGGTGATGACGGCAGTCACGGCTTACTCGCAGTCGCTTCCGCTGATGCTCATGTCCACCCGCGACAACAGTGCAGCACAAGCTTTGGCTGACGAGATGGGCATAACGCTATGGTTCGAAGTTTTTGCTGATCGCGCCTATGACCCGGCCGGCATGCTGGTATCCAGGGCCTTGCCCGGGGCCGTTCATCACGACGCCGAAACTGTAGCGGCCCAGGCGCTGAGCCTGGCCAAAGGCGACGCCTTGACTGCCAGCGATGGCAGCCCTCTGGTGCTTCGCGCCGATACGCTCTGCGTACACGGCGATAACGCCGGCTCAGTCGCAGCCGTACAGCGCATTCGCCATGCGCTTGAGCAGCTGCCGGCATGAAGGCGCGTATCGAAGTAGTCGGCATCGATTGCCTGATGCTGCGCCTGTTCGACGAGATCAATGAAGCTCACATGCCCTGGCTGCTGGCCGCCTCACGGCGCCTGCGTGACACCTTCGGCGCCGCCTTGATTGATCTGGTGCCGTCCTACACCACCCTTCTCATTCATTACGACCTGGCTCAACTGGATGACGACCAGGCGCGTCAGCGGGTAGCGCAGGCGTTGCATGAACTGCAGCCGGATGCAGGAGGCCAGGCGCGCGAGCTAGACATCCCGGTCTGGTACGACCCAAGCGTCGGCCCGGAACTCGACGCATTGGGGCAGCGCAGCGGGCTCGGCGTTTCCGGCGTGATCGAGCGTCACAGTGCCCGGACCTATCAGGTATTCGCGCTGGGCTTCGCGCCGGGGTTCGCCTTCATGGGGTTGGTCGACGAAAGCCTCGCCAGCCCGCGCCTGCAGACACCACGCAAGCAGGTACCAGCTGGCAGTCTGGGTATCGCCGACCGCCAGACGGCCATCTATCCGCTGGTTTCGCCCGGCGGCTGGAATCTCATCGGCCGCAGCCCGACGCGCCTGTTCGATCGGGAACTGGACGGCTACAGCATCTGGCAACCCGGTGACCGCGTGCGATTCCAGCCCATCGAACGCGCCGAGTTCGTTCGGCTTGGCGGAGACGACAGTCCTTTCGAGGTAACACCATGAGCCTGTTGATCGAGCGCAGCGGCGCCATGGCCAGCCTGCAGGACGGCGGCCGGTTTGGCGTCCGTCACCTGGGCGTGACCCAGGGCGGCGCGGCGGACTGGATATCTCAAGCATGGGCGAACTGGCTGCTGGGCAATCCACTGCACGCCGCAACCATCGAGATCACACTGGGGAATTTCGCCCTGCTTGCCGAAGCTGACGGCTGCCTTGCGCTGTGCGGCGCTGACCTGGCGGCCACACTGGCTGATCAGCCGCTTGAACCGGGACGCAGCTTCAACATTCGCAAGGGTCAACGCCTGACCTTTGCTCAGCCGCGTCGAGGTGTGCGTGCCTATCTCGCCGCCCCGGGCGGCTTTGCTGCACCTTTGACCCTGGACAGTTGCGCAACGGTACGCCGCGAGGCCCTTGGCGGCCTGCATGGCGATGGCCAGCCGCTGGGCCAGGGTGATCGACTGCATTGGAGCGGCGCCGCGCCCGAGCCTCGTGCACTCGACAGCGACCTGATCGTGCCGTTGTCTTCTCCAGAGCCACTGCAGGTGGTGCTTGGCGCGCAGATCGGCGATTTCAGCGGGCAGAGCCTGTTCGACGCTTTCAACAGCGAATGGACGGTGGACCAGCGAGCCGATCGCATGGGCATCCGCCTACTCGGCCCGGTGCTGCGCAGCTCAAGACAGTCGATGATTTCTGAAGGTGTACCGCTGGGAGCGATTCAGGTGCCGCCCGATGGACAGCCCATCGTCCTGCTCAACGACCGGCAAACCATCGGCGGTTATCCCCGGCTTGGCGCCCTGACGCCATTGGCAGTTGCTCGTCTGGCGCAATGCATGCCGGGCACGGTCCTGCGGTTGAAGCCGGTTGCCCTGGAAGCGGCCCAACGTCAGCAAAGCCGGCTGCTCGCCAACTGGCGATAACCCACTCACCACGGAGCGAAGCCCATGAATACGAGCCCCCATCGCCATCTGCCTCCCTCCGAACTACGTCAGTTAATCCGCAGTGGTGAGCTGAACGGACCAACCGCAGGGCTGGCCAATGGCTTTGCCCAGGCGAACCTGATGATCGTTCGCCGGGACCTCGCTTACGACTTCCTGCTGTTCTGCCAGCGCAACCCCAAGCCCTGCCCCTTGCTCGATGTCACGGACCCAGGATGCACCGAGCCCTTGCGCGCAGCACCTGGAGCAGACATCCGCACTGACTTTCCGAAATACCGGATCTATCGCCACGGCAAGCTGGAGCAGGAAGTCAGCGATATCACGAGGTTCTGGGAAGACGACATGGTGGCCTTCCTGATCGGCTGCAGTTTCAGCTTCGAGGGTGCTTTGCTGGCAAACGACGTTCCGGTTCGGCACATCGAGGACGGCCACAACGTACCGATGTATCGAACCAACATCGCTTGCCAGAGCGCCGGCTCGCTGAATGGCCCGATGGTGGTCAGCATGCGACCGATGCTGGCAGACAAGGTCGTCCGCGCGGTACAGGTCACGTCGCGCTTTCCAGCCGTGCATGGCGCACCGGTACACATTGGCGACCCCCGTCAGATTGGCATCCATGAGCTGGATCATCCTGATTTCGGTGACCCATCAACCATCCATGAGGGTGAAATCCCGGTGTTCTGGGCTTGCGGCGTCACACCGCAAGCCGTGGCCATGCAAGCCAAACCCGAACTGGTCATCACCCATTCACCGGGCCACATGTTCATCACCGACATCCGTGACGAACACCTGGGGGTGCTCTGACCCCATACCACTCACCGTGCGGCACCTCATAACAAAAATCACATCCAGAGTCCGGCTCGTACCCGGCTGCATTCCCCTACCTGCCCCAACATTAAAAAGAAAGGTATCCCGATGCACCCCACCCCCAGCGCTACCCCAGCGTCACAACGCAACGTACTGCGCGGCGCGATCTTCATCATGGCGACGTCTTCGATCGGCCCGGCTTTCCTGACCCAGACGTCACTGTTCACCGAGAAGTATCTGGCGAGCTTCGCCTTCGCCATTGTCATATCGCTGCTGATCGACATCGGCGCTCAGCTCAATATCTGGCGTGTCATTACAGTGGCAAACCTGCGGGGTCAGGACGTGGCCAACCGGGTGATCCCGGGCATGGGCCATCTGATCTCCGCGTTCATCGTCCTGGGCGGCATTGCCTTCAATATCGGCAATATCGGCGGTGCCGGCCTGGCAATGAACGTGATTTTCGGTATACCGCCGGTGATCGGCTCGCTGATCGCCGCCGTGCTGATTATCGGCATCTTCCTGCTGCGCAATGCCAAGGGTGTGATGGACTCGATCATGCAGGTTCTCGGCCTGGCGATGCTGTGCATGATCGGCTACGCCATGCTGCAATCCAACCCACCGCTGATGGAGGCGGTCAGCCGCAGCTTCAATCCGGACGATCCTCTGATTCTGCTGCTGCCGATCGTGACGCTGGTCGGCGGAACGGTAGGCGGATACATCTCCTTTTCCGGCGGGCATCGGTTGGTCGAAGCGGGGATAACAGGCGTACAGAACGTCGGCGTGGTAACACGCGCAGCGGTGATTGGCATTGCCACCACAGGCGTAGTGCGCATCTGTCTTTTCCTCGCCGCGCTCGGGGTCGTCAGCCAAGGGTTGAGCCTGGACCCAGCCAACCCGGCAGCGTCGGTGTTCTCGCACTCCATGGGCACGATCGGCTACAAGATGTTCGGCATCGTGTTGCTGGCCGCTTCGGTGTCTTCAGTGATTGGCGCTGCCTACACCAGCGTGAGCTTCATGTATTCACTGCATGAAAGCATCCAGCGCCACAACCAACGGATGGTCATCGCCTTCATCGCCTGCTCGACACTAATCTACAGTCTGGTGGGGCAACCGGTGAAGGTGCTGGTCGTTGCCGGAACGCTCAATGCGCTGGTCCTGCCGCTTGCGCTGGCCTGCATTCTCTGGGCGGCCAAGAAGCCGAACATCGTCGGTAACGAGTACCGTCATCCGACCTGGATGCTGGTGTTCGGCCTGTTGGCCATGGTGGCCACAGCAGTTGGCGTGGTGATGTCGTTCAACGCCTTCGTGCAGTTCTGGCAGTCTTGACACAAACAGCGGAGGGCCCTTGCGCCCTCCTCTACAATCGCTGAGCGCTTAGCCGCGCTCGCCAACCAACCACTCCAACGGCACTTCGTGCTGGCCACGCTCGTCGGTGATAAACAGTGCGCCCTCGCTGACCATCACGCTCCAGCTGACCGACCTTGGCAGATCGCGCGCGACGGCTTCCAGCGCTTCTTGCCCCACCGCTACCACGTTGATCTTTTTCAGGCTGCGCACGCTGTCGAGCACCTTCGTCTGCCATACCCGCAGATTGCCGTAGGCCACCAGGCTGAAACGTTCGGCGCGCCGCGAGCACCAAGTGATCCGCTCGGCATCCGGCTGGCCGACCTCGATCCAGTGCAGCACGCGGTCATCGAGGCTCTTCTCCCAGAGCGCCGGCTCATCGACATCCGACAGCCCCCGGCCGAACGCGAGCTTTTCGTCATACCAAAGCACGTAAGCGATCAGCCGTGCCACCAGCCGCTCCTCGGTTTCCGAGGGATGCCGAGCAACAGTGAAGCGCAGATCCTGATACACGTGGCGGTCAAGATCGGTGAGATTGATCTCTACCTTATAAGGTGTGGCTTGCAGGGCCATGACAGCTCCAGGCGGCAAAAGGAGGCGCAGTTTAGCCTATTGGCACAGCCTCAGAGGCGACCGTAGCGTGGGTCCCCGCGCCGCCCGGAGAAGGTAAAATCCGACGAGCGTTCTTTGACAATCGTTCTCATTATATTTAGCATCCACTTATTAGCAGACCCAACGGGTAGTTCATATGTACGTGTGTCTTTGCCAGGGCGTTACCGACGGCCAGATCCGTGAAGCCATTTACGAAGGTTGCTGCAGCTATCGTGAAGTGCGAGATGCTACTGGCGTGGCCACGCAATGCGGTAAATGCGCGTGCGTTGCCAAGCAGGTTGTTCGCGAAACCCTGAGCGATATCCAGAGCGCCAGCACTTCTCTCGCTTACCCTGCAGGTTTTGCGCCCGCCTGAAACCCTGTCGATATTCCGGAGCCGGGCACATGCCCGGCTTTTTTCTGCCCGCGAATCAACGCCTTGGCGCCAAGTCGCGGAACAGACTTATTCTTATTCCGCTTTACCCTTTATCATTCAAGGACTTAGGTTTGACAGTACCTAGGTTCGTGGCCAGACTGCGCTTATCAACGAACCCGATTCGACGCAGGGCACCAACATGAAAGGCGACAAGCTGGTCATTCAGCATCTGAACAAGATCCTTGGCAACGAACTGGTCGCAATCAACCAGTATTTCCTGCATGCGCGCATGTATGAAGACTGGGGACTCGGCAAGCTCGGCAAGCATGAGTACAAAGAATCCATCGACGAGATGAAGCATGCTGACAAGCTGATCAAGCGCATCCTGTTCCTCGAAGGCCTGCCTAACCTGCAGGACCTCGGCAAATTGCTGATCGGTGAAAACACTCGCGAAATGCTCGAATGTGACCTCAAGCTCGAGCAGAGTGGCATCCAGGATCTCAA
Organism: Pseudomonas sp. 10B238; assembly: GCF_000970615.1. Taxonomy (NCBI): domain Bacteria; kingdom Pseudomonadati; phylum Pseudomonadota; class Gammaproteobacteria; order Pseudomonadales; family Pseudomonadaceae; genus Pseudomonas; species Pseudomonas sp. 10B238. Next base: position 43,618 of record NZ_KQ033931.1, read on the forward strand.
GGTCGCGATCGCCTACTGTGAGAGCGTCGGTGACTACGGCACCCGCGAATTGCTCGAAGACATCTTGGAATCCGAAGAAGAACATATCGACTGGCTGGAAACCCAGCTGAGCCTGATCGGCAAGGTCGGCATGGAGAACTATCTGCAGTCGCAGATGGACGAGTAAAAGCGTCCGAGCTGTAATGAAACGGGAGCCTCGGCTCCCGTTTCTTCGTTATTGCCTAGCACCTCGTTGTAAACACGAGCCGCTTTTTGACCTGAGCGAGCCGAAATGCAGACGAAAAAAAACCCGCGGCCAGGCGGGTTCTCTTTTTGGAGTCGCGATCAGGCGCCAGCTTTCTCGACGGCCTGCTTGATCAGCGGTTGCAGCTCACCCTTTTCGAACATTTCCAGGATGATGTCGCTGCCACCGACCAACTCGCCATCCACCCACAGCTGGGGGAAGGTCGGCCAGTTGGCATACTTCGGCAGATTGGTGCGGATTTCAGGATTTTGCAGGATGTCGACGTAGGCGAACTTCTCGCCACAGCCCATCACAGCCTGGGTCGCACGGGCAGAAAAGCCACACTGCGGGGCGTTGGGCGAGCCTTTCATATAAAGCAGCACCGGGTTCTTTTCGATCTGCTCTTTGATGGTTTCGATGATATCCATGGGGCACCTCGGCTAGTCTCGGTTGCCGCGCATTGTACAGAACAGCAGCCTAAAAGCCGAGTCACGGGCTCGGCTTTTATCAGCTCGCATCCGACACAGCTCGCCTGCAGCGCAGGAATCTGGCGCGCTGAGGCCGATTTGCGCCGGCTGAGACTTTCTGGATAAGATCGCGCCTTTCCCGTTTCGTCGCCATCTATGCGACCCCTGTCGTAGGCCCTTCTTTTTCGTCGAAATCTCCGGCCTCGACTGCGGCAATGAAAGGTAGTTGATATGAGCGCAAGGCATTTTCTCTCACTGATGGATTGCACGCCCCAGGAGCTGTTAGGCCTGGTCCGTCGCGGCATCGAGCTGAAGGATCTGCGCGAGCGCGGCATTCTGTTCGAGCCGCTGAAAAACCGCGTCCTGGGCATGATTTTCGAAAAAGCCTCGACTCGCACGAGACTGTCTTTCGAAGCGGGGATGATTCAGCTCGGCGGTCAAGCCGTGTTTCTCTCGCCGCGCGACACGCAATTGGGCCGCGGCGAACCGATCAGCGACTCAGCCATCGTCATGTCGAGCATGCTCGACGCCATCATGATCCGCACTTTCGCTCACTCGACGCTGACCGAGTTTGCAGCGAACTCCTCGGTGCCGGTGATCAACGGTCTTTCAGACGATCTGCACCCCTGCCAACTGATGGCCGACATGCAGACTTTTCATGAGCTGCGCGGCAGTATCGCGGGCAAAACCGTCGCCTGGGTCGGGGACGGCAACAACATGTGCAACTCCTATATGGAGGCCGCGCTTCAGTTCGATTTCCAGCTGCGCATCGCTTGCCCGGAGGGCTATGAGCCCAAGGGCGAGCTGCTCGCGAAGGCTGGAGACCGGGTACAGGTATTCCGTGACCCACGCGAAGCGGTAGCGGGTGCACACCTGGTCAGCACAGACGTCTGGGCCTCCATGGGCCAGGAAGACGAAGTCGCCGCTCGTATTGCCACCTTCCGCCCCTATCAAGTCGACCGCGCCTTGCTCGACGCGGCAGCCGAAGACGTCCTGTTCATGCATTGCCTGCCGGCGCATCGCGGCGAGGAGATCAGCCACGACCTGCTCGACGACAAGCGAGCAGTCGCTTGGCAACAGGCCGAAAACCGTCTGCATGTACAAAAAGCCCTGCTTGAGTTTCTGGTCGAGCCGGCATACCACCACGCATGAGCCATGAACCGCTGCTGCATCTGCGCAACCTCGACTGCGGCTATGGCGGTCAGAGCATCGTGCAGAGTCTCAATCTGCACCTGAATCGCGGCGATATCGGCTGTCTCCTGGGGCCATCCGGTTGCGGTAAAACCACTACATTGCGGGCTATCGCCGGATTCGAGCACGTCAACGAAGGCGAGATCCAACTCGGCGACGCCGTGCTTTCGCGCCGTGGTTTTACCCTGGCGCCCGAGAAGCGCAGGGTCGGCATGGTGTTTCAGGACTATGCCCTGTTCCCGCATCTGACCGTGACGGAAAACATTGGCTTCGGTATCCGCAAGCATCCGCAATCGCAACGCATCGTGCGAGAAATGCTTGACCTGGTGCATCTCGCGCCGCTCGGCAAACGCTATCCGCACGAGCTTTCCGGCGGCCAGCAACAGCGTGTTGCGCTCGCCCGAGCCCTTGCGCCCGAGCCGGAACTGCTTTTACTAGACGAGCCTTTCTCCAACCTCGATGGCGACCTGCGCCGGCGCCTGAGCCACGAAGTTCGCGAAATTCTCAAGGCGCGTGGCACCAGCGCCATTCTCGTCACCCACGATCAGGAAGAAGCCTTCGCTGTCAGCGATCAGGTCGGCGTGTTCAAGGATGGTCGGCTGGAACAGTGGGACACGCCGTTCAACCTGTACCATGAGCCGCTTACACCCTTCGTGGCGAGTTTCATAGGCCAGGGGTATTTCATCCGCGGCCAGCTGATTGACCCGGAGACAGTACAGACCGAACTGGGCGTCATTCGCGGCAACCGCGCCTACACCATGCCGGCTGGCAGCTCGGTGGATGTCCTGCTGCGTCCGGATGACATCGTCTATTCGCCGGAAAGCAGACTCAAGGCGCTCATCGTCGGCAAGACTTTTCTTGGCGCTTCGACGCTGTATCGCCTGCAGCTGCCTACCGGCAATCAGCTGGAGGGGATATTTCCCAGCCACGCAGACTACCCGACTGGCCAGGAAGTCGGTATTGCCATTGCTGCCGACCATTTGGTGGTGTTTCCTGCGCAGGGCAGCGTGGCCGCCCATGAAAAGCTGCCAGACGCGGGCGTGCGCCGCTACAGCAGCAGCGTCTGATCACTAACAGCGCTGCGCCTTAGCCCTCCAACGATCCTTGCGCCGCCTCGCCACCTTGTGTCTTGAGGCGGCGCCCCTTGAAGAACTCGCTCAGCACCTGGCTGCACGCCTCCGCGCTCACCCCGCCTTCGATCAATACGCGGTGGTTGAGGAAATGCTGCGAAAAGAACTCTCCGCGACTGACCGCAACGCCAGCCTTGGGCTCCGTGGCGCCATACACCACCCGCTGAATACGCGAGTGGACGATCAAGCCTGCGCACATGCTGCAAGGCTCCAGCGTCACGTACAGCGTGCTGCCCGGCAACCGATAGTTTTCCAGGCCCGCCGCTGCATCGCGAATAGCGACCATCTCAGCGTGAGCACTGGGGTCGTGAGTGGAGATCGGACAATTGAAACCGCGGCCGATAACCTTGCCATCCTGTACGACCACCGCACCGACCGGCACCTCCCCTAGCCTTGCGCCTTCGGCCGCAAGCGACAACGCCTCGCGCATGAACTCATCATCGCGAGAACGATCAATGATCACCGGCTTCTTCATCTATTCCACCCGACTGTCGCTTCCATCAAACCACTTCAATCGCCGCCATCAGCCCGGTTTCCATGTGATCGATCACATGACAGTGGAACATCCAGACACCAGGATTATCCGCCACCAGCGCGATTCGTGCCGTCTCGTTCTTGCCGAGCAAGTAGGTGTCGGTATACCAGGGATCGATTCGTTTGCGGTTGGACGAGATGACCTTGAAGGTCATGCCGTGTAGATGAATTGGGTGCTGATATTGGCTGAGGTTGCGCAGCTCGAATATGTAATGACCGTTTTTCTTCAACGTGGCAATGGGCCGATCCGCACAGGTCTTGTCATTGATGTCCCAAGCCTGACCATTGATCTGCCAGAACGTGAACGCGTCGCCCTGCCCCGCGTCGCTGGACAACGTGCCGGCCCACTCGAAGTTGAAGCGCAGCGTTTCGGCCCGCTGCAGGTCCGGTTCAGCGATTGGGTTGGGTGGCAGCGGTGCCGGCCAGTTGCCCTCGTCTTCTGTCGTGGCGATCGAAGCGAGCGTCGCCAGCCGCAATGGGCCATTGCGCAAAGATAGCTGCTCGCCAGCAGGCGGCACTTTCAAGGCCAGATCGATGCGCATTCCCGGCCCCAGCCAATAGGCTTTCCCCAGAGGCCGCGGCGCGATCGGGTTGCCATCGATTGCATAGATACGCGCACTACCACCCGGCAGGTTCAGCCGGTAGGTGACGGTGTTGGTGAGATTGATGATGCGCAAACGCACCACTTGGCCCGCCGGCAGTTCAAGGGTTGGCGCGTGCTCCCCATTGATGGTCGACAATACGCCAGGTGTTCCTCCTCGGGCAGCTTCTCGCGGTACGCTGAAATCGGTGAAGTGTCCCTGCTTGTCGACATGCCAGTTCTTAAGGCTTAGCGTTCGCTCATGGCGAAAACCGCTCGGCTCGCGCTCCTCGACAATCAACGGCCCTACCAGGCCGCGCCCCAGCTGCTCGGCGCTCGACGTGTGTGGGTGATACCAGAAACTACCCGCGTCCGGCACTTGAAACAAATAATCGAACGACTCGCCAGGCAAGACAGGCAGCTGGGAAACATAAGGAACCCCATCCATATTCAGCGGCAGGCGGATGCCATGCCAATGGATAGTGGTGGGCTCCGGCAGGTGATTGGTGAAGCGCACCCGCAACCACTCCCCCTGTCTGGCGCGCAGTTCGACGCCCGGCGCCTGCCCACCGTAGCACCATGCTGGGGTCTTGGTGCCGGCGATCAACTCGATCTCAGCTGGAGCTGCGATCAGCTCGTAATCATGGGTCACGGGATCAGCGGGACGCCCAAGCCAATAGCGTGCTCCGCCACCGGCAACGCCCAACGCCGCTAGCCCAGCTAACCCGGACAGCACTTTCCTTCGGGTAAAAGTCATTTCATTCTCATCAAAACTGCACGAGCAGTGGCACAAACAACTAGATTGGAATCGCTCGCATTTGCATCATGCTACAGCTTCGTGCGCTATGTCGCAGCATGCAAGCAATGCCCCTAGCAAGCCCCTCAATTAATAACAGCGAACCCTAGCGCCTAATCCCGCGTCTACTTAAGGAGACATTCATCCATATCGAGGAGGCGCCATGCACCCCACTGCAGCCCAGGCCAAAGGCGAAGTCAGCCGAGGCATCACCTGGCTCGCTCGAAGCGGCTACGCCGCACGAGGCGTTGTCTATCTGATTGTCGGCATATTTGCCTTTATGGCCGGCATCGGCAGCGGAAATACCGTCGGTACCAAAGGCGCCATTCAGAAATTATTAGGGCAGCCCTTCGGGGAGACCTTGCTCTGGATCATGGTTGTCGGACTCGTGGCTTACGTGGCGTGGCGCCTAACTCAGGCGATTACCGACCCGGAAGGCCATGGCACCGATGCCGAGGGCTTAGTGATCCGTGCAGGTCTCGTAGGAGGTGCCGTGGCCTATACCCTGCTTGCCCTATTCACCCTTGGGCTGCTTGGTAGCTCCATCGGCGGATCAGGCGGCAGCGGAGGGTCAGGCGGCGATTTCCTCTCAGGCCTGCTTGGTTGGAAATACTCGAACTACCTGATTTATCTGGTTGCGCTGGTACCCTTGGGCGTTGGTATTGCCCACATCATCAAGGGCTGGAAAGCCAAGTTCGAAAAGTACTTCTACGCATCCGAACACGTCATGAAATGGGTTCGCCCCATTTCCCGCGCAGGTCTCATCGCACGCGGCGTCGCCTTTCTCGTTGTTGCCGGCATGCTCTTCACAGGTGGCAGCCACTACGAGCCAACCAACCCGCCGGGCCTGGAAGACGCTCTGAACGCTCTGCAAAACTTGCCCTTCGGCACGTTCTGGCTATCGCTGGTTGGCCTTGGATTGGTGGCCTTCGCTATTTACAGCTTCTCCGAAGCGATTTGGCGCCGTATCGATACGCCGGCCGTCATGCACTGACTGGCACGCTGCAAAGCAGAAGCCCCGGCAACCCGGGGCTTCTTGGTTTTTATCAGACCGCTTGCTGAATCATTCCCACTCAATAGTCGCCGGCGGCTTGCTCGATACGTCGTATGTCACGCGCGAGATACCGTCGATTTCGTTGATGATGCGGTTGGAGACCTTCTCCAGCAGCTCATACGGCAGATGTGCCCAGCGTGCAGTCATGAAGTCGATGGTTTCTACCGCACGCAGGGCGACGACCCAGGCGTAGCGGCGACCATCGCCGACGACACCCACCGACTTAACCGGCTGGAACACCACGAAGGCCTGGCTGGTCTTGTGGTACCAGTCGAAGTTGCGCAGTTCCTGGATGAAGATGTGGTCAGCACGACGCAGCAGGTCGGCGTATTCCTTCTTCACTTCGCCGAGGATGCGCACGCCCAGGCCCGGGCCTGGGAAGGGATGGCGGTAGACCATGTCGTAAGGCAGGCCGAGTTCAAGGCCGATCTTGCGGACCTCGTCCTTGAACAGCTCGCGCAGGGGCTCGACCAGCTTGAGGTTCATCTCCTCCGGCAGGCCACCGACGTTGTGGTGCGACTTGATTACATGGGCCTTGCCGCTCTTGGCACCAGCGGACTCGATGACGTCCGGGTAGATGGTGCCCTGAGCGAGGTACTGGATGTTGTCGAGCTTGCTGGCCTGGGCATCGAACACGTCGATAAAGGTACGGCCGATGATCTTGCGCTTCTTTTCCGGATCAGCTTCGCCGGCGAGGTTATCGAGGAACTGGGCTTCGGCGTCGGCACGGATCACCTTGACGCCCATGTTCTCAGCGAACATCGCCATTACCTGGTCGCCTTCGTGCAGGCGCAGCAGGCCGTTGTCGACGAACACGCAGGTCAGCTGATCACCGATGGCCTTGTGCAGCAGTGCCGCAACCACCGAGGAGTCGACACCGCCGGACAGACCGAGCAGCACGTTGGCCGAACCGACCTGATTGCGAACCTGCTCGACCAGATCATCGACGATGTTGGACGGCGTCCACAGCGCTTCGCAGCCGCAGATTTCCAGCAGGAAACGCGACAGAATGCGCCCGCCCTGGCGGGTATGGGTCACTTCCGGGTGGAACTGCACGCCATAGTAGCGACGGTCATCATCCCCCATGGCAGCAATTGGGCAGCTCGGTGTGCTGGCCAGGATGTGGAAGCCTTCCGGCAGCGTCGTTACTTTGTCGCCGTGGCTCATCCAGACGTCGAGGCCGAAGACGCCGTCATCGTCCATATGATCTTCGATGCCGTCGAACAGCTTGGACTTGCCGACCAAGTCGACGCGCGCGTAACCGAACTCGCGCTCATCCGAACCCTGCACCTTGCCGCCGAGCTGCTCCGACATGGTCTGCATGCCGTAACAGATACCGAACAGCGGTACGCCGAGATCGAACACGGCCTGCGGCGCGCGCGGGCTACCTTCGGCGTGCACGGACTCCGGGCCGCCAGCCAGGATGATGCCGCGCGGCGCGAAGTCGCGAATGTCCTCATCGCTCATGTCGAACGGATGCAATTCGCAGTAGACGCCGAGTTCGCGCACGCGACGGGCGATCAGCTGGGTGTACTGCGAGCCGAAGTCCAGAATCAGGATGCGGTGAGCATGAATGTCTTGATGGGCCATTTTTTTCCCCTGGAAAAAACGGCTGAAGGCTGAACGCAAGCGGCTGAACGAGACATTGCCCATCCAGCCGCTCGGCGATCAGCCTCCAGCGACAGAAATATCAACCAACCCGGTAGTTGGGCGCTTCCTTGGTGATCTGCACATCATGCACATGGGACTCGGCCATGCCGGCACCGGTGATGCGCACGAACTGCGGGTGGGTGCGCATGTGATCGATGGTCGCGCTACCGGTATAGCCCATGGAGGCGCGCAGGCCGCCCATCAGCTGGTGAATGATTGCTGCCAGCGAGCCCTTGTACGGCACGCGCCCTTCGATGCCTTCCGGCACCAGCTTTTCGGCACCAGCGGAGGAATCCTGGAAGTAACGATCCGACGAACCCTGCGCCTGGGACATGGCGCCCAGCGAGCCCATGCCGCGGTAGGCCTTGTAGGAGCGGCCCTGGAACAACTCGATCTCGCCCGGAGCCTCCTCGGTACCGGCAAACATCGAGCCCATCATCACGGCATTGGCGCCGGCCACGATGGCCTTGGACAGATCACCGGAGAAGCGGATGCCGCCATCGGCGATCATCGGCACGCCGGTGCCTTCGAGCGCGGCGGAGACGTTGGCGATCGCGGAAATTTGCGGCACGCCGACACCGGCGACGATTCGCGTGGTGCAGATCGAACCTGGGCCGATGCCGACTTTGACCGCGTCGGCGCCAGCCTTGACCAGGTCCAGCGCGGCTTCGGCAGTGGCGATGTTGCCGCCGATGACCTGGACCTGCGGGAAGTTATCCTTGACCCAACGAACGCGATCGAGCACACCGCGAGAGTGGCCGTGTGCGGTGTCGACGACGATCACATCGACGCCGGCAGCAGCCAACGCTTCGACACGTTCAGCGGTATCAGCGCCAGTCCCAACGGCAGCACCGACACGCAGGCGGCCCTGATCATCCTTGGAGGCCAGCGGGTAAGTCTTGGCCTTCTCGATATCGCGGAAGGTCACCAGGCCGCGCAAATGGAAATTGCCGTCGACCACCAGCATCTTTTCGATGCGGTGCTCGTAGAGTTTGGTTTTGATTTCCTCGAGCCCAGTGCCTTCCTGAACGGTGATCAGCTTTTCCTTCGGCGTCATGATCGCGGCAACCGAATCACCGACGTTCGGCGTGAAGCGCAGGTCGCGCCCGGTGACGATACCCACCAGCTCTTTGCCCGAGACAACAGGGAAGCCAGAGAAACCAAGCTCCCGCGCCTTGCGCAGCAGTTCGCTGATCTTGGTTTCAGGCGTCACGGTCGCCGGATCGTGAACGATGGCCGTCTCGTGGCGCTTGACCTTGCGCACTTCGGCAGCCTGCTGCTCGACATTCATGTTCTTGTGAATGATGCCGATGCCGCCTTCCTGCGCCATGGCGATGGCCAGACGGGCTTCGGTGACGGTGTCCATTGCCGCCGAAACAAGGGGAATGTTCAGCTCGATTTCGCGGGTCAGGCGGGTCTTGAGGCTGACATCCTTCGGCAGGACCTCGGAATATCCCGGGATCAGGAGAACATCATCGAAAGTCAAGGCTTCTTGGCTGATACGCAGCATGGCGGGGGCTCCCAGGCGGGAAAAAGGAAGCGCGGCATTATACCCACGCACACCATTACGCTCAATGCAGTTGTAAGGTCCGCCGCGCGCGTTCCGCTTCGCTACGTCGAACAAATGACTGACCGGTCACCGCTACGCGACCACCACCGCCACCTTGAATCCCAGTCGTCCAGCGAACTCGTCAAGAAAGGGCTGGGCAAATACAGCCTCGCCCCAACCGTTGAAGATGAAGCCAAGATTGGAAAAGCCGCAAGCCGGAAGGAACAAGAAGCCGTTGATGTCATCCTCGTACCCGCATTCCGGACAGGTGAAGGTGTCGGTCTGTGCAGGCATCCACTCGTCGAGACTCTCGAACAGCGCCTCACCAATCTCTTGCCGACATTCAGGGCATCCAGCCTCCTCGGCAAACGCCCGGGTCGGCGTGTAGATGCAGCGCTTGGTCACAACCTCCAAGCCATTGATCGGCTCAGCGAACGGCAACCGCTCAGGGTGCAGCACAACGTTGCGCGCACCCGACCCAAGCGCATAGGCCATGCCGCCAACACCGCGCCCACAGGTGGTTGGCAGCGCCTCGACGATGCGCCGCTCGGCAAGCCAACGCAGGATCATTCGCGCCTTGGCTTCATGGCCAGGAAAGGATGAGATACGCGGCACGACGATCGCTTGACTGTGACTCATGACTGACTCGAAAGGAGGCGAATAAAGCGGCGCAGCTTAATGACTACTGGGCGCAGGTCAACGACGCGGCGTCGCCTGTTGTCCGTTTGGCCATTCGCCCTCAGCGCCTAACCACAGTTTTCCCTTATCATCCCGGCATGCTCAAAGATCCTTTCCAACGCCTCAATCTCGACCGTGAAGTGCTGACCGTCAGCCAGCTCAACGGTCGCGCGCGGCTTCTGCTCGAAGATGTCTTCGCCCAGGTGTGGGTAGAAGGCGAAATATCCAATCTGTCCAAGCCGGCATCCGGCCACGTCTACTTCACGCTGAAGGACAAGAGCGCCCAGGTGCGCTGCGCGCTATTCCGACAGAACGCCTTGCGTGTGCGTCAGGCATTGCGCGACGGCCTCGCGGTAAAAGTACGCGGACGGGTGTCCTTGTTCGAGGGCCGCGGCGACTACCAGTTGATCCTCGACAACGTCGAGCCAGCGGGCGACGGCTCGCTGCGCCTGGCCTTCGAAGCGCTAAAAGAGAAGCTAAGCGCCGAAGGCTTGTTCGACGCCGCCGGCAAGCGCGCCCTGCCCGCTCACCCGCAACGTATTGGCATCGTCAGCTCGCCCACCGGTGCGGTGATCCGCGACATCATTTCGGTGTTCCGTAGACGTGCGCCGCATGTTGCCCTGACGCTGGTACCGACCCCGGTCCAGGGCCGCGAAGCGACGGCACAAATCGTCCGTGCGCTGGAACTGGCCGACCGTGGCGGCTTCGATGCGCTGATCCTGGCGCGCGGCGGCGGCTCATTGGAAGACCTGTGGTGCTTTAACGAAGAAGTGGTCGCACGCGCCGTGGCAGCCTGCGAGACGCCGATCGTTTGCGCCGTAGGTCATGAAACCGACGTTTCCATTGCCGACTTCGTCGCCGACGTACGCGCACCGACGCCTTCCGCGGCAGCCGAACTCCTGGCACCCAGCAGCGCCGACGTGCGCCAGCGACTCGATGGCCTGCGCCAGCGCTTGCTGCTGCGGATGCGGGACCGTTTACACCGCGAGGCATCGCGCCTCGAAGGCCTGACACGCCGGCTGCGACACCCCGGCGAGCGCCTGCAACAACAGGCCCAGCGCATCGACGATCTTGAACAACGCCTGCTGCGCGGCATCGACCGTCGCCTCTGCGCCGGGCAGGAGCGCCTCGCCCGCCTCGAAACACGCCTTGCGGGCCAGCACCCAGGCCGAAACCTGAACCTGTTACGCCAACGCCTCGATCATCTGGCCAGCCGCCTACCCCGAGCAATGCAGGACACCCTGAAAGGCCATCGCCAACAGTTACAGGGACTGGCGCAGACACTGAATGTCGTCAGCCCGCTCGCCACCTTGTCACGTGGCTACAGCATCCTGCTCGACGAGCGCGGCCAGGCTATTCGGCATGCGGGCCAGACCCAGCCCGGTCAACGACTCAAGGCGCGTCTGGGCGAAGGCGAGCTGGACGTCAGGGTCGAAGACAACCATCAGACGCCCGTCACCTTGTCACTGCTGGACTAACCCACTTTTTGCCCAGGACTCTTATGCGTTTTGCCCTTGCCCTGCTGCTCTGCCTTTCACTTCCCGTCCACGCCGAAGGTTTTCTCACCCGCCTGCTGAACAAACCCGTACCCGGCGGCGTCGCGGTAATCGACCTCGGTAACGATGCCAGCGCGCCAACAGCACGGTACGACGGCAAACCCGTGCTGGTGGTACGCGAAGATGACCAGCGCTGGATCGCCGTTGTCGGCATCCCGCTGTCGGTCAAAGCCGGTCAGCAGTCGCTGGACGTCAACGGCCAGGCACATAGCTTCCGTGTCGAACCGCGCACCTACCGCGAACAGCGCATCACCTTAAAGAACCAGCGCCAGGTCAACCCCAACCGCGCCGACCTCAAACGTATCGAGCGCGAACTGGACGAACAGACACGGGCCTATAGGCAGTTCAGCCCACGCCAGCCCAGTAACCTGTTGTTCGACAAGCCGGTCAACGGTTCGCTGTCCTCGCCGTTCGGGCTGCGCCGCTTCTTCAATGGTGAAGAGCGCAACCCGCATTCCGGGCTGGACTTCGCTGCGAAGGCCGGTACACCGATCAAGACACCGGCGGCCGGCAAGGTCATTCTCACCGGCAATTATTTTTTCAATGGCAAAACCGTGTTCGTCGACCACGGCCAAGGCCTGATCAGCATGTTCTGTCATTTGTCGCAGATTGATGTGAAGGTCGGCGACGAGCTTTCCCGTGGTGCCGTGCTCGGCAAGGTCGGCTCCACCGGCCGAGCCACCGGCCCGCATCTACACTGGAACGTCAGCCTAAACGATGCACGGGTCGACCCGTCGATCTTCATCGGTGCGTTCAAACCCTGACCCGCCCCAAGGACCCCTTATGCTCATCAATGCGCAGGATTCGACGCTTGTCATCATTGACATTCAGGAACGGCTATTCCCCGCCATCGAAGACCACACCACGTTGGCCGAGCACAGCGCCTGGCTGATCCAGGTTGCCCAACGCGTAGGTGTGCCGGTGCTGGTCACCGAGCAGTACAGCAAGGGCCTCGGGCCTACGATCGCAGCCCTGCGCGATGGCATGGCTGACGAGGCGATCATCGAGAAGCTGCATTTTTCCGCAGCGCGCGATGGCGAACTGTTCAGACGTCCCGGTGGCGACCGCAAGCAGTTCATCATCAGCGGCATCGAAACCCACATCTGCGTGCTGCAGACGGTGCTCGACCTGCTGGCTCGCGGCAATCAGGTATTCGTGGTCGAAGAGGCTGTCGGATCGCGCCGCGCCAGCGACAAAGCGCTTGGTCTGGCACGCATGCAACAAGCCGGTGCCAGCATCGTTTCGCGCGAAATGGTTGCGTTCGAGTGGATGGAACAGGCAGGGACCGACCTCTTCCGCTCGATTAGCCGCGAGTTCATCCGCTGACAGGACACCCCCTGGCATGTGGTTGTGGTCTGACGCCAACTGACGGAGCGGTACGATGCAGGAAGAAATGAAGGTCTGGCTGGAATGGCTGGGCGAGCATGCCGAACTGGAGACGCTGGTCGCCAGCGCGGCGCTGGTGTTCGCGGCCTGGCTGGCCAACTGGGTGGTCAAGCGGATCCTGGTGAGCGGTCTGTACAAAATACTGCGCAGCACTCGCGAAACTCAGCTGCAAGATTTCGGCATCATTCGCCGGTTGTCCAACATCGTGCCGGCACTGGTGCTGTCGATTGGAGTGAATGCCGTACCGGGCCTGCCGGAAGCGGCCGTCACCGTCGTGCGCAATGTCTGCGGCGGCTTCATCGTGCTGACCATCGCCCTCGCCCTGGGTGCGCTGTTGGACATCATCAACATGATGTACCAGCGCCGCGCCGATGCGCATGTGCACCCCATCAAGGGCTATCTGCAGGTGGTCAAGATCGTGCTGTACGCGGTCGCCACCATCCTCATCATCGCCACCCTGATCGACCGTTCGCCGCTGATCCTGCTGTCCGGCCTTGGGGCCATGGCGGCGGTACTGATGTTGATATTTCAGGACACCATTCTGTCATTGGTGGCCAGCGTGCAGATCACCTCCAACGACCTGATCCGTGTTGGCGACTGGGTGGAAATGCCGCAGCTAAACGCCGACGGCGATGTCATCGACATTGCTCTGCATACGGTAAAAGTGCAGAACTGGGACAAGACCATCAGCAACATCCCGACCAAGCGCTTTATCAGCGACTCGTTCAAGAACTGGCGGGGCATGCAGGAAAGCGGCGGCCGCAGGATCAAGCGCAGCCTATTTCTGGATCAGCAAAGCGTGCATTTTCTCAGCAGCGACGAATGCGAGCGCCTGCATCGTTTCAACCTGCTCGATGAATACCTCACCGAAAAACGCCGAGAGATTGACGAGTGGAATGCCAAGCTTGAAGAGCGCGGCAAGGAGCCGGTGAATACTCGACGCATCACAAACATTGGCAGCTTCCGTGCCTACGTGGAGCGCTACCTGCGCAGCCATGGAGGCATTCACCAGGGCATGACCCTGATGGTGCGCCAACTCAGCCCTACTGCTGACGGCTTGCCGCTCGAGATTTACTGTTTCACCAACACCGTCGCCTGGACCCAGTACGAGGCGATCCAGTCAGACATTTTCGATCACCTACTGGCGATCCTGCCCGAGTTCGGCCTGCGCGTGTTCCAGCACCCGAGCGGTGCGGACATGCGCGAGGGCTATGGCTCGGTCAGCCAGCTGCTTAGCCGACCGATGCCGCAGTTGCCCCAACCGAGCGACCGGCGCGACGACGACAAGACCCAGGACGGCTGATTGCAGCCAGGCAGTGGAAAACCACCGCTGGCTGCTTCATGCCTGCTGAAAATGCGTGTCAGAAGCTCATGTCGACCCGCGCCCAATAGGTGCGGCCCGGCTCGTTGACACGACGGGTTGCGTCGAGCCCGTAGTCGGCGAAGCCAGCGCTGCCGGCCAGGTTGAGGTGCTCGCTGTAGGCTTTGTCCAACAGATTGTCCACTCCCGCGCTTAACTTGAAGTGCTGATCCAAACGATAGGCACCGTTGACCGCCAGCACGCCAAAGCCGGCACTCTCGTCGAAGTCCTTGCCGACGACGGTGCCCTGGTTTTTTGCAACCCTGCCCTGCGACGCGACCACTCGCCAGAGGCCACTGGTGCTCCAGTCGTCACGCTCGTAAGTCAGGCCAAACCGCCCCTCCAGCGGTGGGATCTGCGGCATGGCACGGTCATCGCTGCGGTTCTTTCCCCATGCGTAGGCAAGGCTCGCATCGCCTTTCCAGTTGCGGGTGAACCGGTAGCTTGCGCCCATCTCGCCACCGGCAATGGCGGCGTCAATGTTGCTTACCTCCGCGCGGAGCATGCTGGGCATCACGCCGGGCACATAGCTGAACAGGATGTAGTCTTCGACCAAACCGGCGTACGCGGAGACCCAGGCTTGCAGCGGGCCATCGGCATACTGCAGGCCGATATCCAGCTGCGTGGTCTTCTCCGGCCGCACCGAATCGAACGGCTGCACGCTGCCGACCGGACCGGGGTTGGAGACGAACAGCTCCCAGTAATCGGGGAACCGCTCGGCATGACCGAGGCCGGCGTACCCGGTGACCGGCATGCTGGCGAGCTCTTTTTCGTAGCGCATGAAGCCGCTGTAGAGCGTGTCACGCCGGGTGTCCCCTGCCGTCGGATTGGTCCAATCCTGACTGACCGGCATGCCCATCATGTTCTTCAGCGTCGGGTGATGGCTGTTGAAGAATGCTCGCTCATCGGTCGCCTCGTGCAGATCCAGCCGCAAACCGCTGATGACTTTCTCGCGTTCGCTGAGTTGCCAGGTCAGCTCGCCGAACAGGCCGTAACTGTGCAGGACGGCATCCGGCACCCAGGGCAGCGCGTCGCTACCCGCCGCCGCCACCATCTGATTGACCGCACCGGTCGGGTTCATGACCTTGCGATGCTCGCTGCGCTGCGCATCAATGCCGGCCTTCAAGTCGACATCGGACCATTGCCAGGTTCCGACCAGCCGGCCACCGAGCGTGCGGCGGTCGACCCGCGACAGGGTCGGCTGGGTCATCATCATTGTCGGAACGAAGTCGCGCAGGCTGTAGTTGTCCATGACGTGGTCGGCGTAGTTGTAATAGACCTGCGCCTCCAGCCCGTAGAAGGTCTCGCCGATATTGGTCTTCTCGAAGCGCAGCCCGAGACTTTCACGCTGGAACTGGCTGCCATCCATGCCCCGTCCGGCGTAGCGGGCGAAGCCGTCGCCACGGCCTGCGGTCAGCTCGACCAAGGTGTCCGCATCCGGCATCCAGCCGAGCGCGACATCGGTGTTCCATTTGTCATAGCGCGACGGCACGGTATCGCCATCGCCGTCCGCGTAGTCGTCAGCCTGCGAGCTGTTGGCCATCAGCCGCGCGTAGCCCTGTGTGCTACCGGCGGCGGCGTCCAAGTTGCGGTCGAAGCGACCGTTGGAGCCGGTCAGCAGACTGGCGTTGAGGCGGTAGTCGGGTTCGCTGAACTGCTCCGGCTCGCGCTCGAAAAGCACCGTGGCCGCCGAAGCGCCGGGGCCCCAGAGCACGGTTTGCGGCCCTTTGATGACGGTTAGCTTGTCGAAGGTGTCCGGGCTGATATAGGAGCTCGGCGAATCCATGCGGTTCGGACACGCACCAAGCATTTCGCCGCCATTGCTGAGCAGTTTCAACCGAGAGCCGAACATACCGCGGAACACCGGATCGCCGTTTACTCCACCGTTGCGCACCGCGGAGAAGCCCGGAATGGTCTTCAGATAATCCGCGCCGTCGCTGGCCGGCATTGGCTGGCGCGGGATCTTCGGATCGGTGACCACTTTAAGCAGGGATTGCTGCGCCACGCCGGTAATGATCATGGGCGTGAGCTGGATGGTCGATTCGGGGTTGGCTTCAGCGGCCATGCCATGACCCGCCAAGGCGCTTAACAGCGCGAGGTGAGCCAACTGCCAACGCAAGCGCAAAGGATGCAGGGAAAGGTTGACGGGCAGACGCGAGGCTACCGCCCGCACAGGGGTGATTCTGGACATAAAGATCTTCCACTTCTGAGATTTAGGAGGAGCCGCGCGTTAGCGGCTCGGAAATCAGCAGTGGAATACGGGTGGCGCCCGCGCATGTCCGCCGGTGAGGCGTGGCATGGCCGGCAGCGGCTGTTGAGGAATCAGCCGTGCGTAAACAGGCGCGAAATGAGGCAACGCAGGTGCGAAGGCCAGCACCAACGGCGGACTCAGCGTCAACAGCTCACAGTAACCGCAGAGGTCGAGCGAAGCGAGCCAGGCCGGCTGGCTATCCGAGCGCGATGGAGAATGCACCGCTGTCGGATGAGCTTTTGCATCGTGATGATGATGCTGGTGCGCGATCGGAGCTGCAGCGTCGGGCTGGGCAGCCTTAAGCTGCGACGCTGAATAGAGCGGTCCCACATGGATCATCAGCATGGCAAAAAGGCCAAGCCAGAGACCCGCTGTGAACTGTCCTTTGCGTCTCACGTAAATCCTGCCGTGGATCGGCTACTGCTCATCGTGAGCCGGATGATCGCACGCCCCGAGGCGCAGGGTGAGTGCGACACGGGGCCGCAATCGAGCCGAGCAATCAATCTTCGATTACGGCGACCAATCGACTGCTTATTTTCCTTTATGGATTTTTATTAGTGTTTTTCACCATTTTTTTCAAGACAGTTGCAATACCCGATAGGTGCGCCCTACATTCGGACCATAAATACGCATCGACCTGCTCTGCCCTCCCTGCTTCGCGCCGCGCTTCGGGGAGCTGCTCAAGGAAATCGCCATGACCATGCTCAAAGATCCTTCAAACAAATATCGCGCGTTTCCGGTGATCAATCTGCCTGACCGTACCTGGCCATCGCAGACCATCACTCAGGCTCCGATCTGGCTGAGCTCCGATTTGCGCGACGGCAACCAGTCGCTGATCGAGCCGATGGACGCGGCGAAGAAGATGCGTTTCTTCAAGACGCTGGTGCAGATCGGCCTGAAGGAGATCGAAGTGGGCTTTCCCTCGGCATCGCAGACCGATTTTGATTTCGTTCGCGAGCTGATTCAGGGCGGGCACATTCCGGATGACGTCACCATTCAAGTGCTGACCCAGGCTCGCGAGGACCTGATCACCCGCACCTTCGAATCGCTCAAGGGTGCCAAGCGGGCCATCGTTCATTACTACAACGCGACGGCACCGAGCTTCCGCCGCATCGTGTTCAACCAAGACAAGGCTGGTGTGGTGAACATCGCCGTCGCCGCTGCGCAGGTGGTCAAGCGTCTCGCCGATGCGGCGCCGGAAACCGATTGGCGCTTCGAATATTCGCCCGAGGTGTTCAGCTCCACTGAGACCGACTTCGCCGTCGAGGTCTGCAACGCGGTGATCGACGTATTCCAACCGACGCCTGAGAAGAAGCTGATCCTCAACCTGCCGGCCACCGTTGAGGCCGCCACTCCGAATATCTATGCCGACCAGATCGAATATTTTGGCCGCCAGATCAACAAGCGCGACTGCGTGCTGATCAGCCTGCACACCCACAACGACCGCGGCACGGGCGTTGCTGCCACCGAATTGGGCCTGATGGCCGGGGCGGATCGCGTCGAGGGCTGCCTGTTCGGCAACGGCGAGCGCACCGGCAATGTCGATCTGGTGACCATAGCGCTGAACATGTACAGCCAGGGCGTCGATCCGCAGCTGGATTTTTCCGACATCGATGCCGTGCGCAAGGTCGTCGAGGAGTGCAACCAGCTGCCGGTCCATCCGCGCCATCCCTATGTCGGCGATCTGGTCCACACAGCCTTCTCCGGCTCGCACCAGGACGCGATTCGCAAAGGCTTCAGCCAACAGGATCCGAATGGCCTGTGGGAAGTGCCCTACCTGCCAATCGACCCGGCTGACATCGGTCGCAGCTACGAGGCGGTGATTCGCGTCAACAGTCAGTCCGGCAAAGGCGGCATCACCTACTTGCTGGAGCAGGAGTACGGCATCAGCTTGCCGCGCCGGATGCAGATCGAGTTCAGCCAGGTGGTGCAGAAGGAAACCGATCGTCTGGGACTGGAGATGAACGCCAAGCAGATCTACTCCCTGCTGGAGGGTGAATACCTGCAAGCCACGGCGCCGTACGCCCTGAAGAGCCATCGTTTGCAGGAAGAAAACGGCACCAGCGCCGTGGAGGTGGAAGTCACCAGCGAGGGTGAAACCATGCACTGGCGCGGGATCGGCAAGGGGCCGTTGGAAGCGCTGGTCGCCGGTTTGCCGGTGAAGCTGGAGATCATGGATTACCACGAGCACTCGATCGGTGCCGGCAGCAATGCACGGGCCGCGGCCTATATCGAAGTGCGTCTGGATGGCGAGCGCCCGCTGCATGGCATCGGCATTGACGAAAACATCACCACCGCCAGCATTCGCGCGTTGTTCAGCGCCCTCAACCGGGCACTGCGTGAGGCCGAACTGAAAGCAGCCTGACCTGAGATGGCGGGTTCTGCTTAGGGCCCGCCACGCTACAACTAGAGCCGCCTGGGAGGCGGCACGATGGCCCACCGCTTGCCGCTACTCTGACGGCAGCATTTGCTCCCGACCCACCGTTTCGTCGTTGCATGACAGACGAGCAATCCCTCGCCAAAGAACCCGGCGCATCACGTACCGAACACCTGCGCCTGGGCCAGGTCTATCTCATTCCAGCAGAAATGCGTGAGTCATCGGCAGGATTGTGCAACCGGTCCTGTTCGCTATAGGCATAGGCTTGAGCACTTCCGCCACCCGATAAAACGCCACAGGAGCGCTCATGAGCACAACCATCGGTTACGCCGCATTTGATCCAAGCACACCACTCGCACCTCATACCTTCTCGCGCCGTGCCGTAGGGCCGAACGATGTGCAGATCGACATTCTCTTCTGCGGCGTCTGCCATTCGGATCTGCACACCGCCCGCAACGAATGGCACAACACCCTCTACCCCTCCGTTCCGGGCCACGAGATCGTTGGCCGGGTCAGTGCCGTTGGCGAGTCGGTCAACCGCTTCAAGGTCGGCGACATCGCTGGCGTCGGCTGCCTGGTCGACAGCTGTCAGAGCTGCCCCTCTTGCGGCGAGGGCCTCGAGCAGTATTGCGAGAATGGTTTTGTCGGCACCTACAATGGTCCCGCGTTCGGCGGTGGCGAGAACACCTTTGGCGGCTATTCCGACAACATCGTGGTGAACGAGAAATTCGTCCTGCGCATCTCGCATACCGAAGACAAGCTTGCCGCTGTCGCGCCCTTGCTATGTGCAGGCATCACCACCTATTCGCCGCTGCGCCAGTGGAAGGTGGGCCCTGGTCAAAAGGTCGGCGTGGTCGGTCTCGGAGGCCTTGGGCACATGGCGGTAAAGATCGCCAATGCCATGGGCGCGCATGTCGTGCTGTTCACCACCTCGCCCGACAAGAAGGAAGACGCCCTACGCCTGGGTGCCAGCGAAGTCGTAGTGTCGAAGAACCAGGACGAGATGAGCGCGCACCTGAACAGCTTCGACTTCATTCTCAATACCGTTGCAGCGCCCCACAATCTTGATGCTTTCCTGTCGCTGCTCAAGCGCGACGCGACCATGACCCTGGTGGGCGCACCGGCGTCGCCGCATCCCTCGCCGAGCGTGTTCGGCTTGATTTTCAAGCGCCGTCGTTTGGCCGGCTCGCTGATTGGCGGCATTGCCGAAACCCAGGAGATGCTCGACTTTTGCGCCGAGCACAACATCGTCTCGGACATCGAGATGATCGATATCCAGACCATCAACGAGGCCTACGAGCGCATGCTCAAGAGTGACGTGAAGTACCGCTTCGTCATCGACATGGCCTCGCTGAAGTCCGCGTAATCCACCCACCACGGGCGCGCCTGGCCGAAGCGCGCCCGTGATCAAAAACAGCGGGTTCAAACCGGCCCTTCCTTCTTTGCCGCCGAGCCGCTAAGGTCGCCGACCTTCTGAGGAGTCGGCATGCGCTACCTGATTTTCGTCACCCTGCTGTGGGCGTTTTCCTTCAACCTTATCGGCGCCTACCTCGCTGGCCAGGTGGACAGCTATTTCGCTGTGCTGACCCGCGTAGTGCTGGCCGGCCTGGTATTCCTGCCTCTGACCCGCTGGCGCGGCGTTGCACCGGGCTTCATAGCGGGCGTCACGCTCGTCGGCGCGTTGCAGTTCGGCGTCACCTACCTCTGCCTGTACCTGAGCTTCAACGTACTGACGGTCGCCGAAGTCCTGTTATTCACTGTACTGACGCCGTTGCACGTGACGTTGATAGACGACGCGTTGAACCGCCGTTTCTACCCCTGGGCGCTGGTAGCGGCCGCCGTTGCGGTATTCGGTGCCGGGCTGATTCGCTATGACGGCGTTTCTCGCGACTTTCTCGGTGGTTTCCTGCTGATGCAGTTGGCCAACTTCACCTTTGCCGCCGGCCAGGTTGGCTACAAGCATCTGGCACAGCGTTATCCATCCGATATTCCACTCCATCGTCGCTTCGGCTACTTCTTCATGGGTGCGCTGCTGATCGTACTGCCGGCCTGGCTACTGTTCGGCAACCCGGAAAAACTGCCCACCACAACCGAACAATGGGCAGTGTTGATATGGATGGGTGTGCTGGCCACCGCGCTCGGGCAGTTCTGCTGGAACAAGGGCGCCACTCTGGTGGATGCCGGCACCCTGGCGGTGATGAACAACATGGCGGTTCCTGTGGGGCTGGTGCTCAATCTGCTGTTCTGGGGCACGCAGACCAATCTTCTGCTACTGACGGTTGGCGGGCTGATCATCCTGGCCTCGCTGCAGATCAACCGGCTGGGTCACAAGCAGGCTCAATGACATTATGTAAGTTATTGTTATATGTGGATTTATCAGCGCAATAGGTAAGATAGCGCGCCCCGCATGGATGCATTTCTCAGTCAGTCGTCGAGAATCCCATGCGCTGTTACAGCCTGCTTCTGCTCGCCCTGCTTTTTCCTGTTCAGCTACACGCCGACGCTCCACGCACCTTTCGCGAGGCCAAGAAAATCGCCTGGCAGTTGTACGCCGAGCGACCCGTGGATTTCTATTGCCGCTGCGCCTTCAAGGGCAAACAGATCGACCTGGCCAGTTGTGGCTACATTCCGCGCAAGCAGCCCAAGCGTGCCGCGAGGGTGGAATGGGAGCACATCGTTCCCGCATGGGTGATCGGCCATCAGCGCCAATGCTGGCAGGACGGTGGACGCAAACACTGCACGTCTACCGACCCGGTGTTCAGCCAGGCCGAAGCGGATCTGCACAATCTGGTACCGGTGGTTGGTGAAGTGAACGGCGACCGCAGCAATTACGGCTTCGGCATGCTCAGCGAGAAGCCCAGCCAGTACGGCGCTTGCCCCTTCGTGGTGAACTTCAAGCAACGCACGGCCATGCCACCGGCCTACGCCCGCGGCGCCATTGCCCGCACTTACCTGTACATGAGCGAGCGCTACGGCCTGCGGCTGTCGAAGCAGGATCGCCGCCTGTATGACATATGGAATCGCCAATTCCCAATCGACGAGTGGGAACGGTGGCGCAACCGCAGCGTCGCCTGCGTTCAGGGCAACGCCAACCCATACATCGGAGCAGTCGATTTGCGGCGCTGCGGCCGTTCGCTTTCGCGTGCGGCCTCAGCACCTGGCCGAGAAGGTTAGCTGGCACACTTTGCCAAGCCGGGGCTCGCCGCGCTTACAGTTGCGGCTAACCCGGCAAGCACTGCATGCTGCCGGCTCTACCGTTAATCATGGCGACGCCAATGCAAGACCGTACGCTTTACGCAGCGCTGGGATCGGGTGTACTGCTGGCATTGATCTGTTCCGCTGTTGCACCCTACGACCGCGCAACCTGGCTGCTCGAGGTAGCGCCAGTGCTGATTGCCGCCCCACTGCTGATCTGGAGTCATCGGCGCTTTCCGTTGACCCACCTGCTTTATTGGGTGATCGCGATCCATGCGCTGGTGTTGATTCTTGGTGGCACCTATACCTATGCCCGCGTGCCGCCGGGGTTCTGGGTGCAGGACTGGTTTGATCTGGCCCGCAACCCTTATGACAAGCTGGGCCATTTCATACAGGGCGTAACACCTGCCTTGCTGGCGCGGGAAGTTCTGCTGCGTCGTCGCTTTATCGCCGGCGGCAAGATGCTGGGCTTTTTAGCGCTTTGCGTCGCGCTGGCATTCAGTGCCTTTTATGAGCTGATCGAATGGTGGGTAGCGCTTATCGCCGGCCAAGGTGCCGAGGACTTCCTGGGAACGCAGGGCGATCCATGGGATACCCAGTCGGACATGCTCATGGCGCTGATCGGCGCGGGGCTCTCTGTCACCCTTCTGGCGCGCATTCAAGACAAACACATCGCTCAGCTGGAGCGTTCGGGCAGGGCTGAGTAAGCCATGCTTTATCGTATTGGGGCCGATGCCGTGCTGATGCTGCACCTCGGCTTTATCCTCTTCGTATTGCTGGGGGGCTTGCTGGTCGCCTGGAAGCGCGGCTTTTTGCTGTTGCATCTGCCCGCGATGGCGTGGGGAATATTTGTAGAGCTGAGCGGGCGCCCCTGCCCACTCACCCATTGGGAAAACCTGCTGAGGCGGCTGGCAGGGGACGCAGGCTACGAGGCCGGCTTCGTCGAGCACTATTTGCTGCCGCTGATCTATCCGGCCTGGTTGAGCGTACCGGTGCAGTACCTGCTGGCCGCCGTGGTGGTCGTCGTCAACCTACTGATCTACGGGGGCCTGCTGTGGCGCAATCGTCACCGACACGCCGCAAAACGCTGAAGCCGTTTAGCCCGCGCTAGCAACCATACCATCGTAAGCATGGCTGAGCGCCTATAGGCTCAGTTCAAACGCGTCGCCATCGTGGTAGGCAGGAAACTTGCTGCGGAACTTGGCCAGATCGGCAGCGCGAAGTGAAGCGCGAAACACCCCATCGGCGTCACCGGCCTCCAGCAGCGGGTCACCGAGATAGTCCAGTACTTGGCTGTCACCACTGTAGGGGTAGCCTTTACCATCTTCCCCGACCCGATTCACCGCCGCGACATAGCAGAGGTTCTCGATCGCGCGTGCGGGCAACAGGCGATTCCAGGCATTACGCCGGGCTGCCGGCCAATTGGCCGTATAAAGGAGAAGGTCGGTGTCATGGGGATCGCGGCTCCACACCGGAAAGCGCAGGTCATAGCAGATCAGCGGGCGCACGTGCCAGCCGTTGAGTTCGAACAGAGCCTGTTTTTCGCCCGCCGTGTAGTGCTTATGCTCACCCGCCATGCGAAACAGATGGCGCTTGTCATAATGCAGAATTTCGCCGTTCGGCCGGGCCCAGAGCAGACGGTTGCGATGGCTACCATCGGCGGCCTCGATGATTACGCTGCCGGTGATCACCGCCTCCATACGGGCCGCCTGCTCGCGCAACCAGGCGTAGGTCGGGCCTTCTTCAGGCTCGGCGAGCTCGGCGGAGTTCATCGAAAAGGCCGTGGTGAACATCTCGGGCAACACGATCAAGTCTGCGCCGCGGGCGTCATCCAGCAACCCGATGAAGCGCTCACGATTGGCAGCGGCATCCTGCCAGACGAGCGTCGTCTGAATAAGGGCCAGTTCAAGGTCGGGTAAATTATTCAGATCGCGCATAGTCGTTCTGCTGCTTGGCGCAGCGTCTCCTCTCGTTTGGCGAAGCAGAAGCGGACGAGCCGCAACTCTGCAGGAGGCGTTTGGTAGAACACCGAAATCGGAATACTGGCCACACCGTGTTCACGGGTCAGCCACTCCGCCATGGCTACGTCGTCGAGATCCGGGCGAATCGCGGAATAATCGGCCAATTGGAAATAGGTGCCCGCGGCGCGCGTGAAGCGGAAGCGCGAGTTGGCCAGCAGATCGCAGAACAGATCACGCTTGGTCTGGTAGAACGCAGGCAGTTCCGCCAGATGCTCGGGATGCGCCGCCATGAAATCGGCAAGCGCCCACTGCAACGGGGTTACGCCGGTAAAGCTGACATATTGATGCACCTTGCGCAGCTCGTTGCTGAGCTCGGCGGGCGCAACTACGTATCCAGTCTTCCAGCCGGTGACGTGGTAGGTCTTGCCGAAAGAGCTGATGACGAAGGCGCGCTGATACAGCTCAGCATGACGCAACACACTGGCATGCTCACGGACGTCGAACACAAGATGCTCGTAGACCTCATCGCTGAGCAGATAGATGTCGCGCTCGCGGATCAGCGCCGCCAGACGGTCGAGATCATCGGCATTGATCAATGCACCGCTGGGGTTATGCGGCGTGTTCAGCACGATCAGTCGGGTGCGTGGGGTAATCGCCTCGGCGAGCTTCTGCCAGTCGATGGCAAAGTCCGGCAGGCTCAGCGCCTGATGCACACAGACGCCGCCGGCGAGTTCCACGGCAGGTTCGTAGCTGTCATAGCAGGGGTCGAAAACGATGACCTCATCGCCTGGGCGGATGACCGCGTGAATCGCACAGAAGATTGCTTGCGTCGCCCCGGGCGTGACCGTGACCTCGGCCTCGGCGCTGACCTGACGGCCATATAACGAGCTGACCTTGATTGCCACCTGCTCGCGCAGTGCCGGTAAGCCGGTCATTGGCGCGTATTGGTTGTGCCCTTCCATCACATGACGGGCAACCGCTTCGCGCAGCGCATCAGGCCCATCGAAGTCGGGAAATCCCTGCGACAAGTTTAACGCGCCGGTTTCAGCCGCCAGCTGCGACATGGTGGTGAAAATGGTGGTGCCGACATTGGGCAACTTACTGATGAGCATGACAGCCTTTCCGACAGGCCTGCCGTACGGGGCTTCGGCAGGGGAAAACAGAATAGCCGATCATGGCGGGCGGGTACGAGGGCGTCCGGGCCTGCGGCATTAGCTTCTGGAGTTGGGCGGGACCGGCAGGGTGAGCAGCGACCGGCACCCTAAGATACGCAGCGGTGTGATGATCGACGCAGGAGCGAAGATACTCGGCGATATCGCAATCGGCGAGGACACGAGTGTCGGTGCCGGAAGCGTGTTGCTGCAAGCCGTTTCACCGCACACGACCGTGGTCGACAACCCGTCCCGCCAAGTCGGCAAGCCGAGGCATGGACGACCGGCCTTGGACATGGACCAGTCGTTCGACGAGACCTGAGAAACTAGCGCTTGTCGCGGCGCTTCTTCTCGGCCTTCTTGTGGTGCGACATGAGACGGCGCTTCTTGTTTACCTGACGGTCGGTCAGGGTGTTCTTCTTGCCTTCGAAAGGGTTTTCGCCGCCCTTGTACTCGATACGGATGGGCGTACCGACCAGCTTCAGAACGCGTCGGTAAGTATTCTCCAAATAACGAGTGTAGGACTTGGGGATCGAGTCGACCTGGTTGCCATGGATAACGATTAGCGGCGGGTTGGCACCGCCCAGGTGTGCGTAGCGAAGCTTGATTCGACGACTGGCGACCATCGGTGGCGCATGCTCGCGAACCGCGTCTTCAAGGATCTGCGTCAAACGGCTGGTGGGCCATCGAGTCACGGCTGAAGCGAACGAGGCCTGCACCGACTTATACAAATTGCCAACGCCGGTGCCATGTTTAGCGGAGATGAAGTGGATGTCGGCGAACTCGACGAAGAACAACCGACGCTCCAGCTCGGTCTTCACATAGTCGCGCTCACTCGGCTCCATGCCGTCCCACTTGTTTAGTGCGATGACCAACGCGCGGCCGCTTTCCAGCACGAAGCCGAGCAGGTTCAGATCGTGTTCGACCACGCCTTCGCGGGCATCCATGACGAAAATCACGACGTTGGAATCCTGGATCGCCTGCAGCGTCTTGACCACCGAGAACTTTTCCACGGCCTCGAAGATCTTGCCGCGGCGACGCACACCGGCCGTATCGATCAGTGTGTATTTTTCGTCATCACGCTCGAAGGGAATGTAGATGCTGTCGCGGGTTGTACCGGCCTGGTCATAAACAATGACCCGCTCCTCACCGAGCATGCGATTGACCAGCGTCGATTTGCCCACATTGGGCCGGCCGATGATGGCGATCTTGATGCCATCCTTTTCGCTCGGTCCAGGGATGCGCTTGGGCTCTTCTCCTTCGGCAACCGCCTCGCCCTTTTCACCCTCGTCTTCGGCAACTTCGGCGTTGTCCTTGGGAAACACACCGAGTGCCTGCTCGAGCATATGGGTGATACCACGGCCATGGGCAGCGGCGATCGGCAGGGCGTCACCCAGGCCCAACGGGCTGAATTCCGCTCGGGCGATGTCTGGATCAATGCTGTCGACCTTGTTCGCCACGAGGAAGTGGCGCTTGTTCATCTTGCGCAGGTGCTCGGCAATCATCTGATCGCCAGGCGTCATGCCTGCACGCGCATCGACCATGAACATCACTGCATCAGCCTCTTGCATGGCTTGCAGGGACTGCTCGGCCATCTTGGCGTCGATGCCCTCCTCATCGCCGGTCAGACCGCCAGTGTCGATGACAATGTAGGTGCGGCCCTGCCATTTGGCCTCGCCATACTGGCGATCTCGAGTCAGACCAGCGTATTCGGCCACGATGGCGTCGCGGCTCTTGGTCAGGCGGTTGAACAGGGTGGACTTGCCGACGTTCGGGCGGCCCACCAGGGCGATTACGGGAACCATACGGCTCTCCACTGCGATATTTCAGAAAACACGAAGGCCGCTGCAAGGCAGCGGCCGAATATTTGTTGTTCCGTCTGGACGGAACAAGGCGCATGACGTGAGGCTGTCAATCCGCCTGGCGAATGGTCATCGCGACAAGCTTGCCATCGTTGCCGTAGGCATACAGCCAGTCACCTTCGACCACGGGTCGAGCTCGCACCCCGGCGCTATCGACGCGAGTTCGCGCGACGAAACGCCCATCAACTTGGCTGAGGAAGTGCAAATAGCCCTCCTTGTCTCCCACCACGACGTAGCTGGAAAAAACCGCCGGGGCGGAAAGCTGCCGACGTAGCAGCGAATCGTTGCTCCACAGCACGGTTGTCGATCGCTCATCGATGCCTAGCACCGTGCCGTCGGCTTGGCTCACGTAGACACTGCCATACCCCATCGCAAGGCCGGTCGCGGTGGACGCATCGCGTTGCCAGAGAATCCGACCGCTTTCGAGATCCAACGCTGCGGCGCGCCCCTGGAAGGAAGCGACATACAAGGTTCCGCCTGAAAGTAGCAGCCCGCCGTCGATATCGACTACGCGTTCAAGCTCGGAACGGCCTTGTGGAATGGCGACCCGCTGCTCCCAGATCGGCAACCCGCGACGGGTGTCCAGCGCCACCACCTTTCCACTGGAAAGGCCGGCGATTGCAAGTTCATTGGTCAGCAGTGGCGCTCCAGTACCGCGTAGCGTCAGCACCGCCGGCGAACTTTCGTAGCTCCAACGTTGCGCTCCGGTGTCGATTTCGAGCGCAATGACGCGATCATCCTGAGTCTGGACCACCACGACATCGCCGTTCACGGCAGGCGCAGCAAGCACCTCGCTGCTGACCTGGCTGCGCCAACGTTCTTCGCCGGTCGAAACATCCAGCGCCAACACTTCACCCCGTAGCGTACCTACCAGAACCAGACCATAGCCAGCGCCTACTGCACCGGAGATCGGGACCTCCAGGTCGTTCTTCCAGTTGACCTTGCCGGTCGTACGGTCCATTGCCACGACCAACCCTTCAACGTCGGCAGCAAATATCTCGTTACCGTAGACAACGGGAGTCAGCAGATTATAGGTCTCGCCCTGACCATCGCCGATGGAGCGGCTCCACTGTTCTTTCAGCTGGATTTCAGCATCAAACTTGACCAGTTCGGCGGGCTCGGGTTCTTTCTTGTCATTGCTGCTGCAACCCGCCACCAGGACGGCCAGGGCCAGCAATGCTGCAGTTTTCCAACGCATCAATTCACGCCTCTCCACGAGCCAGATCGTCAAGTTTCAGCTGCAGGCCACCAATTGCAGCATCCTGCGACAGCAATTCTTTCGCCTTGGAATAGGCAGCGTGGGCCTCGTCAGGACGCTCAAGCTTGACGAGCAGATCACCCCGCAACTCTTCGCGGCTGGCGGCAAATGCTTCAACCGCGTCGCCTTCCAATAGCGCGAGCCCTTCTTCGGCTTTGTCCTGAGCCGCCAGGATACGGGCCAAACGTTGGCGAGCCAGCTCTTCCAGAGTTTTGTCGGCAGGCTTGTCCAGCACCGCCTGCAACTCTGTTGCGGCCTCGTCGAGACGTCCGGACTCCACCGCCACCTTGGCGACGAAGAGGCTGCCGTACTGAGCGTAGTGAGAACCTGCAAATTCTTTCTGCAGCAGATTGCCCAAGCGCGAAATCTCGGCGGTATCTGCTTTCCCTTCTTCCAACGCGGCATTCAGCAACTGCTGGTAGATCGTCGAGGCGCTCTGGGCCTGATTGAGCTGGTGCTTCTGCCAGAACTGCCAGCCAAATACCAGCACCAGAGCGAGCGCGCCCCCCATCAGCAATGGTTTGCCGTTCCGCTGCCACCATTCCTTGATTTGCGCCAGTTGTTCTTCTTCGGTACCCGAGGTCACACTGTCACTCCTTACATTCGCTGAAATCGGACCTGTTTGCTCACGCCAAACAGGCAGCCAGACACTCGGGCAGAGCATCCCAGGCAATGCTTTGTTGCTCGCTATCGTCGCGCAGCGGCTTGCAACCTACCACGCGACCGGCCAGTTCGTCGTCACCCAGAATCAGTGCGAACCGGGCGCCGCTCTTGTCAGCTTTCTTGAACTGACTCTTGAAACTTCCGCCGCCCGCGTTGACCAGCAACCGCAGGCCGGGCAGCGCATCGCGCAATCGCTCGGCCAAGCCGAGTGCAGCCAGTTCGGACGCCTCACCAAAGGCACAGATGTAGGCATGGGCCGGCTGATTAAGCTCCTCAGGCACCAATTCGAGCGTCTCGAGTAGCAATACCAGACGCTCGATGCCCATGGCGAAACCTACGCCTGGCGTCGGCTTGCCGCCAAATTGAGTGACAAGCCCGTCATAGCGACCACCCGCACAAACGGTACCTTGCGAGCCCAGTTTATCGGTCACCCACTCGAACACGGTCCTGCCGTAGTAATCCAGGCCCCGCACCAGCTTGGGATTGATCTGGTAGTCGATTCCTGCCACTTCGAGACGGGCCTTGAGTCCCTCGAAATGCGTACGTGACTCTTGGTCGAGATAGTCATGCAAGGTCGGCGCATCAGCGAGCAGTGCTTGGGTCTGAGCGTTCTTGCTGTCGAGAATACGCAGCGGGTTGCTCGTCAGACGGCGCTGACTGTCTTCGTCGAGTTGCTCGAAATGCTGTTGCAGGTACGCCACCAGCGCGTCCCGATAGGTCGCCCTCGCCTCGCTGGAACCTAAGCTGTTCAGCTGCAGGGTGACTGCACCGGATAGGCCAAGCTTCTTCCAAAGTCGAGCCGTAAGCACGATCAGCTCGGCATCGATATCCGGACCCGGCTGATTGAACACCTCAACACCGATCTGGTGGAACTGACGATAGCGGCCTTTCTGTGGCTTTTCATAGCGGAACATGGGCCCCGCATACCAGAGTTTCTGTACCTGCCCGCCCCCAGTCATGCCATGCTCGAGCACCGCGCGCACGCAACCGGCAGTGCCCTCAGGACGCAGCGTCAGTGATTCCTCGTTACGGTCTAGGAAGGTATACATTTCCTTGTCGACCACGTCGGTCCCCTCACCGATCCCACGGGCGAACAGATCGGTGAACTCAAGAATCGGCAGACGAATCTCGCTGTAACCGTAGCTATCGAGCAGCTGTGCGAAGGTGGTCTCGAGGTAGCGCCAGACCGGCGTTTGGGCCGGCAGAATATCGTTCATGCCACGAATGGCTTGCAGGGACTTGCTCAATTCGTTTCCTTAGTTCAGCTGCGCAGAATCAGCGCAGCGTCTGTCTCGACTTTTTCCGCAGCCTTGCGACGAATCAGCTGCTCCAGTTCATCGACCAGATTGTCGTTGCTCAATTTCTGTGCCGGCTTGCCATCGATATAGATGAGGTTGTTCGGCGATCCGCCGGTAAGGCCGATGTGCGCCTCTTTCGCTTCCCCAGGACCGTTAACGACGCAGCCGATCACCGCGACGTCCATAGGCACAAGCAAATCATCAAGCCGGCCCTCAAGTTCGTTCATGGTCTTGACCACGTCGAAGTTCTGGCGTGAGCAACTCGGGCAGGCGATGAAATTGATCCCGCGTGAACGTAGACGCAGCGACTTGAGAATGTCGAAACCGACCTTGATTTCTTCTACCGGGTCGGCTGCCAGCGAAATGCGGATGGTGTCGCCGATGCCTTCGGCGAGCAACATGCCTAAACCCACCGACGACTTCACCGTACCCGAACGCAAGCCACCGGCTTCGGTAATGCCCAAGTGCAAAGGCTGCTCGATTTTGTCAGCCAAGAGACGATAGGCAGCCACAGCCATGAACACGTCAGATGCCTTAACGCTGACTTTGAAATCCGGGAAGTTCAGCCGGTCGAGATGCTCGACATGGCGCAACGCAGATTCCACGAGCGCTTCGGGTGTTGGCTCGCCGTACTTTTTCTGCAGATCCTTTTCCAACGAACCGGCATTGACGCCAATGCGGATCGGGATGCCGCGGTCCCGCGCTGCTTCGACGACGGCGCGGACACGGTCTTCGCGACCGATATTACCTGGGTTGATGCGCAGGCAATCGACACCAAGCTCGGCGACGCGTAGAGCAATCTGATAGTCGAAATGAATGTCTGCTACCAACGGCAAACTGACGCGCTGCTTGATCTTGCCGAACGCTTCGGCTGCTTCCATCGAAGGTACTGACACACGCACGATGTCAGCTCCGGCATTCCCTAGCCGCTCGATCTGGGCAACCGTGGCATCCACATCGCAGGTTTCGGTATTGGTCATGCTTTGTACGGCGATAGGCGCATCGCCGCCGACCGGTACGTTGCCTACCCAGATTTTTCGAGTAGGGCGACGCTTGATAGGGGACTCACTATGCATGATTACTGTCCGAGCTTTAGACGCGCAGTCTCGCCGCGCGTTTTGCCAGAAAGATTGACGGCTTCACCGTTGAAGCTGACCTGCACACCAGACGCAAAGCCCAGATGCAGATCTAGCGGGGTTTCACCGACCAGGGTGCGACTGCTGCCAGCCTTGGCGAGGCCGCTGTAGAGAACTTCGCCGTTCGCATCGGTAACCCGTGTCCAACAATCCGCCGTGTAGTCCAAGGTCAAACGGCCCTCCCCCGGTGCGACCGCCTCCACCTCGGCGACCTGGGCTGGCGTGGCGTCGGCCTCCGCAGCGGCCGGCGCCTCATTGGAAGGTGCAGTCTCGTCCTGTTGCAATGGCATTTCAGCTGTCGTTTCGACTGCCGGCTGCGCATCTGACTGCAACGTTTCGGTGTTGGCTACTTGGGCCTCGTCGCCGGTTACCGATGGGATCGGATTAATCGGTTCCTCGATTACGGGCTCAACAGGCTCCTCAGCTCGGTCGAGCAGATGAATCTCGGTGGTACCGTCTGCAGCCTCGACCTCAATTCGCTCAAGCGCGGAGACCGACGGGCCCGACTCGGTACGTGCCGAGCGATCCTGCCACCACAAGAATGCACCTACGCCGATTACCAGTGTCAGGATGAAGGTAAAGAAGCGCACCATGCTGCGCGATAGGCGCACGGGCTGATCAATGTGACCGAGGCTATTGACGCTACTGCCCGTTGCATCCGTACCGGTATGTTGGTCGAACTGCTGTACCAGACGATTCTGGTCCAGACCCAGAAGCTTGGCGTAAGCACGAACGTAACCGCGGGCAAATGTGTGACCAGGCAGCTGACTGAAGTCACCCGCCTCGATCTGGGTGAGCGATCGTTCCGACAGATTAAGCTGCTTGGCTACCGAAGAGAGAGACCAGTTTTTGCCTTCGCGTGCGGCGCGTAACGTTTCGCCAGGGTTGGCCAGGGCCGTCGGGGCAGCGGCTTCAGAATGGGGCGCTATCATCGTTGCTCCGAAAGAAACTGTTGATATTCAGGCGTCCCCGGATACAGGCGCTTGAGCTGCAAACCCAGGCTTGCCGCCTGATCGCGGTCCTGATGGATTTTCGCCAAACGGATGCCCAGCAACAGACTGCGGGCATTCTGCTCGGAAAGACTGCTGAAACCGTCGTAGTAGCGTTTTGCAGGAACGTACTGCTTGTCTTCATACGCCATCATGGCCAGTTCGAGCAGTGCGCGTGGTTGCCGACTATCGAGGCGCAGGGCGCGAGTGAAATAGGTTTCGGCCTGCTCTCGCTGACCTAGCATCAATGCGGTCATGCCCATGTTCTGAAAGACATGGGAGCGCCCAGAATAGAGATTATCTTCGGCTGCCTTTGCGAAACGCTCCATCGCTTCGGGATAGCGCTTCTGCTCGAAAAGGAAGCTGCCGTAGTTATTAAGGATACGGGCGTCATTTTGGCCAGACAGGGCCTTGCGGTAATGCTCGTCTGCCAACTGATTTTCCATCTCGTTTTGGAATACCAAGGCCAATGCCGCGTGGGCATCTGCACTGTTTGGATCCAACTCGAGCGCTTTGCGTAGCGGAGATTTGGCACGAGAAGCCTCGCCTTGCTGCAAATAACCGATGCCAAGCTGAATATAGGCATCTCGCGCTTCGTCGCGACCTTCAGAGGTACGCATCGGATTTACCGACCCGGAAGATACGCAGCCAACCATTAGGCTGGCGAGCACAAACAGCAGCGCGACGCGCAAGGTCATCAAAATCCCCCTCAGGAACGGTTCGTAGCAATGGGCGCCGTCACTGGCTCGGATTGCAGCTGGCGCACTGCGATATAGCGCTCGCTTCGGCGTGTTCTATCCAACACCTGCCCGACCAGCTGGCCGCAGGCCGCATCGATATCCTCACCGCGAGTAGTACGCACCGTCACATTGTGCCCGGCTTTGTGCAGGATGTCCTGAAAACGACGGATCGCATTGTTGCTAGGCCGCTCATATCCGGAATGCGGAAAGGGGTTGAAGGGAATCAGGTTGATCTTGCAGGGAATTTTCGCCAGTAGCGCGATCATCTGCTCCGCATGTTCAGGCTGATCGTTGACGCCCTGCAGCATCGTGTATTCGATCGTTAGAACACGCTTTTCGCCCAGATTGGAAATATAGCGCTGACAAGCCGCGAGCAGCATCTCCAACGGGTATTTCTTGTTGATCGGGACCAACTGATCACGCAATTCATCATTCGGTGCGTGCAGTGACAGCGCCAGCGACACGTCGATGACCTTGGACAGTTCTTCGATCATCGGCACCACGCCTGATGTCGAAAGCGTCACCTTGCGCTTGGATATACCGTATCCGAGGTCGTCCATCATGATTTGCATGGCGGCTACGACATTATCGAAGTTGAGCAAGGGCTCGCCCATGCCCATCATGACGACATTGGTGATGGCGCGATCAACCTTCGCCGGTATCGTGCCGAACGACTTGTTGGCAATCCACACCTGACCGATTACTTCGGCAGCGGTGAGGTTGCTATTGAAACCTTGCTTGCCCGTCGAGCAGAAACTGCAATCCAACGCGCAGCCTGCCTGGGAGGAAACGCAGAGCGTGCCCCGTCCACCTTGGGGAATATAGACAGTTTCCACACAGCTACCCGAAGCCACCCGCACCACCCATTTGCGAGTGCCGTCGGTGGAAATGTCTTCGCTTACAATTTCGGGGCCGCGGATCTCGGCAGAGGCCTTGAGCTTTTCGCGCAAGGCCTTGCCAATATTGCTCATGGCATCGAAGTCATCGACGCCAAAGTGGTGAATCCATTTCATGACCTGACCGGCACGAAAGCGCTTCTCCCCTATTGAATCGAAGAAGCTTTCCAGCTGAGGCTGGGTCAGCCCCAGCAGATTTACTTTACCGGTAATCGGAGTCATCTGGATTCACCTTCGCCTGATCAGCGAATGCGGGCACACACTTCGGTGGCAGAGAAGAAGTAGGCGATTTCGCGAGCGGCGGACGCCTCGGAGTCGGAACCATGAACAGCGTTCTCATCGATAGAGACCGCGAAATCGGCGCGAATAGTGCCAGGAGCTGCTTCCTTCGGGTTGGTAGCGCCCATCAGCTCACGGTTTTTGGCGATCGCGTCTTCACCTTCTAGAACCTGAACGATGACCGGACCAGAAACCATGAAAGCGACCAGATCTTTGAAGAAACCGCGCTCGCTGTGCTCGGCATAGAAACCGCCCGCTTCACGCTCGGACAACTGGACCATCTTCGAAGCGACGACGCGCAGACCAGCCTTCTCGAAACGAGAGGTGATTTCACCGATAACATTCTTGGCGACGGCATCAGGCTTGATGATGGAGAAAGTGCGTTGCAGGGCCATTTGAAACTCCAGAAAACGATAGGTTAAAGCGAACGAGTAAACCCGCGAATTATACGCGGGTCACGACGAAAAATATAAGGGTAGCCTCAAGCCTGAACTTGACCACAATAAGCAGTCAGCGCCGGTTAATTCTGTAACAGTGTCCAGCGGGCGGCGTGCGATTAGGCTTCTTCGATCCAGGCCGCCTGTATGGCTTCCAGAACCTTTTCGCCGCCGCGCGTCGGATCGTCAGAAAAACCCGGTAGCTCGACAACCCAACGATGCAGTTCGACGAAATTCACGTAGCGGGGATCCACGTCAGGCTTGCGCTCAGCCAGCTCAATCGCGATATCCAATACGTCAGACCATTTAAGCGCCATGATTCACCTCGCCTTAATGACCTTCGGACACTTGATTGATGGTGTACTTCGGAATCTCGACCACCAGGTCGATATCCGCGACAGCAGCCTGACAGGACAGCCTGGACGTAGGCTCGAGCCCCCACGCTTTGTCCAACATGTCATCTTCCAGCTCGTCGGAGGCTTCCAGAGAAGCAAAGCCCTCGCGGATCACCACATGGCAGGTGGTGCAGGCACAGGATTTTTCACAAGCATGCTCGATATCGATGCCATTTCGCAGCGCAGCGTCGAGCACCGTTTCACCGGGCTGAGCATCTACTACCGCCCCTTCCGGACAATGGTCGGCATGAGGCAGGAAAACAATCTGCGGCATCTGGTTCAATCCTCGATATCGTTAAGCCGCCGTCCGGCCAACGCGGCCTTGACGGTGGAATCTAGTCGGCGTGCTGCAAAAGCATCCGTAATCTGGCTAAGACGCTTGACTTGGCGTTCGATGGCGAGACCATCCTGACTATCAAGAAGACCACGCAATTCGTGCACCTGCGACTTGATCGCCGCGCGCTCTTCATCATCTAGCAAACGCTCGCCATCAACCGCCAATGCGCCCTCAACCGCCTCAAGCAATCGCTGCGCATCGACCAACTGCTCACGAAGCGCTCGGGCCGTTTTGTCTTCACTGGCCTTATGAAACGAATCTTCCAACATGCGAGCAATCTCACCATCAGTCAGCCCATAAGACGGCCTCACCTGGATACTCGACTCGACGCCGGACGCCAGCTCACGCGCCGATACACTGAGCAGGCCGTCCGCATCGACCTGGAAGGTGACACGGATCTTCGCCGCCCCGGCCACCATTGGCGGGATGCCCCGCAGCTCGAAGCGAGCCAAAGACCTGCAATCGGCAATGAGCTCACGCTCGCCCTGCAGCACATGAATCATCATGGCCGTTTGGCCGTCTTTGTACGTGGTGAACTCCTGGGCTCGAGCGACCGGAATGGTGGTATTGCGCGGAATGATCTTTTCCATCAGACCACCCATTGTTTCCAGCCCGAGCGACAGAGGGATCACATCCAGCAGCAACAGCTCCTCTCCATCGCGATTGTTGCCGGCCAGCGTCTCAGCCTGAATTGCTGCACCGATCGCGACCACCTGATCGGGATCGATATCGGTCAGCGGATCCTGGCCAAACATCTCTCCAACCCGCTCACGAACCCGCGGCACACGAGTAGAGCCGCCGACCATCACCACCGCATGGACCTCTTCCAGCTCTACAGACGAATCACGCAGCGCGCGCCTGCACGACTTGAGACTGCGAGCGATCATCGGATCGATGAGTTCGTTGAACATGGCACGTGTCAGAACGCCCTGCCAACCGGCGTAGCGTACTTCGACAGCTTCGGTTTCGCTGAGCTGCTCCTTGGCATCACAGGCAATTTTCAGCACTTCACGCTGGGTGCCCGGATCGAGATCCTGTGAGGCACCAGCCTTAGCCAGAATCCAGCCAGCAACTGCATGATCGAAGTCATCCCCACCTAGCGCTGTATCGCCACCAGTAGCCAGCACCTCGAACACACCCTTGGTCAGACGTAGGATGGAAATATCGAAGGTGCCGCCCCCCAGGTCATAGATCGCCACGACCCCTTCAGCTTCGCGGTCCAGACCATAGGCAACGGCGGCGGCAGTAGGCTCGTTTAGCAGGCGCAGCACGTTGAGATTAGCGAGACGCGCAGCATCCTTGGTCGCTTGACGTTGCGCATCATCGAAATATGCCGGCACCGTGATCACCGCACCGACCAGCTCGCCCCCCAACACTGCCTCCGCACGCTCACGCAACGCGCGAAGTATCTCCGCAGAGACCTCTACCGGACTTTTCGCGCCCTGCACCGTCTCGATGAAGGGCATCTGTGATTGCCCCTCACTGAATCGATACGGCAGCTGCCCACCCAGTTGCTTCACGTCACCAATACCGCGCCCCATCAAACGCTTGACGGACAGAATGGTATTCAACGGATCGCTGGCAGCAGCAGCTTTCGCCGCCCGCCCCACCTCAACCTGAGCGCTGTGATAACGCACAGCGGACGGCAGAATCACCTCTCCATCTGCATCGGCCAACGGCGCCGTAACGCCACTACGCAGGGCTGCAACGAGTGAATTGGTAGTGCCCAGATCTATGCCAACCGCCAGGCGACGCTGGTGAGGTTGCGGGCTTTGTCCGGGTTCAGCTATCTGAAGTAAGGCCATGTCTGTCTGATATCGGGCGCAGCGTCTGGCGCTACGCGGGGTTAATCGTCGAGGCGCTCTTCTAACTGGCGCACTTCCTGGGACAGCTTGTCGAGGAATTGCATGCGGCGCACCAGCCGTTCCGCCTCCTCGCGCTGCGACTCATCCCGCCAGATGCCGGCGAAAGAATCATTGAGATTTTGCTGAGCCACTTTGAGGCGAGCCTTGAAGGAAGCTACGCCTGCGATATCGGCATCGTCTTGCAACTCCTCGAGCTCTTCGCGCCACTGCATCTGCTGCATAAGGAAAGCGGGATCCTGAACGGTCGCCTCCAACGGCATCTCGCGACCTTCGAGCGTCAGCAGGTAGCGAGCCCGACGCGACGGGCTTTTCAAGGTCTGATAGGCCTCGTTCAGATTCGTCGAGCGCTCGATTGCGTAACGCTGCTCGGCCTCACCAGCATCAGCAAACCGGTCGGGATGAACCTTACGCGCCAGCTCGCGGTAACGAGACGACAGCATCCCCGGATCGATATCGAATGTCGGCTGCAGCTCGAACAGCGCGTAGTGACAGGGAGTTCCCACAGCGTCCTCAGATGTTGAAGCTTTCGCCGCAGCCGCATTCGCCACGCACGTTAGGGTTGTTGAACTTAAAGCCCTCGTTCAGCCCCTCGCGGACAAAGTCGAGCTCCGTCCCGTTGAGGTACACGAGGCTCTTCGGATCGATGATCACCTTCACGCCATGGCTGTCGAAGACCGAGTCCTCTGCAGCTGCTTCATCGACGAACTCAAGCACGTAAGCCAGGCCGGAACAGCCGGTGGTACGTACGCCCAACCGGACCCCAAGCCCCTTGCCGCGCCCTTCCAGAGAACGGCGCACGTGATCGGCAGCAGCGGTTGTCATGCTGATAGCCATCGATACCCCCTTAGGCCTGCGGCAACCCTTTTTTCTCACGGTAATCGCGAACGGCCGCCTTGATGGCATCTTCTGCCAGTACCGAGCAATGTATTTTGACCGGTGGCAGCGCCAGCTCTTCAGCGAGCTGGGTGTTCTTGATGGTTTCCGCCTCTTCCAGCGTCTTGCCCTTCATCCACTCAGTGGCGAGAGAACTAGAAGCGATGGCCGAACCGCAACCGTAGGTCTTGAACTTGGCATCTTCGATCACGCCCTGCTCGTTGACCTTGATCTGCAGGCGCATCACATCGCCACACGCCGGAGCGCCGACCATGCCGGTGCCGATGGAAGGATCCTCAGCGTCGAACTTGCCGACATTGCGGGGATTTTCGTAATGGTCAATGACCTTGTCACTGTATGCCATGGTGCAATCCTCATTGAATCAGGCTATGCGGAACTCGACCGTTCGAATCAGTGGGCTGCCCACTCGACCTGCGAAATATCGACGCCATCCTTGAACATGTCCCACAAGGGTGAAAGCTCACGTAGTTTCGTTACCGCCTCGCTGACTTTCTGCGCGGCGTAATCGACTTCCTCTTCGGTGGTGAAGCGACCGAAAGTGAAACGGATCGAGCTGTGTGCCAGTTCGTCATTGCGACCCAGCGCGCGGAGTACATAAGACGGCTCCAGCGAAGCAGAGGTACAGGCCGAACCAGAGGAAACCGCCAGGTCCTTGAGCGCCATGATCAGCGACTCGCCTTCGACGTAGTTAAAACTCAAGTTCAGATTGTGCGGCACCCGTGCGGTCATACTGCCATTTACGTACAACTCTTCCAGATGCTCAACCTGCTTGAAAAAGCGGTCGCGCAGCCGAGTGATACGCTCGTTTTCTACGGTCATTTCTTCTTTGGCAATGCGGAACGCCTCACCCATGCCAACCGACTGATGCGCAGCCAAAGTGCCCGAGCGCATACCGCGCTCATGCCCACCGCCATGCATCTGCGCTTCAAGACGTACACGCGGCTTGCGCCGCACATACAGAGCACCGACACCTTTGGGACCGTAGGTCTTGTGAGCAGAGAAGGACATTAGATCGACCTTCATCTTCTCCAGATCAATCTCCACCTTCCCAGTCGACTGGGCGGCATCCACGTGGAACAGAACACCACGCGACCGGGTGAGCTCGCCGATGGCGGCAATATCATTGATCGTTCCGATCTCGTTGTTCACGTGCATGATGGACACCAGCACGGTGTCGTCACGCAGCGCCGCCTCGACCATTGCTGGAGTGATCACGCCGTCTTCGCCTGGCTCAATGTAGGTCACTTCGAACCCTTCACGTTCGAGCTGGCGAGTCGTATCAAGAACGGCTTTGTGCTCGATCTTGCTGGTTACGATGTGCTTGCCCTTGGACGCATAGAAGTGCGCCGCGCCTTTGATTGCCAGGTTATTCGACTCGGTCGCGCCAGATGTCCAGACGATTTCGCGAGGATCAGCATTGACCAACTCGGCGACCTGACGGCGCGCATTCTCGACGGCTTCCTCGGCTTTCCAGCCAAAAGCGTGAGAGCGCGACGCCGGATTACCAAAGTTGCCTTCGGCAGTCAGACATTCGACCATCTTCTCGGCCACGCGAGGATCGACCGGCGTAGTAGCGGAGTAATCCAGGTAAATCGGCAACTTCATCAGGTATCTCCTATCAGGCTGTCGTCCTGCTCATTCGATGGCGGACGCTTCAATCTTATCCAGTTGCGGAGTCTGGCTATTGGCGCGGCGCATATCCTGACGCAGAGCCACTTCTTGAACCTCGCGGCGCTTCACCAGATCCGCCAGACTGATGCCACTCAAAAATTCGTGGATCTGCTGACTCAAATCGCACCAGAGATGGTGGGTCAGACAGGTGTCTCCCGAATGACAGTCACCCAGCCCCTGGCAGCGTGTTGCATCTACCGACTCGTTGACCGCGTCGATGACTTGTGCGACCTGAATGCCCGCCATTTCACGCGAGAGCTGATAGCCACCACCTGGCCCGCGAACACTGGTCACCAGGCTGCCACGACGCAACTTGGCGAACAGCTGCTCGAGATAGGAAAGCGAGATGCCTTGCCGCTCGGAAATATCCGCAAGGGATACCGGCCCGTGTTGCGCATGCAGCGCAAGGTCGAGCATCGCAGTGACGGCGTAACGGCCTTTGGTAGTCAATCGCATCGGTTCGCACCAAGCATCATGGTTTGAGGCAAGTATGCAATACCCGACTATTTAGATCAACTATAAGTCCCATTAAATCACTCGGACTTTAGCCGCATGAGATGATTTCTACGCGGCGTAGACTCCACCGACTTGCCCGCAGACAGGAATTCATCATAACAGCACGCCCGCCCTACCGCACTTTCAGGAGCGGGGCTCTTCGCCCGCCCGCTTGACCTCAGCGAAATCCTCCTCACGCAGCTCGGGCATCTGCTTTGCACAATAATCGCTGCCAAGTGCGGTCAACGCCTTACACATACCGTCCATGCGCTCCTCGACTGCCTGAACATGATCGAGCAACTGGCCGATAGCGCGCGCCACCGGATCCGGCATGTCCTCGGTCACACCGTATGCATCGAAACCAATCTTCTCTGCGATGGCCTTGCGCTTGGCCTCTTGCTCGTCATCGGACTTAGCAATAACCCGACCCGGAATACCGACCGCGGTGGCGCCGGCCGGAACCGCACGAGTCACTACCGCATTGGACCCGATCTTAGCGCCTGCACCCACCGTAAACGGGCCGAGAATTTTCGCCCCTGCTCCAACGATTACCCCATCCTCAAGTGTTGGGTGACGCTTGCCCTTGCTCCAACTTGTACCGCCCAAGGTCACCCCATGGTAGAGCGTCACGTCATCGCCGATCTGCGCCGTCTCACCGATGACGATGCCCATCCCGTGATCGATAAAGAAACGGCGTCCTATCTGCGCGCCTGGATGGATTTCGATGCCCGTCAGCCAACGCGCCAGATTCGAATTCATCCGTGCCAGCCACTTGCAGTCGTTCACCCAAAGCCAGTGAGACACCCGATGAAACCAGACAGCGTGCAGACCCGGATAACAGGTGATGACCTCGAATGCGTTACGCGCTGCCGGATCGCGATGGAAAACGCTCTGGATATCTTCGCGCATGCCTTCGAACATCAATCACCTCTCCGCTTGTGGGGTTCGCCGCGGACGGCCTTCTGGGTTTCGGTAAGGATTCCGCGCAGAATATTCATCTCCAGCTTGCTTATACCGCTACGGCCGTAAAGCCTGCGCAGGCGAGGCATGAGATGCCGGGGTTTCAGGGGATCAAGGAAGCCAATTTCGACCAAGGTCTGCTCTAGATGACCGTAATAAAGCTCAAGCTCATCAGCCGTAACCGGCTGGGTATCAAGCATCGAGGTTGTTTCGAGCTTCTCCTGCTTGGTCGGCTGATCGTTCGCTGCCAGCCAGGCCATGCGCACTTCATAAGCGAGCACCTGCACCGCAGCAGCCAGGTTCAACGAACTGAAGTCAGGATCTGATGGGATATGCACATGGTACTGGCAACGCTGAAGCTCTTCGTTGGTAAGCCCGGCGTATTCCCGCCCAAACACCAACGCAACCTCACCGCCCCGCTCGACCTGCTCAAGACAGACCGTTCCGGTTTCGCGCGGATCCAGCAGCGGCCAGGGTATGCGGCGATCGCGTGCGCTGGTGCCCAGCACGAGACTGCAGCCCACCAACGCCTCCTCGAGCGTCGCAACGATCTCCGCGGAGTCAAGAATATCGGTTGCACCCGAGGCCCGAGCGACGGCGTTCGGGCTCGGAAAGTCCTCCGGATCCACCAGCACCAAGCGGGACAAACCCATATTTTTCATGGCACGGGCCGCACCCCCGATATTCCCGGCGTGACTGGTATTGACCAACACCACGCGAATGCTCTGTAGCGACACGGTTTTTTCTCTATCAGGAAGCAGACCGAAAGCTTACAGGAAGGATCCGCAGCTTCGCCATTAACCGTCTGAACGAGCCCTTGCCGAG
The DNA here is from genome assembly GCF_000970615.1 of Pseudomonas sp. 10B238. Classification (NCBI taxonomy): domain Bacteria; kingdom Pseudomonadati; phylum Pseudomonadota; class Gammaproteobacteria; order Pseudomonadales; family Pseudomonadaceae; genus Pseudomonas; species Pseudomonas sp. 10B238. The sequence goes on from NZ_KQ033931.1 coordinate 85,707, forward strand.
CAACACGCCGCATGGGTTTCTGATAGAATTGCCGGCTTTCTTTAAACGACCAGGTATTTGATCGATGCAGCCCATGCTGAATATCGCGCTGCGCGCCGCCCGTAGCGCTGGCGAAATGATTGTTCGTTCCACCGAGCGCCTGGACGTGATCTCGGTTAGCGAAAAGGACGCGCGCGATTACGTCTCGGAAATCGACCGCACAGCCGAACAACTGATCGTTGCTGCGCTGCGCAAAGCCTATCCAAACCATGGAATCCTTGGCGAGGAAGGCGGACAACTGGAAGGCAGCGGGGACGGCAAAGATTACCTCTGGGTGATCGACCCGCTGGACGGCACCACCAACTTCCTACGCGGCGTACCTCACTACGCAGTCAGCATCGCTTGCAAATACCGTGGTCGCCTCGAACACGCCGTGGTGATCGATCCGGTTCGCCAGGAAGAATTCACTGCCAGCCGGGGCCGTGGCGCCGCACTCAACGGGCGCCGCCTGCGAGTCAGCGCCCGGAAAAGCCTGGAAGGTGCACTCCTTGGCACGGGATTCCCGTTCCGCGACAGCCAGCTGGACAACCTCGATAGCTATCTCAATATGTTCCGAAGCCTGGTAGGCCAAACCGCAGGACTTCGCCGCGCCGGGGCGGCCAGTCTTGATCTGGCCTACGTCGCAGCCGGTCGCTATGACGCGTTCTGGGAGTTCGGCCTGTCTGAATGGGACATGGCCGCAGGCGCGCTATTGATTCAAGAAGCTGGCGGATTGGTCAGCGATTTCAGCGGCAGCCATGAATATCTGGAGAAAGGCCAGATCGTCGCGGGCAACACTAAGTGCTTTAAGGCGGTGCTAACCGCCATCCAGCCTCATCTGACTCCAGCATTGAAGCGGTAACCGCAATCCCCCAAAAAAAACGCCCTTCTGGGCGTTTTTTTATGTCTTGTCACTGCTGCGTCAGCACCAGCTGACCATCATGGACCGGAATTCTCTGACCAGGGTCGCGATCCATCCGAACCTGCCCAGACTTGCCCTCGAGATCGTACTCCACCTCGTAGCCGACGATTTTTTCATGGCTATCGGTGACCGTACTGCAGCGAGTTTCCGTTGTGCTATAGGTGTCATTCGCCTGCATGCGGCCTTGCACCTGATTGCCAGCGTAGCCACCGCCTACGGCTCCGGCGACCGTGGCAATCTTCTTGCCATTGCCGCCGCCAACCTGGTTACCGAGCAACCCACCAACGACCGCACCCACGGCCGTGCCAGCAAGACGATTGCTGTCCTGCACGGGCCTCTGGCGCGTGACCGTCACGTCCTTGCACACCTCACGAGGCGTCTGGATGGTCTCCTTGACTGGCCTCACGGCCAGCACGCTGGCAAATTCAGGCCCTCGATCGACCAAGGTGTAGGTTGCAAAGGCACCGCCAGCGCTCACCACAACCGCCCCCAGAACAGCACCCACCAGCATCGACTTGTTCACTGCGTCTTCCTTCTTCTACGGGCGAGGCCCGCGACGGCGCGTTGGACCTGTTACGCCGCGAGAAGTTCCAAGTCAGGGGAGTTCGTCCACCTCTTCGACAACAGGGGGGATGAGATCTTCACGCGTCAGATTCAGCCACACCAGCAACATGCCAGCCACGTAGACGGATGAGTAGGTACCAGCACCAACCCCAATCAGCAGAGCCAGCGAGAACCCCCACAGATTCTCGCCACCGAAAAACATCAGCGCGCCCACCGCAAGCAGTGTGGACACGGAGGTAGCAAGGGTCCGCAGCAGTGTTTGGGTGGTAGATATATTGATGTTCTCGAGCAACTCCGCCTTACGCAGCATGCGGAAGTTTTCCCGGATTCGGTCGAAGATGACGATGGTGTCGTTCAATGAATAACCGATGACTGCCAACACCGCCGCCAGCACCGTCAAATCAAAGGATATCTGAAACAGGGAAAACACTCCCAGCACCAGAATCACGTCATGGAACAACGACAGCACGGCACCAAGGCCAAATTTCCACTGAAAGCGGAATGCGACGTAAACCAGGATGCCGCCGAGGGCAAGCAACATGCCCAGACCGCCCTGATCCCGCAGTTCTTCACCCACCGCCGGCCCAACGAACTCGACTCGCTTAACCGTTACAGCGCTGCCCGCGTCGCCACCTCTCAACGCTTCGGCAATGCGCTCGCCCAGCAGCGGATCATCGCCTGGCATACGCACCAGGACGTCAGTGGTGGCACCAAAGCTCTGAACTACCGCCTCATTGAAACCTGAACTAACTAGTTGAGAGCGCACCTGATCCAGAGCGATCGGCTGCTCGTACGAGAGTTCGATAAGCGTGCCGCCAGTGAAATCCAGACCAAAATTCAGTCCTTTCACCGCCAGACTAGCTAGGGACACAAGCGTGAGCACTACGGTCAGGGCAAACGCCACGTGACGTACGCCCATGAAATTAATTACGCGTTTCATCGTGCTAGCCCCTTAAATCCACAACTTCTTGAGATCACGGCCACCGTAGATCAGGTTGACCATGGCGCGAGTCACGACGACGGCGGTGAACATGGAAGTCATGATCCCGAGCGAGAGCGTAACGGCGAACCCCTTGATAGGACCGGTTCCCATTGCAAACAGGATGCCCCCAACCAGAAGGGTCGTCAGGTTCCCGTCAACGATCGCCGAAAATGCCCGATCGAAGCCCTCATGAATGGCACGCTGCACCGACATGCCGTTGGCTATTTCCTCCCGGATACGCGAGAAAATCAGCACGTTGGCGTCAACCGCCATGCCCATCGTCAACACGATACCGGCGATACCCGGAAGCGTCAGCGTGGCACCCAGCATCGACATCAAAGCCGTCAGCACGATCATATTGAACAGCAGCGCGACCGTAGCCAGCACCCCGAAGAACTTGTAGATCAGCACCATGAACACCGCGACGAAGAGGAAGCCCCACATCGCCGCCTCAACACCGAGCTGGATGTTTTCGGCGCCGAGGCTCGGACCGATGGTGCGCTCTTCGGCAAAGTACATTGGCGCGGCCAGGCCACCGGCACGAAGCAGCAGTGCCAGCTCGGACGACTCGCCTTGGCCGTCCAGACCCGTGATACGGAACTGACTACCCAGTGGCGACTGGATGGTCGCCAAGCTGATGACTTTCTTTTCTTCTTGGAAGGTCTCGACTCGAACTTCCTGTTCTACACCGTCAACCATCTGCTTGACGTAGCGAGTAGTAGGCCGCTGCTCGATGAACACCACTGCCATGCTGCGCCCGACATTGTTGCGAGTGGCGCGATTCATCAGATCGCCGCCATGGCCATCCAGGCGAATGTTGACCTGAGGCCGGCCATTCTCGTCATAGCTCGCCTGAGCGTCGGTAACCTGGTCTCCGGTAATAATCAGGTTGCGCTCAAGCTGGACAGGAGGACGCCCCTCCTCACGAAACTCAAAGCTCTCCGTTGTTGCACGGGCAGCATCGGCTTCGGCGGCCAGTCGGAACTCGAGGTTGGCGGTCTTGCCCAGAATACGCTTGGCTTCGGCGGTATCCTGTACACCTGGAAGCTCAACGACGATGCGATTGGCACCCTGACGCTGAACCAGCGGCTCGGAAACGCCCAGTTCATTGACCCGATTACGGACTGTGGTCAGGTTCTGTTTGATTGAATATTCACGAATTTCTGCCAGCTTGGCCTCGGTAATCGCCAAGCGCAGTACCTGCTGGCCATTACGCTCAGTGGAGGTCAGCTCGAAATCGTTGAAGCTCTTGCGAATCAGAGACTGGGCAGCAGAAAGCGTGGCCTCGTCAGCGAAACCGAGCTGCACAGCATTTTCCAGCTGAGGGAGGCTGCGATAGCGCACTCGCTCCTTGCGCAACAGACTCTTGATCTCGCCTTCGTACACGTTGAGGCGGGTCTCGATGGCTTTTTCCATGTCGACTTCGAGCAGGAAATGCACACCGCCAGACAAATCCAGGCCTAGCTTCATCGGGCTTGCACCCAAATCGCGTAGCCACTCAGGGGTCGTGGGTGCGAGATTGAGCGCAACCACATAAGCATCGCCCAGCGCCCGACGCACTACGTCCTTGGCAGGCAGCTGATCGTCCTGATCGGTCAATCGCAACAGGCCGCCCCGCCCCTGCTCGTCCAGGTTCGCCGACTTGACCTCGATACCGGCTTCGGCAAGTGCCTTGCTGGCACGATCTAGATCAGCTTCAGTGACATTGAGCGAAGTCGCAGCGCCAGTGATCTGCACCGCAGGATCATCCGGATAAAGGTTGGGTGCCGAATAAATGAAGGCAATGCCAAGCACTACCACTATCAGCAGGTATTTCCAGAGGGGGAATCTATTGAGCATGACGCAGCCCGTCTAATGACGCGGGGCGCCTTGCGCGCCCCGTCGTTGGTGTTGAGTAGAAGTCAGCTCAGATCGCCTTCAGCGTGCCCTTGGGCAGCGTTGCGGCGATCGCCACCTTCTGGAACTTCAGCTCCACCGAGTCGGAGACTTCGATCACGACGAAGTCATCGGAAACTTTGGTGACCTTGCCAGCGATACCACCGGAAGTTACCACTTCGTCACCCTTCTGCAGGCCGCCGATCAGGTTCTTATGCTCTTTGGCGCGCTTGGCCTGCGGGCGCCAGATCATCAGATAGAAAATGACCAGAAAGCCGACCAGGAACAACCACTCGAAACCGCTACCAGCGGGACCAGCGGCAGCCTCTTGAGCATAGGCGGCGGGAATCAGAAAGCTCATGTAGCACTCCTGTTGCAGAGATCAGTTTAGTTATGGATTCGTCACGCAAGCGGCGGCGTTGGCAGGCCACGCTTGGCATAGAAGGCGTCGACAAAGGCCGCCAATGTACCCTGTTGGATAGCGTCGCGTAAACCAGCCATCAGGCGCTGGTAGTGCCGCAAGTTGTGGATGGTATTGAGCATACTGCCCAACATTTCGCCGCATTTATCCAGATGGTGCAGATAGGCCCGAGAGAAGTGTTTGCAGGTGTAACAATCACAACCGGCATCCAGTGGAGAATCGTCGTAGCGGTGCGAAGCGTTGCGGATCTTGACCACCCCGACATCGGTAAACAAGTGCCCGTTTCGCGCATTGCGGGTTGGCATCACGCAATCGAACATGTCCACCCCTCGGCGCACGCCCTCAACGAGGTCTTCTGGCTTGCCGACGCCCATCAGGTAACGCGGTTTGTCCGCCGGCATCAGTGGCGGCAGAAAGTCCAGCACGCGGATCATCTCCTCTTTCGGCTCCCCGACGGAGAGCCCGCCGATCGCCAGACCGTCAAAGCCGATCTCGCACAGCCCTTCTAGTGAGCGCTTGCGCAGCGACTCGTGCATGCCGCCTTGCACGATGCCGAAGAGTGCAGCTGGACTGTCGCCGTGAGCATCCTTGGAGCGCTTGGCCCAGCGCAGCGACAACTCCATTGAACGCCGTGCGACGTCTTCGTCAGCTGGATAGGGGGTGCACTCATCAAAGATCATCACGATGTCGGAGCCAAGATCACGCTGCACCTGCATCGACTCTTCCGGCCCCATGAAAACCTTGGCCCCATCCACCGGCGAGGCGAAATAAACGCCCTCTTCCTTGATCTTGCGCATCGCACCCAAGCTGAACACCTGGAAACCGCCGGAGTCAGTCAGGATCGGGCCCTGCCACTGCATGAAATCATGCAGGTCTCCGTGCGCCTTGATCACTTCGGTACCGGGTCGCAGCCACAAATGGAAGGTATTGCCGAGGATGATCTGCGCCCCGATCCCTTCGATGTCACGCGGTAGCATGCCTTTCACAGTACCGTAGGTACCCACCGGCATGAACGCCGGGGTTTCCACGCTGCCACGCGGGAAGGTCAGGCGCCCGCGGCGCGCCCGCCCCTCGGTCGCGAGCAGTTCGAAAGACATGTGGCAGGTACGACTCATTGGGAATCCTCGGGGCCGCGCGGGGCCGGATTGCGAGTGATGAACATGGCATCACCGTAGCTGAAAAAGCGATAACCCTTGGCAATAGCCTCGGCATAGGCGGCCATCGTTTCTGGATAGCCAGCGAACGCCGACACCAGCATCAAGAGGGTTGACTCTGGCAGATGGAAGTTAGTGACGAGCGCATCGACAACATGAAACGGCTTGCCCGGGTAAAGAAAGATATCGGTATCGCCACTGAATGGCTTGAGCACACCGTCGCGCGCAGCACTCTCAAGCGATCGCACGCTGGTGGTACCGACGGCCACCACCCGACCACCGCGAGCATGGCAAGCCGCCACGGCATCGACGACACCTTGGTCGACCTCGAGCCATTCGCGATGCATATGGTGTTCTTCGAGACGCTCGACACGCACCGGCTGAAAGGTGCCGGCCCCTACGTGCAACGTCACAAACGCACTCTCAACACCTTTATCACGTAGGGCCGCCAGCAATTCCGTGTCGAAATGCAATCCCGCCGTTGGTGCAGCAACTGCGCCCGCCCGTTGCGCATAAACCGTTTGGTAGCGTTCTCGGTCTGCCACGTCGTCCGGCCGATCTATGTAGGGCGGCAAAGGCATATGGCCGACGCGCTCGAGCAACGGCAGCACGTCTTCCTCGAATTCCAGTTCGAACAACGTATCTTGCCGCGCCAGCATCACCGCCTCACCGCCCCCCTCAATATGAATTCTGGCGCCTGCCTTGGGGGATTTACTGGAGCGGATATGCGCCAGCACCCGACGACCATCGAGCACGCGTTCGATAAGCACCTCGACTTTGCCGCCAGTGTCTTTTTGGCCGAACAGGCGCGCCGGAATGACCCGCGTGTTGTTGAACACCATCAGGTCGCCGGGACGCAGGTAATCGAGCAACTCGACGAAACCATGGTGACCCAAAGAACCGGTCGGACCATCGAGCGTTAGCAACCGACTGGCACGACGCTCGGCTAAAGGATGTCGGGCAATTAGCGAATCGGGGAGATCGAAGGAAAAAGCGGAGACTTGCATTGAAAGATCAGCACGGGGCATCAGGGGCGCAAAGCTTAGCGGAAACACCTCATTCTGACCACGCCAGACGATTGACCGCTTCGCAATGCATCCCTATACTGCGCCGCCACTGTGCCTCGATGGCGGAATCGGTAGACGCAGCGGATTCAAAATCCGCCGTTGGTAACAACGTGAGAGTTCGAGTCTCTCTCGAGGCACCATTATCAGTGGACCAGAGGCAGCTATTACTTCTGGTGAAGGGGAACCGCAGCTGAACAGCGGCTTCACCCCCAGGACAGGCCAACAGCAGCCTACCGAAGCAAGCCTTACGCATCATTGAAATGCAGATTAACACTGGCGAAACCGCTGGCTGCGCCGGCTGAATCAAACTGCGATAACACGAATTTCGGCAACACCAAAAAGCACTGAAAGAACCGCTTGCAGTGGGCATAATTCTATGGCTCCAAAGGGCTTGGCATCGCCCAGCGAGTTATCGTAGAGTGTGCCCACTGTGTTTGCATGGGTCGCTGTTGAATCGTGGCCTGATGCAGTAGATCTTCAGATCCGCTACATCCGTTCGACTATTTACTCCTTGCAACCAGTTTCCGCTTTCTGCACATGCAGAGGCGTTTCCACTATTGAGTTTCAAGGATACAAAGCTATGTCGAATCGTCAGAACGGTACCGTCAAGTGGTTTAACGACGAAAAAGGTTTTGGTTTCATCACTCCCGAAAGCGGTCCGGATCTGTTCGTGCACTTCCGCGCGATCGAAGGCAACGGTTTCAAGAGCCTGAAAGAAGGCCAGAAGGTCAGCTTCGTAGCTGTACAAGGTCAAAAGGGCATGCAGGCTGACCAGGTTCAAATCCAGGAATAAGCCCTACCCCGAAAAGCCCCTGATGACAACATCAGGGGCTTTTTTATGCGCGCGTTTCCGTAGAATGCGCCACCGCCTTCCCTCGCGAGACAACAAGCATGCGCAACCACCCTCTAAGCCCGCAGGGCCAGTTTCCTGCCGCCGGCCTGATTCGTAGACTCGCCGCTCTCTTCTACGATGCTTTTCTGTCGATTGCACTGATGATGGTGGTCACGCTTTTCTACCAACAAGTGATCTTGCGTTTTTTTTATGGGAGCGAAGGACTTAGAGCGGTAGCGGAAGCAGGCGGCCTGGATATAGACCCCATCCTCTCGACACTCTTACTGTTCGCCCTGTTCGCATTTTTTGCCAAATTCTGGACGCATAACGGTCAGACGCTCGGCATGCAGGTCTGGGGTGTGCGCATCCAGAACACCGATGGCAGCGCCATCGACCTGTGGCAGGCTCTGCTACGCTTCCTGATTGCGATCATGTCCTGGCTTGCCCTGGGATTGGGCTATTGGTGGATGCTCTGGGACAAGCAACACCGAACCTGGCACGACATCTATTCGGAGAGCCAAGTCGTGCAGCTACCGAAAAACATCCATAAGAAATAGCCTTAAGCCCGGAATCAATCTTCCTCCCCTGCACGACTTAGACAGCTCAAGGCTTTGGAGCTTGCTGCGGATTCCAATCAACCCGCACGCCGCAACAACCAGACACCTGCCAGCGCACAGATGCCCGCTGGCACAGCCACCGCCAGCAGCGGCGAGAAGCCGAACACCTGGCTCGCCGGACCCAACAGGTCCTGCAAAATGCGGAACACGAAGCCAACAATGACACCGGTAAAAATGCGCTGGCCGAGCGTTACGGAGCGCAACGGCCCAAAGATAAACGAGATCGCCAGCAATACCAGCGCCACCGTTACCGCCGGCTGCAACACCTTGCTCCAGAACGCCAACCAATAGCGGCCATTGTTCAACCCTTGCTCACCCAGATAGTGGATATAGCGCCATAACCCCGTGATGGACAATGCATCCGGCTCCATCACAACAGTACTGACCAGCTGGGGCGTCAACTGCACATCCCACGCCTCCTGAGCCGCCTTCGTGACCTCGGTATGATCACCTCGAAAGTGCGTCGTCGCGACATCACTGAGTAGCCACTGATCACCGTCGTAACGGGCTCGGCGGGCGAAGCTTGCCGACTGCAGCTGCCGTTGCTCATCGAAACGATAGCGGGTAACTCCAAGGAGCAAACCACTCGGCTGCACTGCATTGATATGCACAAATTCATCACCCTGACGATGCCAGAGCCCGCGTTTGCTGCTTTGCGCCTCACCAGCACCCTGTGCCGAGGAACGGCTGGCTTGCGCAATATTCTCGCTCCACGGCGATACATATTCCCCGATCAGCACCCCTATCAGCAGCAGCAGCAGCATTGGCTTCATTACGGCCAACACGATTCGCCCCAAAGACACGCCTGCGGCACGCATGATGGTCAGCTCGCTACTGCTCGCAAGCGTGCCAAGGCCAATAAGGCAACCAATCAACGCCGCCATAGGCAGCATCTCGTAGATCCGCGATGGCGTGGTCAGTAATACGTAAACGGCGGCGTTCAAGGTGCCGTAACCACCCTTCACATCACCCAACTCGTCAATGAAGGCGAACAACAAGGCCAGACCGACAATGATGCCGAGCACCGTCAGAATCGCCAGCAGAACATGGATGCCAATGTAGCGATCAAGCTTACGCATGGGCGGCCCTCGACAGGCTGCGGCGCTTGCTAATGGCAAGCCTCAGCGGTTCCCAGTACAACATCAACATCCCTATGGCAAAGAAGATTCCATGCACCCACCAGAGCCCCAAGGCCGGGGGTATTCGACCCTTGTCCAAAGCGCCACGTGCAGCGATGAGTAACGCGAGGTAAGCCATATACAGAAGAATTGCAGGCAGCAGCTTCAGAAAGCGCCCCTGGCGTGGATTGACCTTCGACAGCGGGACCGCGAGCAGCGTGACAATGAACACCAATAGCGGCAAAGAAAGGCGCCACTGCAGTTCGGATTGCAAACGAATATCGTCGCTCCCAAGCAGATCGAGCGTCGGCATTGACTCACGCTCGCTCAGCTCGACACTGACCTCCGGCCTGGGCAACAGCACGCCATAGGTGTCGTACTGGATCGCCCGGTAGTTTGCCTGACCCGGATTGCCGTCGTAGCGATAGCCGTTTTCAAGAATCAGATAGCGGCTCCCGTCAGGCTGAATTTCCTGGCGTCCGCGTTCGGCTACCAGCACGGAGAGCCCGCGCTTATCGCCAGTGGAGCTGGAAAGGTTGGTTTCGGAGATGAACACACCAGCCAACTCGGTGCGATCAGCAGTCAGCTCGCGGGTATAGGTCACACGGGTACCGTCGCGCAGTGTCTGGAAGCGGCCCGGCACCAGCGTGTCGAACTCGGTCAGCGAGTCCTGCTCGTTGAGGATGCGATCCACCTCAGCCACACCCTGCGGCGCCAGTCCGAGGCTCAACCAACCGACTAGGCCGGCAACCAGTGCAGCCGGCGCCAGGCTATATGTCAGCAGGCGGCGCTGACTCATGCCGGTAGCCGAGAGAACGGTCATCTCACTGTCGAGGTAGAGCCTGCCGTAGGCCAGCAGAATGCCGAGAAACAGGCCCAGCGGCAGAATCAACTGCAGGAATCCCGGCAGACGGAACCCCATGATCATTAGCAGGACACCCGGATCGAGCAGCCCCTGTGCGGCCTGCGCCAGATATTTGATGAAACGGCCGCTCATGATGATCACCAGCAGCACGGCACTTACAGCGCTCAGGGTAACCAGAAGCTCACGGGACAGGTAACGAAAGACGATCAAACCGGACACTCCAGGGTTGTCAGGCTCCGGCGGCTACGCTCAAACTAGCCACCAAGCAGCCGGCCCGCCCGTAACAGGACGTTGGATTCACTCAGCATTTTCCAGCGCCCCGGTAGACGAACCACCGGAAAACAAGCCCGGCATTATCCTGCAAACCCGACTCTTTGTCTTGGGGACTCGACGCCATGGAATTCGTTGTAAAGAACACCAAAGCCGCTGCAGCCAAAACAGCCACCCTTGTTCTGCCTGTTGGCGAAGAGGGTCTGCTCGGCGCGACAGCCCAGACTGTGGACCAGGCCAGTGGAGGCGCCATAAGCGCTGTGCTCAAGCGCGGCGACCTGAAAGGGAAACCGGGACAGACCCTGCTGCTGCATAACCTGCCAAACCTCAAGGCGGATCGCGTCCTGTTGGTTGGCACCGGCAAGGATGACGAGCGCGACGGGCGCCAGTGGCGCAAGATTGCCGGCGCAGCACTCGGCGTGCTCAAAGGTCTTGCTGGCAGCGATGCGACGTTCGCCCTGCAAGATGTCCAGGTCAAAGACCGTGACACCTATGCCCGCGCTCGCATGCTGGTCGAAGTATTGGCCGATGGTCAGTACGTTTTTGACCAGTTCAAGAGCAAGAAGAACGACGAACCCAAGCTCGGCAAGATCACCCTGTTAACTGACAAAGCGGATCAGGCACGCGTCGAGCAGGCTGCTCGCCATGCCGCAGCGATTACCGCCGGCATGAGCTTCGCCCGGGATTTGGGCAACCTGCCGCCAAACGTCTGCCACCCAAGCTATATGGCCGAGCAGGCCAAGCAGCTCGGAAAGGCCTTCAAAGGCCTTAAAGTCGAGGTTCTGGACGAAAAGAAGCTGCGTGAACTTGGCGCTGGTTCGTTTCTCGCCGTATCCCAGGGCAGCGATCAGCCAGGTTGCATCGTCGTCATGCAATACAACGGCGGCAAAAAAGGCGAACAGCCCTACGCCCTGGTCGGCAAAGGCATCACGTTCGACACGGGCGGCATCAGCCTCAAGCCCAGCCAGGGCATGGACGAAATGAAGTACGACATGTGCGGTGCTGCCAGCGTGCTCGGCACCTTCCGCGCCGCATTGGAACTTCAGTTGCCGATCAATCTGGTCGGCTTGCTCGCCTGCGCAGAAAACATGCCGAGCGGCAACGCCACCCGCCCCGGCGACATCGTCACCACCATGAGCGGGCAGACCGTTGAGATCCTCAACACCGACGCCGAAGGTCGGTTAGTGCTCTGCGATACCCTGACCTATGCCGAGCGTTTCAAGCCGCGCGCGGTAATTGATGTCGCCACCCTGACCGGTGCCTGCATCGTAGCGCTGGGCAGCAACACGTCCGGCCTGCTGGGCAACAACGACGAACTGCTGCAGCAAGTACTGGGCGCTGGCCAGAAAGCCGACGACCGCGCCTGGCAACTGCCATTGTTCGATGAGTATCAGGAACAGCTCGACAGCCCCTTCGCCGACATTGCCAATATCGGTGGCCCCAAGGCCGGTACCATCACCGCGGCCTGCTTCCTATCACGCTTTACCAAGGCCTACCCCTGGGCGCATCTGGACGTCGCTGGTACCGCATGGATCAGTGGCGGTAAGGAAAAAGGCGCGACGGGACGCCCGGTCCCCTTGCTGACCCAGTACCTGCTGGACCGAGCCGAGCAGGCATGAGCAAAGCGAGCGGATACCGGGCATGACTCGAATCGAGTTTTACGTGCTGCCGGACAGCCAGTCGGTGGGTCGTGCTAGAGCGGCCTGCCAGTTGGCGAGCAAAGGCTGGCAGCACGGCCTATCGGTATTTATTCGCTGTCAGGATAACCAGCAGTGCAGCGAACTGGACGAGCTGCTCTGGACGTTTCGTGCAGAGCGCTTCATTCCGCATGAGTTTCATGATGACGATCCCCACGCACCCGTGGTGATTGGCACGGAGCAGCCACCCGCTGCGGCACAAGGCCTGCTGATCAACCTCTCACCTATGCTATCGCCGCACACTGATCAGTTCAGCCGGGTGATCGAAATCGTCAATCAGCAGCCTGAGCTGCTGACCGTCTGCCGGGACAATTTTCGCCTCTATCGGCAGCGTGGCTATGATCCAAAGAGAGTCGAGCTTTAAGGCGCACTGGCCGAACGCGATGGAGCCGCCAACTCAGCGTCGATCAGCAACGATAGTTACTGGGCCAATGCCCGATCAGGACCACCCCCTTACACGCCTGGACGCTCAATTCCGGATGCCCCGTACATGACGCAATCGCGCCCCCCAAAAGCCCATCTTCTTGATGATCTGGAATCCATTCGTGCGCTGCTGGGTGACCAAGACCCGCCATTGCTGAGCGATACGCTGGACCCGGACAGCTTTCCCTTGCTTTCGGAAATCGTCGAACACCCACCCGCACCGGCCCCCGAACCTGAGGTCGAGCCGCGCGAACCTGCCGTGCGTACAGCTTTTCGGACGCTCGCCGAGCGTCATCTCGACCATGAATTGCGCAATGCTGCGCAACTCATTCTGCAGGAGGTCATCGACGACTATGTCCCGCAGATCGAAGCCGAGCTGCGCGTCCGCCTGGAAGCGCGCGCCGAGCAGCTGATCAAGTCCCATCGTTCCTGAGTTGCAGCCAACCGAGGCAAACGCCACGCCGGAATAGACACTTACGCGCGGCTAAGCTGTGCCGGCGGGACAAAAGCGGCATCGCAATCCTGCCGACCATCCACTTTGCCTTTATACTTGCCCGCTTTTCCGATCAGCCGTTCTAAGGGTCCCGCCGCATGGACAAGACCTACCAGCCGCACGCCATCGAAACCTCCTGGTACCAGACTTGGGAAACGAATAACTATTTCGCACCCCAAGGTTCAGGCGAACCCTACACCATCATGATCCCGCCGCCGAACGTCACCGGCAGCTTGCATATGGGCCATGGGTTCAACAACGCCATCATGGATGCACTGATTCGCTTCCGACGGATGCAGGGCCGCAACACCTTGTGGCAGCCGGGTACAGATCACGCCGGCATCGCCACTCAGATGGTAGTCGAGCGTCAGCTGAGCGCGCAGGGCGTCAACCGCCACGACCTGGGCCGCGAGAAGTTTCTCGATAAGGTCTGGGAGTGGAAGGAAGAGTCCGGCGGCAACATCACCCGTCAGATCCGCCGTCTGGGTTCCTCGGTGGACTGGTCGCGCGAACGCTTCACCATGGATGCGGGCCTGTCTAACGCCGTAAAGGAAGCCTTCGTGCGGCTGCATGAGAATGGCCTGATCTACCGTGGCAAGCGCCTGGTTAACTGGGACACCAAGCTGCACACCGCAATCTCCGATCTGGAAGTGGAAAATCACGACGAGAAAGGTCACCTCTGGCACCTGCGCTACCCGTTGGCCGATGGCTGCAAGACCGCCGACGGTCTGGATTATCTGGTGGTCGCCACGACTCGTCCGGAAACCATGCTGGGCGACGCCGCCATCGCCGTGCACCCTGAGGACGAGCGCTACAAGAGCCTGATCGGCCGCCACGTCATGCTGCCGCTGGTCAATCGTCTGATCCCGATCGTTGCCGACGATTACGTCGACCTTGAGTTCGGCACTGGCTGCGTGAAGATCACCCCGGCCCATGACTTCAATGACTACGAGGTCGGCAAGCGCCATCACCTGCCGCTGATCAATATCTTCGACCAGAACGCCTGCATCCTGGCCCGCGCCCAGGTGTTCAACATTGACGGTTCACTGAACGACAAGGTCGACGCCAGCCTACCGGATGGCTACGCGCACATGGACCGTTTCGATGCGCGCAAGGCCATCGTCGCCGAGTTCGACGCCATGAGCCTGCTGGAAAAGGTCGACGACCACGCGCTGAAAGTGCCGCGCGGCGACCGCTCGGGCACCATCATCGAGCCGTGGCTGACCGATCAGTGGTACGTCTCCACCAAGCCGCTGGCCGAGAAAGCCATCGCGGCCGTGGAAAGCGGCGAGATTCAGTTCGTGCCCAAGCAGTACGAGAACATGTACTTCAGCTGGATGCGCGACATTCAGGACTGGTGCATCAGCCGTCAGCTCTGGTGGGGCCACCGCATTCCAGCCTGGTACGACGAAGCGGGCAACGTCTATGTCGGCCGTGACGAAGTGGAGGTGCGCAGCAAGTACAACCTCTGCAACAACGTCGAACTGCGTCAGGACGAGGACGTGCTGGACACCTGGTTCAGCTCCGGACTGTGGACCTTCTCCACCCTCGGCTGGCCCGAGCAGACCGAATTCCTCAAGACCTTCCACCCCACTGACGTACTTGTCACCGGCTTCGACATCATCTTCTTCTGGGTCGCCCGGATGATCATGTTGTCCACGCACCTGACCGGGCAAATCCCGTTCAAAACCGTGTACGTACACGGCTTGGTGCGTGATGGCCAAGGTCAGAAGATGTCCAAGTCCAAGGGCAACGTGCTAGACCCGCTGGATATCGTCGACGGCATCACCCTCGACGAGCTGCTGACCAAGCGCACCAGCGGCATGATGCAGCCCAAGCTGGCGGAGAAGATCGCCAAGCAGACCCGCTCCGAGTTTCCTGAGGGCATCGCCAGCTACGGCACCGACGCCCTGCGCTTCACTTTCTGCTCGCTGGCCTCCACCGGGCGCGACATCAAGTTCGACATGGGCCGCGTCGAGGGTTACCGCAACTTCTGCAACAAGATTTGGAACGCCGCCAACTTCGTCTTCGAGAACACCGAAGGCAAGGACACCGGCACCAACGACGAACCCGTCGAGCTGTCATCGGTGGATCGCTGGATCATTTCCGCGCTGCAGCGCACCGAGGCCGAGGTGACTCGCCAGCTCGAAGCCTTTCGCTTCGACCTGGCAGCGCAGGCGCTCTACGAGTTCATCTGGGACGAGTACTGCGCCTGGTATCTGGAGCTGGTCAAGCCAGTGCTCTGGGACGAGACCGCCAGCGTTGAACGCCAGCGCGGCACGCGCCGCACCCTGGTGCGCGTACTCGAAACGGCACTGCGTCTGGCACATCCGTTCATGCCGTTCATCACCGAGGAAATCTGGCAGCGCGTCGCGCCGCTCGCAGGCAAATCAGGCCCGACCCTGATGCTGCAGCCGTGGCCAGAATTCAACCCGGAGCGCATCGACGAAGCCGCCGAAGGTGATATCGAGTGGGTCAAGGCCTTCATGCTGGGTGTCCGCCAGATCCGCGGCGAGATGAATATCTCGATGGCCAAACGCATCGACGTAGTGCTGGCCAACGCCTCGGCCGAAGACCAGCGTCGCCTCGCCGATAACGAGCCGCTACTGAAGAAACTGGCCAAACTGGAAAGCGTTCGCGTCCTCACTCAAGGCGAAGAACCGCCGCTGTCAGCAACGGCGCTGGTGGGCGACATGCAGGTCCTGGTGCCCATGGCAGGCCTGATCGACAAGGACGCCGAACTTGCCCGCCTCGACAAGGAAATTGGCCGCTTGGACGGCGAAGTGAAGCGTGTCGGTGGCAAGCTCGGCAATGCCGGCTTCGTCGACAAGGCGCCGGCCGAAGTCATCGACAAGGAGCGCGCCAAACTGGCCGAGGCCGAGCAGGCCAAAGCCAGGCTGCTCGAGCAACGCGAGCGCATCGCCAGCCTGTAACGAAGCCAGAGGCCAGCACTTGATGTGCTGGCCTTTTTGCTTAGGCATCTGCTCTTGATTGATGACAAGTCGCCTTCAGTGCCGCTGATACACTATGCCGCACACGACAATAACGAATTGCAACTGACAGGCCTGAACCAACGCGGAAAGTTCCACGACATGAAGTAAGTCAGCAGCGAAGCAAGCCCAGGTAGTTTGCTTTACGCGCAGCCGTCCACGACGCAGGTATTACCTTCCGTATCACGGTTACTTAATTCTCTCGCACCGCAAGTCGCCCATTTTTTAAGCCTGTCAGCCCCGAGCCAGAACAACAATCCGAATGGCCCGGTACGGTTTTTAAAAAATGGAGCCCCTCCGATGTATGTACTCATGGCTGTTCTATTTGTTCTGGGCTATCTATGCATAGCCTTCGAGCATCCGCTGAAAATCGACAAGGCCGCCGCGGCGATTCTCACAGCAGTGCTGTGCTGGACCGCATTGATACTCGGCGCGGAATCCATCGTGCCGCTGTTGCCGTCAGCCGGCCATGACCTGGCCGATCCGTCAGCCTATGTCGTCGAATCACTGCGGCATCATCTGGGCGAAATCTCGGAGATCCTGTTCTTCCTGCTCGGCGCCATGACCATCGTCGAACTCATCGATTCGCACGAAGGTTTCAAGGTCATCACTGACCGTATCCAGACGCGAAAGCGCGTGCATCTACTGTGGATCATCGGCTTCCTAACCTTCTTCCTGTCCGCCGCACTGGACAACCTGACCACCACCATCGTCATGGTCTCGCTGCTGCGCAAACTGATCCGCGGCCGCCCAGAACGCTGGTTGTTCGTCGGCGTCGTGGTGATAGCTGCCAACGCTGGCGGCGCCTGGTCACCGATTGGCGACGTTACGACGACCATGCTCTGGATCGGCAACCAGATCACCGCCTCTGGCGTGATCGTCGGGCTGTTTATCCCGAGCCTGGTCTGCCTGCTGGTACCCCTGTTGATTCTCAGTTTTAGCATGCGCGGCGAAGTGCCCCGCCCTGGCGCTCGAGCGCACCTGGCCGAAAGCAATCCGCCAGCGACTACGGCATTCGAGCGCAATCTGGTATTGGCGCTCGGTATTGGCGCGCTGGTATTCGTGCCGGTCTTCAAGACCGTCACCCACTTGCCGCCGTATATGGGCATCCTGTTCGGACTCGGCGTGCTCTGGGTCACTACCGAATTTCTACATCGTCACAAAGAAGACGATCACAAGCACCCGCTCTCGGTCGTGGGCGTTCTGCGCAAGGTCGATACTCCGAGCGTGCTGTTCTTCCTTGGCATCCTTCTGGCGGTTGCGGCGCTCGCTACAGCCGGTCACCTGACCCAGGTCGCCACGGCGCTGCGTGACACCCTCGGACATATTTATCCGATCAACTACAGCATCGGCCTGCTGTCGGCGGTGGTGGACAACGTGCCACTGGTTGCCGGCTCGATGAAGATGTATCCGCTGATCAGCCCGGAGACTCTTGATGCAGCGCCCGCCGCCGAAGTCGCCTGGCTGTCGCAATTCGTGGTCGACGGCAACTTCTGGGAGATGCTGGCGTATTGCGCCGGGACGGGAGGCAGCACGCTCATCATTGGTTCAGCCGCAGGCGTAGCAGCCATGGGCATGGAAAAAATCAGCTTCACCTGGTACGTCAAGCGCGTCAGCCTGCTGGCTTTCCTTGGTTACACAGCCGGCGCCGTGACCTATATAGGCATGCTCGCACTGCGTTGATGCACTACCGTCTAGCTCGCTGAGCGCACGAAGCCGCTCAGCGAGCCTAGCCGTTAACGTTCTGGGAACCGTAATGACAGTCAGCAAGACCAAGAGCAGTTTCTATCGCCGTTTATATGTCGCCTGGCTGATTGACAGCGGTGCAGCCACGAGCGTGCCTGCTCTGGTAGAAGCGACCGGAATGCCGCGCAGGACGGCACAGGACACCTTAGCGGCCCTTGCCGATCTGGACATTGATTGCCGCTTCACTCAGGACGACGGTGAGCGGCATAACGCCGGCCATTACCAGATCCATAACTGGGGCGCGATTGACCGGCTATGGATCGAACGCAACCTGGCGCAGATCAAATCCGTTCTCGGCTATCCGTGACTGCCCGCAGAATACCTAACTGCTCCAATTCCGCTCAGTGGACCCGGCAGGTCGAGCGGGTGCGTACTGATGCTACCCGCGTACTCGCAAATCCCCTTTAACCATCAGTAGCGTGGTCCTTTGCCAGGCGTGCCGCTAAGCTGTGGACCTGTTCGCCTGCACGGTTAGTCGTCAATGTCTCAACGCCCCGCCCTGTTCCCGGTTCTGCTCGCTGGTGCCGCCTTGCTGCTGGTTGTCCATGGACTGGGACGTTTTGTCTACACGCCACTTCTTCCGTGGCTGGTAGAGGACGGCTTACTGACCGTACAACAGGGCGCGAGCATCGCCACCTGGAACTACTTGGGGTATTTGGTCGGCGCGCTGCTCGCCCTGCGCTGGCATCAGGTCGCGCAGATACGTCGCAGCCTGCCCTGGGCACTGGTGCTGCACATCGTGACAACGCTGGCGCAGACCCAGGCCGAATCGGTGGAAGCCCTTTCGACGCTGCGCCTGCTCAATGGCATCAGCAACGGCCTGGTCTTTGTCCAGGCACCTTCGTTGATTCTGGAATGGTTAGCGCGTCATCGTCGCGTGTCGTCCAGCGGCCTCGTCTATCTCGGCGTCTGTGTGGGGCTGATCCTGTCCAGCTTCATGGTTAGCCTGAGCAACGGTGTACTGCAGGGCGCCGACCGCTGGTGGCCCGCAGCACTGCTCTCTATCCCCCTAGCCTGGTGGGGCTGGCGTCAGTTGGCGAACCTCGACATGCCGCCGGACGAGCCGCCCACGGAAACGACACAGCCTCCAAGCGGACGCCTGCTGGATCGTGCCAGCACTCCCCTGTTTCTCTCGTATGCCGGCGCCGGCATGGGCTATATCTTGCCGATGACCTTTCTACCCATGGTTGCCCGGTTGCAGGTTGAACCAGGCGACTTGCTGGTGGAAAGCAGCTGGTTGGTGGTGGCAGTGGCCACCCTGCCTTCACCCTGGCTCTGGAATCGCCTCGGCGCTCTGTTCGGCGACACACTGGCACTGCGCTTAAGCTATGTCACGCAACTGGCCGGTGTCCTGGCTGCGCTCTTACTGCCCGGCGCGTGGGGGATTTTGTTATGTGCCGTACTGGTCGGCGGGACCTTTCTTGGCACCGTGTTGCTGACCCAACGCCTGGCACGCGCCCTTCATCCGCACCAGGGACCGCGACTGTCAGCAGCACTGATTGCGCTCTACAGCCTGACCCAGCTGGCCGGCCCCTGGCTCACTGGCGTCTGGCTAGGCATGGGCGGCTCTCTGCACAGCGCCTTCTGGCTCGGTGCCGGCGCGCTGCTGTGGGGGCTGATCTGGATGCTGCTGGTGCCACGTCGAGCCTGAAAGCTGGGACAATACGGCTTTTACCGCTAGCGACAGCCGAACATGACATCCAGACCAGTCACACCGCCATTGCACAAGGCCAAGCCTGCGGTCAAAAAGGCCGTGCTGCACCCACGGAACCGCCACACCGGGCGCTATGACTTTCCAGCGCTGATAGCGGGCAACCCAGAGTTGGCGAAGTTCGTCGTCGTCAATCCCTACGGCAAGGAGAGCATCGATTTTGCCGACCCGGATGCGGTCCGCGTATTCAACCGGGCACTGCTCAAGCAGTTCTACGGAATCGTGCATTGGGATATACCGCCGGGTTACCTGTGCCCACCGGTACCAGGCCGGGCCGACTATCTGCACGGTCTAGCCGACTTGCTGGCGGACGAAAACGCTGGAGAGATTCCTCGCGGCACAGGCATTCATGCGCTGGACGTTGGCACTGGCGCTAACTGCATCTATCCATTGATCGGTCTGCGCGAATACGGCTGGCGCTTCACGGGGTCGGATATCGACGCAACTGCACTGGCGTCGGCCCGTACGATCGTCACCGCCAATAAGCTGGGCAAGAGCATTGCGCTGCGCCCGCAGCAGCAACCCCGCCACATATTTGAAAACCTGGTGCAGGCCGACGACCGCTTCGACGTCACGCTTTGCAATCCGCCCTTCCATGCTTCCCAAGCAGAGGCCAGCAGTGGCAGCCAGCGCAAGTGGCGCAACCTTGGCAAGCTCGACCCCAAGCGCAAGCTGCCCACCCTTAACTTCGGCGGTCAGGCGGCAGAACTTTGGTGTGAAGGCGGGGAGGCAGCATTCATTGCGCTGCTGGCGGAAGAAAGTCGCGGCGTGAGCCAGCAGGTCTGCTGGTTCAGCACGCTGGTTTCGAAAGCAAGCAACGTACAGCCGCTACAGGCTCGGCTCAAGAAGCTCGGCGCCCAGCAGGTCCGCGTATGCGAAATGTCCCAGGGGCAAAAGCGCAGTCGCTTCGTGGCCTGGAGCTACCTCGATGATGAACAGCGCGCGAAGTGGCGTGCTGATCGCTGGTCGAACCGCCAGTCAGGCTGATCGTTTCCGCTACGATCAGCTGAAACATTTCACCTCAGACGGCAATATCCCAGCGTTGGCGATCTTTCAGGGCCAGCGTCTGGATATACCGAGGCTCCCCGTTGATTTCCTCCAGCTCGGTCATCCCGGCGAGTTCGCCGACAACGCGATAGCGCTTGCCGACGCGCTTGTCCTGCAGCGGATAGAGCTGGGCGATCTGTTGGGCGAGTTCGGTAAGTGTGGACATGGTTCGGTAGCTCCAGATAACTGCATGCCGCAGCTTTTTACAGGCCTTAGGTTACGATTCAACGACAACCTTCCTTCGTCTCGCCTGTTGGAGCCACCCGTTGCGCAATTGATTCCCTACCAGAGGCAAAAACTACCCGAACGATTGATCAGCAGATACCTACACCCAGCTGTAGCAGAGCCAGGCCGCCTTGCTGCCAGCCCCACCAAGCCGCAACCAAGAGCAGCGACGCCAACACGGCGCCGCCAGTCCATAACCAGACGCGGCGCATCAGGCCGTACCTGCAGCCAAGCGCACGCGCTCGACAGGTTGCTCACGAATTGGCCAGTTGAGCGCAGCAGCCATCAGGCTCAGCGCGATAGAAATCTGCCAGACCAGATCGTAACTGCCAGTCGTGTCATAGACCCAGCCGCCCAGCCAGCCACCGAAGAACGAGCCGATCTGGTGGAACAGAAACACGATGCCGCCCAACATCGACAGATTGCGCACGCCGAACAGCGTAGCGACCGTCCCATTGGTCAAGGGCACGGTGGACAGCCACAGCAACCCCATGGCGATGCCGAAGGCATAGGCGGTCCAGAGCGTCAGCGGAGAGAAGAAGAACGCGCTGATCACAACCGCTCGGGCCAGATAAAGCGCGGTCAGCAATTTCGGCTTCGAATAACAACCGCCCAGCCAGCCCGCTGTGTAGGTACCGACGATGTTGAACAGCCCGACTAGCGCCAGCACCGTCGTGCCGGCCATCGCAGGTAGCTGCTTGTCGACCAGATATGCGGGCAGGTGTATGCCGATGAATACGACCTGAAACCCGCAGACGAAGAAACCCAGCGCCAGTAGGCGGAAGCCCGAGTGGCTGACCGCTTCACGCAGCGCCTCCATCAGCGTCTGCTGCGGGCCGGTCACTGGCGCTGCTGGCCCGCTGCGCAGCATCAACGCCAGCGGCATGATCAGAGCCACCAAAAGCCCCAGCGCCAGCAAGGCCGACGACCAGCCAAGCCAGCCGATCAGACCGAGCGTGCCGGGCAACATGGCAAACTGACCGAACGACCCCGCTGCGCTCGCTATACCCATCGCCATGCTGCGTTTTTCGACCGGCACCGCGCGCCCGACTGCGCCAAGGATCACGGAAAACGATGTTCCGGAAAGCCCCAGCCCAATCAGCAGGCCTGCACTGAGGGACAACGATACCGGGGAATCCGCACCCGCCATCAGCAACAGGCCGACCGCATAAAGCACGCCACCGAGCAGCACCGCACGGGCCACACCGAAACGGTCCGCCAGCGCGCCGGTAACCGGCTGCGCCAGGCCCCAGATCAGATTTTGCAGGGCGATGGCAAAGGCGAAGGTCTCACGCCCCCAGCCAAATTCCGCGCTCATGGGTGGCAGGAAAAGGCCGAATCCGTGTCGGATTCCCAGGGAAAGGGCAAGGATCAAGGAGCCACCCAGCAGGATCCAGGTACTGTTGCGCCAAATCGCATTCATCACTGACACACTTTGCAAAAATCGAGGGGGATCCATCTTACTCGCAACCACCTCGTCATCCACCTCCCCCTTTTTACTCAGGCGAACGGCGAGCGACAGGGTTGCTCGGGTAAACTGCCGCCTGTCTGCCTTCTCGACGCGAGTACCTCCATGCCGATTCGCCACTGCATCGTTCACCTGATCGAAAAAAAGCCGGACGGCACACCTGCCGTTCTCCATGCCCGTGACTCGGAGCTGGGCGATTCACAGGCCATTGAGAACCTGCTGGCCGATCTAAACGAAAGCTATAACGCCAAGCAGGGCAAAGCCTGGGGCTACTTTCATGACGAATCGGGCGCCTACCCCTTTAGCGGTTGGCTGACGCAGTACATGGACGGCAACCAGAATTTCACTGCGTTCAGCCGGCAAGCCGTGGAACACCTGCAAAAGCTGATGGAGGAATCCAACCTTTCCACCGGCGGCCATGTTCTGTTCGCCCACTACCAGCAAGGCATGACCGATTACCTGGCGATCGCATTGCTGCACCACAGCAATGGCGTGACCGTTA
The DNA here is from genome assembly GCF_000970615.1 of Pseudomonas sp. 10B238. NCBI lineage: Bacteria > Pseudomonadati > Pseudomonadota > Gammaproteobacteria > Pseudomonadales > Pseudomonadaceae > Pseudomonas > Pseudomonas sp. 10B238. Next base: position 108,714 of record NZ_KQ033931.1, read on the forward strand.
CCGACGCGCTGGATGTCGCCGAAGCCCGGCACCTGGACCTGGGTCAACTGCACCTGGCGACGCGGATCAATCTGTCCGAGTGGAAGAACAACAAGCAGTCCCGGCAGTACATTTCCTTCATCAAGGGGAAGAACGGCAAGAAGGTCTCAGAGTATTTCCGCGATTTCATCGGCTGCCAGGAAGGTGTCGACGGCCCCGGTGAAACGCGCACCCTGCTCAAAGCCTTCAGCGACTATGTCGAAAGCGAAGACCTGCCTGACGAAAAGGCACGCGAGAAGACCAGTGCGCTGGTGGGCTATGCCAGCAGTCAGGCCAAGATCGGTGAGCCCATGTCGCTGGAGGAGCTGTCCGGGGTCATCGACGAGGAGCGCCCACGCGCCTTCTACGATCACATCCGCAACAAGGACTATGGCCTTTCGCCGGAGATTCCCGCTGACAAGCGCACCCTGAGCCAGTTTCAGCGATTCACTGGCCGGGCCGAAGGACTGTCGATCAGCTTCGAATCACACCTGCTGGGCTCGAAAGTCGAATATGACGAAGCCCGCGACATGTTGATCATTCGCAACCTGCCAACGCAGCTGACCGATCAGCTCAAGCGGCGCAAGGGATAAGCCCTGAGCGACGACGCCTGTACGCGTCGCAGGCTCCTGAGGGTTGTCGGAAGCCGGAGCCAAGCACGCCGCTACGAAAATCTGTCTCCTCGCTGGAATGAAACGGCCATCTGCCAGTCAGATGGCTGCTCATCGCTGCTGCAACCCTGTACGACCCGCTACGGCTAAGGATTCACAATGGATTGGCTGCACCTGATTATTCTGTCCCTGGTCCAGGGCATCACTGAATTTCTCCCGGTTTCATCTTCCGCCCACCTGATCCTTCCTTCGCAAGTGCTTGGATGGCCCGACCAGGGCCAGGCATTCGACGTCGCGGTACACGTCGGCACCTTGCTCGCCGTATTGATCTGTTTCCGTCACGAGGTGATCGCGACCACCCGTGGCTGGCTTGCACACGTGTTCCGCCGACAGGTCAGCGCGGAAAGCCGTCTCGGCTGGGCGATCATCATCGGCACATTGCCGGCGGGCATCATCGGCTTGCTGCTGGAGGACTACATCGAGCAGTACACCCGATCGATGCTCTTCATCGCGGCTACGACCATCATCTTCGGCCTGCTGCTGTGGTACGCGGACGTCAAGGGCCGGCGTGTCGCCGAAATGGATCAGCTGACCTGGAAAAGCGCGCTGATTATCGGCTTTGCGCAAGCGCTAGCGCTGATTCCCGGCACCTCGCGCTCGGGTATCACCATGACTGCGGCCCTGCTGCTCGGTTTCACCCGGCAGACCGCAGCACGCTTCTCCTTTCTACTGTCGATACCGCTGATCCTCGCTGCAGGCGGGTTGAAAGCGGTCGAGTTAGCCCAGTCAGGTGAAGCCGCGCCGTGGAATGACATTTTCATTGGCGCCGCACTGTCGTTCGTTGCGGCGTTTCTCTGCATCAAGCTGTTCCTCAAGGCGCTCGACGCCTTGGGTATGCTGCCCTTCGTGATTTATCGCTTGCTGCTGGGTGTGACGCTGCTATTCATCGCGCTCTGACGAACGGATTAAGAAGGCCCGCGCAACGGGTTTGCGCGGGCCAGAAGCATCAACGGGCGTCGATGCGATAGCCGATGCGAGGGAAGTGCACATGGACGACGCCAGCACGCTCATCCTCACGTCGCAGAATCAGCTCTTCCACGCCAGCGAAGACCAGCTCACCTTCAACCGGATCGGTGCCGTAATCCACTGCGGATACGGTCACGGCCTGCCCCGCCTCGAATCCATTGGGCTCGGAGAACGGTTCATCCGGCAATTCCGCAGGCGTCGCGTCGCGAGCAATAGACACGGCCTCTTCCGCCGATAGCTCGGACAGCGAGCCGTGCCCCACTGCCAGCACCTTGCCAAGCCAGGCCGCCACGTCCGGATAGGCATCGACCAGCGGCGCGGTCACTGGTGTGCCTTTAAGGAACCAAAGGCAATGGGCGACAGCGAAGTCCGCCACGCAAGGTGCAGCACCAAGCAGAAACTCTCCGCTGCCACGCGCTAATTGCTGTTGCAGGCGCGCCATCAGGACCGGCCAATGATTCTTCGCCTGTTCAAGCGGAATGCGGGCCACCGAGCCGCTGCTGAACAAGGCGGCGCGGTCCTTGCTGAACACCTCGATGAACGCTTTAGGCACTTGAGCGAAACGCATGGCCATGGATTCCGGCTGAAACACCAGGCTCACGGCATGCAGGAACAGCACCGAGTCAGCCCACTGTGCCAGCGTCGCCGCAACGAACTCCTGCCCTTCGGGAAACAGCGCGGGTGTGGCTTTCTCGGCTTCGAGGCGACGCGCAATCAGTGCGGTATCGCAATAGATGTCGGCGCCGACCTGAAGCACCGGCGTACGCCGATAGCCGCCTGTCAGCGCCGTGAGATCAGGCTTGGGCATGACCGGAGGAATTTGCACCGAACGCCAGGACAGCTGCTTGAAACCCAGCATCAGTCGCGCTTTTTCGGCAAAGGGCGAGGTGGGATAGTGGTGCAGGATCACTTCGTGCATAGCAGGCTCCGCCAGTCGTTAGGTAGAACGGCAGCTTACCCGCGCGAACGGAGGCAGCCTACCCGTTCAGCTGATTGCCTGGACATTCACCGGGCCACTGCCGGACTGCACCGAAACCAGCGCCTCCTTGGCCGACTTTTTCATTTGCTTGATGGCGCGCTCACGCCGCAACGCGTCGCCCTTGCTGCCAAGCGTCTCGACATAGACCAGTGCCACCGCCGGGCTGGAATGGAAGAACCGCGCCCCTCGCCCACTCTGGTGAGCGGCAAAGCGGCGCTGTGCATCGTCACTGATCCCGCAATAAAGCGAGCCGTTGGCGGCGCGTACGAGATAGACGAACCAGGGTTTGCTAGCAACGGTGCTCATGTAGCAGGCTCTCGAGAAGATGGTTGGATTTTCCCGGGCCGCGCCTGCCAGGGCAAGGCTGCTCTTGCCAACCAAAAAGCCGAACGTGTGCAGCGTGGTCTCGAATCCGTCGCGTTTGAACGCTTCCGCAATGTTCCGACACAGTTGTCGTCAGCGAGCGACCGGCAGCCAAGCCGGGGGTGGCAATGGCTGCAAGGCTCGCCGTTTCGCCTAGCAAAGTCCGTCGATCCTGTCGAGATATGGTGGCGGTTCGCCTTTGCGTATACTGCGCCGATGTTTGCCCAAACTGCATTCCGCACTCGCTGCACCTCCTGGTTGCTGGCGGCCGGACTCTTCCTGATGCTCAGCAGCTGCGCTGAACCGCCCAGCGCACTCGAGCGAATTAAGGAGGAAGGCGTTCTGCGCGTGATCACCCGCAACAGCCCTTCCACCTATTTCCAGGATCGCAACGGCGAAGCCGGCTTCGAGTATGAGCTGGTCAAGCGCTTCGCCAGCCATCTCGGCGTCAAGCTGCAGATCGAGACCGCCGACAGCATCGAAGAAATCTTCACCCGCCTGAATCGTCCTGGCGGTCCAACCTTGGCGGCGGCCGGCCTAGTAGCAAGCGAAGGACGCAAGGACTTGGCGCGCTTCACCCAGCCCTACCTGGATGTCACCACTCAGGTCGTCTATCGCCGGGGTCAGCGGCGCCCTACCCAACCCGAAGACCTGGTCGGTAAACGCATTCTGGTGCTCAAGGGCAGCAGCCAAGCCGAGAAACTCAAGGCGCTACAGAGCGAATTTCCGGATCTTCGCTATGAGGAATCGGATGCGGTTGAGGTGGTCGATTTGCTGCGCATGGTCGATGAGGGCCAGGTAGATCTGACGTTGGTCGAGTCCAATGAGCTGGCGCTGAATCAGGTCTACTTCACCAATGCACGAGCGGCATTCGATCTCGGTGAGCAAAGCAGCCTGGCATGGATCGTTGGCAAGGGCGAAGACAACAGCGTGCTCGAAGCGGCCAACCAGTTCCTCACCCAGGCGCAGGAGAACGGAACACTGCAGCGCCTGAGAGAACGTTACTACGGTCACGTCGACGTGCTCGGCTACGTTGGCGCCTATGCCTTTGCCAAGCACCTGCAGCAACGTCTGCCGCGCTATGAAAAGGTATTCCGCGAGACGGCCAAGGAACACGGCGTCGACTGGCGTCTGCTTGCCGCCATCGGTTATCAGGAATCCCACTGGCAGCCCGAAGCGACCTCGAAAACCGGCGTGCGGGGGCTGATGATGCTGACCCTCAATACCGCCAAGGCCATGGGCGTGAACAATCGTCTCGACCCCGTCCAAAGCATTCGCGGCGGTGGAAAATACATCGCCAAGGTGCATGCCAACCTGCCGGACAGCATTGAGGAGCCGGACCGTACCTGGTTCGCCCTAGCCGCCTACAACGTCGGTGGCGGCCACTTGGAAGATGCGCGCAAACTGGCCGAAAGCGAGGGCCTGAACCCGAACAAGTGGCTGGACGTGAAACAGATGTTGCCAAGGCTGGCGCAGAAGCAGTGGTATACCAAGACGCGCTACGGATACGCACGCGGAGGCGAGCCGGTGCATTTCGTGGCCAACATTCGCCGCTATTACGACATCCTCACCTGGGTGACTCAGCCGCAAATGGAAGGCCAGCAACTGGTGAACAACGAGATACACGTTCCCGGCATAAACTCCACCGAACTCGGTGAAATTCTTCCGCCGCTCTGATCCTTCCGGCCCTCAGGCTCTTCCGATGGGGGCGAAGCTGCCTGCGGTATGCTCGGCCAGCACCTCAGCCGCCAACTCCACCTCCAGCCCTCGCCGCCCGGCGCTGACATAGATGCTCGGTTGCGCCTGCGCCGACACGTCAATAAACGTGCGTAGCCGCTTCTTCTGCCCCAGCGGACTGATGCCACCGACCAGATAGCCGGTCGCGCGTTGCGCCGCCATGGGATCGGCCATGTCGACCTTCTTCACCTTGCCCGCCTGCGCCAGCGCCTTGAGATCAAGCGAACCAGCAACCGGCACGACAGCCACCAGAAGCTCATTTTTTTCGCTGCAGGCGAGTAGTGTTTTGAACACTCTCGCCGGTTCGAGGCCGAGCTTCTCAGCGGCTTCGAGACCATAGGATGCCGATTTAGGATCGTGTTCGTAGCTGTGGATGCGGTAGTCGGCCTTGGCCTTTTTCAGCAGATCGATAGCGGGCGTCATGGCGAAAAGAATCGTCGAGGAAAGGTCGCTACATTAGCCAAAAACACAACGGCCCGCACAATGTGCGGGCCGTTGCTGTTGCGTCGCGGCCGGGTCGACAGATCGGCCCGCCACGCCAGCAGACAACCGGTCAGGCAACCTTGGTCCGGTACGCCACCCGCAACTGGCGGGCGGCAGCGACCATGTTGACCAGAGCCGCCTCGGTTTCCGACCAGCCGCGGGTTTTCAGGCCGCAATCCGGGTTGACCCAGAGCCGCTCGGCCGGGATTCGCTCGGCGGCCTTCTGCAGCAGCTGAACCATTTCAGCCGTGTCTGGGACGCGCGGCGAATGGATGTCGTAGACGCCGGGACCGATGTCGTTGGGATAGTCAAAGACGCGGAACGCTTCCAACAGCTCCATTTGCGAGCGGGAGGTCTCGATGGTGATGACGTCAGCATCCATCGAGGCGATCGCCTCGATCACATCGTTGAATTCGCTGTAGCACATGTGCGTGTGGATCTGCGTTTCGTCGCGCACACCGCTGGCGCACAGACGGAACGCATCGACCGCCCAATCGAGATAGTGCCCCCACTGGGCGCGCCGCAACGGCAGACCTTCGCGGAATGCCGCTTCGTCGATCTGGACGACTTTGATGCCCGCCGCTTCGAGATCACAGACCTCGTCCCGGATCGCTAGCGCCAGCTGCCGCGCCTGTTCCTCACGGCTGACATCCTCGCGAGTAAACGACCACATCAACATGGTTACCGGCCCGGTCAGCATGCCCTTCATGACCTTACGGGTCTGCTGCTGCGCATAGCGAATCCACTCCACCGTCATCGCAGCCGGGCGGCTCAGATCGCCGTAGATCACCGCCGGTTTCACGCAACGCGAGCCGTAGCTCTGCACCCAGCCGAAGCGGGTAAAGGCATAACCGTCGAGCTGCTCGGCGAAATACTCGACCATGTCGTTACGCTCGGCCTCACCGTGTACCAACACATCCAGACCCAATCGCTCCTGGACGGCAATTGCGTGACGAATCTCGGCGTGCATCGCCTCGGTATAGTCGGTCAGGGCCAGCTTGCCCTGCTTGAACCCCTGACGCGCCAAACGGATCGCTGGGGTCTGCGGGAACGAGCCAATGGTGGTCGTCGGGAATGCCGGCAGATCCAGCCGAGCGCGCTGCTTCTCGATGCGGCGTTTGAAGGCGGATTGCCGCTGGCTATGCCTGGGCTTGATCGCAGCCAAGCGCGCCTGCACGGCGGGCTTGTGGATCCGTGGAGACTCGGCGCGGCTCGCCTGAACCTCGCGGCTTTGTTGTAACGCGGCCTGTACCTGGGCATCGTCCGGTTGATTGACCGCTCGCGTCAGCACGGCAACCTCCGCGCATTTCTGCACGGCAAACGCCAGCCAGCTTCGCAGCTCAGCATCCAGTTGGTCCTCCCGCGCAAGGTCCATTGGTGCGTGCAGCAACGAACAGGACGGCGCGACCCAGAGTCGCTCGCCCAACCGCTCGGCAGCGTGACGAAGCACGTTCAAGGCTTTATCCAGATCGCACCGCCAGACGTTTCGTCCGTTGACGATGCCCAGGGAGAGGATTTTGTAGGCCGGCAGTCGATCAAGGATGACCGGGTACTGGTCCGGCGCACGCACCAGGTCGATATGCAGGCCATCGACCGGCAACGCCGCGGCCAAGCCAAGGTTGTCTTCCAAGCCGCCAAAATAGGTTGCGACCAGCTTCTTCAATGGCGCGCGCTGCAACAGGTTGTAGGCTCGCTCGTAGGCGTTCTTCCAATCTTGCGGCAAGTCGAGCACCAGGATCGGCTCATCGATCTGCACCCACTCCACTCCCTGCGCGGCGAGCCGCTCCAGCACTTCCCCGTAGACCGGAAGCAGTCGCTCGAGCAGCTCCAGCTTGTCGAACGCTTCCCCCTTGGCCTTCCCCAGCCAGAGATAGGTCAACGGCCCGATCAGCACCGGCTTGACCGCGTGGCCCAGGGCCCTGGCCTCTTCCACTTCCTCGAACAATTGCGTCCACGACAGCTCAAAGGACTGATCAACGCTGAATTCGGGGACCAGGTAGTGATAGTTGGTATCAAACCATTTAGTCATTTCCTGCGCTTGCCCACCGCCGCAGCACTGGTGAGTTACACCACGCGCCATGGCGAACAACGTCTCCAGAGTCGGCTGACCGCCGGCCGGACGAAAGCGCTCAGGCACAACGCCAAACATCAGCGAATGGGTCAGCACCTGGTCATACCAGGCGAAATCGCCCGCAGGCAGCAATTCAACGCCAGCATCTGCCTGCAGCTGCCAATGGGCCGCTCGCAATTCCCTACCGACCCGGCGCAGCTCGGCCTCGCTGAGGTCACCCTTCCAGTACGCTTCGAGCGCCTTTTTCAATTCTCGGTCGGCGCCAATACGTGGGAAGCCCAGGGAATGCGCAACAGCCATGACAATCTCCAATTCGTTCGTGTTCGATGAGCGAATTGTGACGGCCCGAGATCAATGAAACAAACTCACGCAACTACAGATCATCATTAGATATATTCATGTCATCGTTGCTGCCCCCTTTTTCAAACCGAACGGACCGAGATGCGATAAGCAGTCGCTACGCGCCGTCCAATCCCGGCTCGAACCTGCGGGTTGTCGAATGGCTCTGCCAGCACCCGATTCATGCTCATTGCCCTGCCAAGTTCATTCGAGATGTAGGCTCGACAACGATCGGCGCGCTGGGACACACTTCGCCGCCGCGATGAGATTTGCTCAAGTCACCTCAGTCTTGCTTTAGCTAGCACCCTCTCGAACCTAGGCCCCGCCCACGAAATAGCAGGAAGTCCCCAGCATGCTGGAAATACGCCACCTGAAAACGCTTCATGCACTGCGCGAAACCGACAGCCTGGTGGAGGCCGCCGAGCGGCTGCATCTGACCCAATCAGCACTGTCCCATCAGTTCAAGGAACTTGAAGAACGCTTGGGCTTGCAGCTGTTCGTGCGCAAGACGCGTCCCGTACGTTTCACCAGTGCGGGTTTGCGCCTGTTGCAATTGGCCGACAGCTTGCTGCCACAGCTGCGCAGCGCCGAGCGCGACCTGGCCCGACTGGCAGGCGGCACCGCGGGTCGCCTGCACATGGCGATCGAATGTCACAGTTGCTTTCAGTGGCTGATGCCGACCATCGATCAGTTCCGCGATGCCTGGCCGGAAGTCGAGCTGGACCTGGCTTCGGGGTTTTCCTTCGCACCGCTGCCGGCCCTGGCGCGCGGTGATCTGGATCTGGTGGTGACGTCCGACCCGATCGAGCTGCCGGGCATCACCTATGTGCCGCTGTTTACCTACGAAGCGCTGCTCGCCGTCGCCAACCAGCACGCCTTGGCATCCCGCTCGTTCGTACGCGCCGAAGACCTGGCCAGCGAAACCCTGATCACCTATCCGGTGGAACATGATCGGCTGGACATCTTCACGCGCTTCCTGGAGCCGGCTGATGTCGAACCGGCTCAGGTTCGCACCTCGGAGCTCACCGTGATGATGATGCAGCTGGTGGCTTCCGGTCGGGGCGTGTGCTGCGTGCCCAACTGGGCGTTGCATGAATACAGCGCTCGCGGCTATGTGACGGCAAAGCGCCTGGGCGAGAAAGGCCTGTTCGCCACGCTCTATGCCGGCATCCGTGCCGACATGCTGGACTCGCCATTCATGCGCGATTTCCTGCTGACCGCCAAGGACACCTCGTTCTCGACGCTTGAAGGGGTCAGCGCAGCGCCGAAGACGAAATAGCTCATTCCTGCCGATAGGGCAGCGCGTCGCGCGCGGCCTCGGCATAGCGCAACACGCCCAGACGTTCCTGCTGTAGGAACTCGCTGACCGCCGCACGCAGCCCCGGATGCTCCAGGTAGTGCCAGGAGCGCGTGATCACCGGTTCGAAACCGCGTATCAGCTTGTGCTCGCCCTGTGCTCCGGCATCGAAGCGTGACAGGCCGGCGGCAATCGCCTGATCGATCCCTTGGTAAAAGCAGGTTTCGAAATGCAGGCGATCAGAGTCCGCAAGGCTGCCCCAGTAGCGACCATACAGCTCGCCTGCACTGATCAGGCTGAACGCCATGGCCACCGGCCGCCCGTTCTGGCAGGCGAGCACCACCCGGATCGCCTCGGGCATCCGCTCGGCCAGCAGGCTGAAAAAGCTGCGAGTCAGATACGGCGCCTGGCCGCGCACATGGTAGGTATTGGCGTAACAGGCATAGACGAAATCCCACTCCTGTTCGCTGACTTGGTGACCTTCACGCCATTCGAACTCGATCCCCTGTCCCGCTACCTGCTCGCGCTCCTTGCGCAGCTGCTTACGCTTGCGCGAAGTGAGGCCGCCCAGGAAATCCTGAAAGTCGCGGTAGCCGCGGTTGTGCCAGTGGAACTGGCAGCCGATGCGCTCGAGCCAACCATCACGGCCCTGGAAAATCGCATCGGCGTCCGGCTCGGTAAAGTTCACGTGCAGGCTCGAATAGCCCCCTTCTGCCAAGCCGGCGGTGAGCTGGTCGAGCAATTGGCCCGCCGCCTCGCAGTCACCCAACAGCCGCGCACCGGTCACCGGCGAGAACGGCACCGCGCACAGCAACTTCGGGTAGTACTCAATGCCAGCCCGATGACAGGCGTCGGCCCAGGCCCAGTCAAATACGTACTCGCCGTTGGAGTTGGTCTTGCGATACAGCGGCATGGCCGCGCGCCAGCGCCCCTGGGCATCGACCAGCAGGCGATGCGCCGGGCCCCAGCCACTGCGGCCACCGACGCTGCCGCTGTCCTCCAGCGAGGCGAGAAAAGCGTGGCGCAGAAAGGGTTGCCGGCGGTCGAGCAGCGCATCCCAGCGGGCCGGGTCAAGGTTGGAGAGGGAGCGAATCGTCTGGATAGGCATGCGCGTCAGTGTGGCCCAGTGCGCAATCGAAAAAAAGCCCCGCGCAGGCGGGGCTCAAGGGAGCCTCAATGCAGCCTGGCGATCAGAACTTGGTGACCAGATCCAGCTGCAGGGTGTCGACACCGGTGTCATCCGCAAAGCCGTCCAGAGAATCGGTCTCGGCCATGAAATAGGTGGCGCCCACAGAGACGTTCTTGCCCAGGTCATAGCCCAGCTTGAACTTGTGGCCACGGGAGCCCGTCAGGCCAGCGGCGAAGTCGGAGTCGGTGAAAATGCTGACCACCGAGTCGCGCTGTACGTCGCGGTAGTTGTAGTCGAAGGCCAGCTTGTTATAGTCGGCGGTGAAGCCCGCCAGCCAGGCGGTATCCTGATCGCTGTCGGTGTCGGTGTTGACCACGTACTGGCCATAGACGGAAACGGGCACGGGCAGATTTTTCAGGCTCATCTGGGCGAAACCTTCCCAGAGCTGGAACTCGTTGGTGGTGTTGCCGAACTGCGTCAGCACGCTGGCAGCGTCGTCTGCCGTTTCGTTGTCGAACGCATAGAGGCTGCCGCCGAGCGTGAATGCCACCGAGTCGCTCAGGTCGAAATGCGCACCCAACTGGCCGGTGTACATCTGGGCATCGTGGCGGAACTCCACGCCCTCGCCATCGACGTTGTCCTCCATGTTGAAGTAGCCGGCGTTGGCGAACACGTCGAGACCACCGACCGGCAGGGTGTAGGTAGCAGCGAAGCCCTCGGGATTGATATCGCCATCCCAGATCACGTCGGCGACACTCACCCAGGGCTGGGGCATCTTGCCGCCGAACAGGTGTAGATTGTCGGACTCGCCCGGGTGCCAGTCGAGATAGGCCAGGTCCAGCCAGATATCTTTCTTGTCGAAGTAGTCTTCCATGGTCTGATTGGTGGAGCGGCGATCATCACTGCTGCCAGTGGCGATGCGGATGCCGGCGTCCACGTCGTCGTTGACCTCGGAGTAGAAGCCCAGGCGCATACGCAGGCGCTGACGGTTCTCGTCCTCCTCGTCACCGGTGCCGCCTTCGACGCTCACCATTTCTTGACGCAGGCGCAGATCGCCCTTGATCTTGGTCCTAGCGACCCAGCCCAGCTTCTCCTTGAAATCATTTGCTGCAGTAGATGCCGCCGCTTGCTCTCGCTGCTCCTTGGCCAGTTCAGCCTCCAGTTCGGCATGCTGGGTCGCGGTGATCGAGCCGTTGGCCCTGAGCATTTCAAGCAGCTTCGCATCGACAGCAGCGCTGGCTGGCGCACTGACAGCAAGCAACAAGCCGGTGCACAGCCCCGATGCGATCTGCTTGGAAACGGTTCGACTCATCAGAAATCCCCTCAATAAATTGACATCTAGGCACTCCTAGCCTGCTGGCTCGTTTGTGCTGGGGGAATCTTCGTCGCTCTTTGTTACCAGGCCGTGTCGCCGCGATGAAGGTTTTGTTTCGGAGGAGCTTTCAGCCAGGCTCAGCACAAGCTCTACGCCGGCATTGCGCTTGCGCCGACTGCAGGCCAAGGCTCGTCGTCAGTTCAAGCGGCCGTTTCTCATCACCCGCGCCGTATGCCCATGGGAGAGCCCGCCATGGCATAAAGCGCTGGCGTGGATCCAGGCGCCATCGAGGCCGATCGTGCCCAGCGTGAGCAGGCGGCTTTGAGGAAAATACGGCTATGTGGCGTAGCCACCGGATCTGCAGCGCCTGCAGTCGACGCTGACAGGCCCTGCTCCACCGCTGACGGCGCTGACGCCGGCAGCCATGCATTAGCGTTTACGCAGGATTACGCTGCCGATCGAATAACCCGCACCAAACGAGCTGAGCACACCGAGGCTGCCCGCTGGCAGATCGTCCTGATGCTTGTGGAACGCGATCACCGAACCGGCCGAACTGGTGTTGGCGTAGGTGTCGAGAATGACGGGCGCTTCTTCCGGACCGGCATCGCGGCCGAGCAACTTGCGCACGATCAGCTGATTCATGTTCAGGTTGGCCTGGTGCAGCCAGAAGCGCTTGACCTCGCTGACCTCGATTTCGTTTTCCTTCAGATGCTCGCCGATCAGCTCGGCCACCATCGGGCAGACTTCCTTGAACACCTTGCGGCCTTCCTGAACGAACAGCTTGTCCGGGTTGGTCATGTATTCCTCGGCGGCGCGATTGAGAAAGCCGAAGTTGTTGCGGATGTTGTTGGAGAACTCCGTCGCCAGCTTGGTGCTAACGATGTCCCACTGATAGCCCGAGGTGGCCTGATCGGCGCGCTCGACGATGACCGCCGTGCAGGCGTCGCCAAAGATGAAATGGCTGTCGCGGTCGCGGAAGTTCATGTGCCCGGTGCAGATCTCCGGATTGACCATCAGTACTGCCCGCGCCTGCCCCAGCTGAACCGAGTTGGCGGCATTCTGGATACCGAAGGTCGCCGAAGAACAGGCGACGTTCATGTCGAAGCCAAAGCCCTTGATCCCCAGCGCCGCCTGCACTTCGATGGCGACTGCCGGATAGGCGCGCTGCAGATTGGAACAGGCAACGATCACCCCGTCGATGTCAGCTGCGGTTTTGCCAGCCCGTTCAAGGGCTTGCTGAGCGGCCTTGACCGACATTTCGCAGAGGATCGACCACTGGTCGTTGCTGCGCTCGGGAATGCGCGGAACCATGCGATCCGGATCGAGGATGCCAGCCTTGTCGGTAACGAAGCGGCTCTTGATGCCGGACGCCTTCTCGATGAACGCCGAGCTTGATTCCGGCATCGGCTGGATGTCACCCGCTTCGATCGCTGCGGCATTTTCATCATTGAAACGACGCGAGTAGGTGTTGAACGACTCGACCAACTCGTCGTTGGAAATGCTCTGGGCAGGGGTGTAAAGGCCGGTACCGCTGATGACGACGTTATGCACAGTCGTTCCTCTCGAATATTGGCTGATCGTAATCGGGCGTCGGAACAGGAGCGAAGCCGGCCAGCGCCGATGCGATCGTTCATGCCGCGTCTGTTTATATGGCGGCTATTGTGCACGAAAACTGAACAGAATCTGCAGCTCAGCGCGTAAAAGCAGCCAAAGGTTATCGAGGCACGACGGCGGACATCGCTGCCGCCCAGAAGCCAGCAGGCTGGGCCTGGGCAGGCTTTCGGTTATCCTTGCGCTCCCCGCACCGCAGGAATGTTTCCCCCATGAAAGACCCACTTGCCGAACTGATCCGCTTGATCAGTTCGGGCTGCATGAGCGACGACGAGATCAACCGGCTCGCTGACGAAGCGGCTCAAGCCTATGCCGACCCACAGGCCTTTCTGCAGGCCAACCCGGACATCATCTACGACGATGACTTCCCCATCCCGCTGGGCGAATGGATGATCGTCGGCAGCCTTCCGGATACCGTGCTGTTCCAGGCCGACGATTACCAGGCGCTGTTCGAGCAGATTGTCGGTTCGTTCGGCCCGGACGTGGATTTCATCCTCAAGCCCAAGCAATTGGCCAAGACCGAGCCGTTGAAGGCACTCAACCGCATCCAGACCCAGCTCAGCAGCCTTTACCCGGAAAAAGGCGGTTACGTGCTGGTGGACTTCAGCGAGCCACTGGACGATGTGTTGCAGGCCGTACTCGTCTATACCTGCGACATCGAGCGGGTCATGGCCCTGGCAGTAGAAGTGGGTATCTACGCCGCGCCCGCGCTGGCGGCGCTACAGGCCCAAAGCCAGGCGTGAATCAGCGGCGGCGCAATGGTTCGAGCAGCGGCGACAGACCGTTGTGGTCGATCTCCTGCATCAGCGCCAGCAGCTGACCCAGATCCCCGGGCGGGAAGCCGACCCGGGCGAACCAGTTCAGGTAGTTGCCCGGAAGATCCGCGATCAGCCGGCCCTTGTATTTGCCGTAGGGCATCGTCTGGGTCACCAGGCGTTCCAAGTCTTCAGCTTTCATTGCAGCAATTCATCGGCAGATGGGCGGCAAATACTGCCATAGCCGATCTGGCCGTGCAGCCTTGCGCCCGTTTCGCACATTTGCGCGACCTATCGGTCGGATAGAAACGCAGCTGCCCGTGCAGACCGTTCGGCAGCTCGACGCGTCTGCGCCGCTGCGCCCAACCCTGAAAGCCGAGGACATCAAGATGACGGATCAACCGAGCCCCAAGCCCGAACTGGACGACGCCGCGCTGGCGTTCGCCGCTCAGGTTTTCGAAAGCGCCCGCAGCGGTGATGCCGAGCGCCTCACCGATCTGCTCGGTCGCGGCTTGCCCGCCAACATTCGCAACCACAATGGCGACAGCCTGTTGATGCTCGCCAGCTACCACGGCCATTTCGACGCCTCGCGCGTGCTGCTGGAGAACGGTGCCGATCCCCAGCTGCGCAACGACAAGGGCCAGAGTCCGCTGGCGGGCGCTGCCTTCAAGGGCAACCTGCAAATGGCGCGCCTGCTGCTCGATCAGGGTGCCGATGTCGAAAGCGCCTCGCCCGACGGCAAGACCGCCCTGATGATGGCGGCCATGTTCAATCGCAGTGACATTGTCGAACTCTTACTGGCGCGCGGCGCAGACCCAAGCCGGGCTGACATGAACGGCGTAACGCCTCTGGCCGCTGCGCAAGCCATGGGCGCCCAGGACACACCCAAACTGCTAACCGAAGCCGTTGCTGCCTGCAGCTGAGTTTCAGCTTCGCAGCGTCTGAACGACGTCTCTCCTGTACCCAACGCATCGCACATCGGACGGCTGCAGCTGTCAGTAACCGTGACCTGGCCAACCGCTGAGCTGGTCGCCCCCGTTCAAACAGAGGAGCACTCATGAGCATCGAAACGCTATCGATCGAAGGCATCGCCACGCCTGTGTCGCGTATTGGCTTGGGCACCTGGGCCATCGGTGGCTGGATGTGGGGCGGCGCGGATGACGACCGCTCCGTCACCACCATTCGCAGTGCCCTGGAACGCGGCATCAACCTGATCGACACCGCACCGGTGTACGGCTTCGGTCACTCCGAAGAGGTCGTCGGCAAGGCCCTAGAAGGCGTGCGCGACCAAGCGGTGATTGCCACCAAGGTCGCGCTGGACTGGAGCGAAGGCGGCCCGCGGCGCAATTCGACGCCCGCTCGTATCCGCCAGGAAATCGAAGACTCGCTGCGTCGGCTGCGCACTGACCGCATCGACCTGTATCAGGTGCATTGGCCGGACCCGCTGGTTCCCATCGAAGAAACCGCGGCCGAATTGGAGAAGCTGCGCCAGGAAGGCAAGATCCTCGCGATCGGCGTGAGCAATTATTCCACCGAGCAGATGGATACGTTTCGTAAAGCCGCGCCGCTGGCCTCCGTGCAGCCACCGTATAACCTCTTCGAGCGCGCCATCGAAGCCGACGTACTGCCCTACGCTCGGGATAACGGGCTGGTGGTGCTCGGCTACGGCGCCCTGTGCCGCGGTCTGCTTTCCGGGCGGATGACCAGCAGCACCACCTTCGATGGGGACGACTTGCGCAAGTCCGACCCGAAGTTCAAGTCGCCGCGCTTCGAGCAGTACCTCGCTGCAGTCGAGGCATTGAAAGCGCTAGCTCACGACCGTCACGGCAAATCCGTGCTGGCGCTCGCCATCCGCTGGGTGCTCGACCAAGGCCCGACCATTGCTCTCTGGGGCGCTCGTCGACCAGACCAGCTGGACGGCATCGACGATGCCTTCGGATGGTCGTTGAGTCCACAGGACCTGACGGACATTGATGCACTCCTCGCCGAGCACATCACCGATCCGGTAGGACCGGAATTTATGGCGCCGCCTAGCCGCAAGGCGTAACGCCTGTGGTTCTGCCTGAAGCTGCAGCGTTACTTCAGGCAGAACCAGAAACGACTCGCTTCGCATTATTCATGCACTGAATGGACACAAGCGGAACGATGTCGCGATAATCCGCGCCTTCTCGAACATGGACTAACCCCTACAGGGTCGGTCATCGACGAAGGATCGTTCCAACCGTGCGCGCACTGTCCGTTGCCGTGTCCCTTCTGTTCTTTTCCGTGTTGGCGCCGGCTGCGGAGCGCCCACTGCGATTCTCGGTCAGCGACAGCTCGACCATGCCCATGATTCATCTAGAGAACGGTCACCCTACAGACGGCATTCTTCACGACCTACACAGGCGCATCGCCGAAAAGCTCGGGCGTAAAGCCGAGCAACTGGTGATGTCACGAACGCGCATCCAGCCGCTGCTGGCCGAGGGCGCAGTCGATGTCAGCTGCTATATGAACCCGGCCTGGCTGGCGGTAGACCACGCAAGTTATCGTTGGAGCGTCCCGTTCATGACGCAGCGCAGCATTCTGGTGGCTCGGCCTGGAACACCTCCAGCCAAGCTCTCCAGCCTGCGCGGCCGACGGGTCGGTACGGTGCTCGGCTTCTTCTACCCGGAGGCGGATGCATCGTTTCGAGACGGCACCTTGATTCGCGACGATGCACGAACAGAGCACCTGGTGCTGGAAAAACTCGCTGCCGGACGTGAACGTTATGCGATCAGCACTCAGGTAGCACTGGATTGGTTCAATCGAGACAGACCTGTAGACCGCAGACTAAAGGCAATCGACCGGCTCTCGGAGTCCTCTATCCACTGCATCGTGCGTGATGAGACTGACGTCCCGGCCCGGGAGATACTTGAAGTCATGCAACAAATGCAGCACAACGGCGAGTTCGAGGCGATCCTGGCGAAGTATCGATAGCCGCTCGGCCTCGCATGTTCGACCTTGTTGCGTCATAAGCGCGCTCTGCCCCCTCAATCCTCAGACGAACTTCAACCTACGATCGCTGCCTACCTATTCGCGCTAATCCCGCTAGCCCAGTGCCGCTCAACGCAAGCGGCGCGTGTCCGCTAATCGACCCATCCCATTGAGGCACCGATGACCCAAGTGAACGCCACAGGCAAGTCGACATTCTCGGCGCGTGCCATATTGCTGATCGAGCTGGCCCTGGCCATGGGTGGGTTCGCCATCGGTACGGGCGAATTCGCCATCATGGGGCTGATGCCCAACGTTGCGCAGGGGCTGGGGATCAGCGAGCCGCAAGTGGGCCATGTGATCAGCACCTATGCCCTGGGTGTCGTGGTAGGCGCACCGCTGCTGGCGATCCTCGGCTCGCGGATGTTCCGCCGGCACCTGCTTTTGCTGCTGATGGGCTTTTTCGCTCTGGGCAATTTCGCCAGCGCCATCGCACCGGATTACCACTCGTTGATGCTGTTCCGCTTCATCGCCGGCCTGCCCCACGGGGCCTACTTCGGCGTGGCGATGCTGGTCGCCGCCTCAATGGTTGCACCTGACCAGCGAGCCAAGGCAGTCAGCCGCGTGCTAGCGGGTCTCACCATCGCCATGCTGATCGGCAATCCCACCGCCACCTGGCTGGGGCAATGGCTCAGCTGGCGCTGGGCGTTTGGTCTGGTCGGAATGATCGCGCTGCTGACGGTGTTGCTGGTGGCGATCTTCCTGCCGCTCGACCGCAACGAGCCGCGCAACAATCCGATGCGTGAACTGAGAGATTTCAATCGCAAGCCGGTGTGGCTGGCGCTGGCTATCAGTTCGATCGGTTTCGCTGGCATGTTCTGCGTGTTCAGCTACCTGGCACCGACCATGCTGGAGGTCACTGGCGTTAGCGAGAACTGGATCCCGGTGGGGCTGGCCGCTTTCGGTCTGGGCGGCATTGTCGGCAACCTCTTTGGCGGTTGGTTGTTCGACAAGCTGGGGTTCAAGGCTGTTGCCTGGCTGTTGCTGTGGAGCATCCTGGTCCTACTGATGTTCCCGCTCGCTACACACTCGCTGTGGACGATCTTCCCAGCCGCGTTTGCGGTAGGCACTATGGTGTCGCTCGGCCCGCCCCTGCAGACCCACTTGATGGACGTGGCGGGCGAGGCCCAGACGCTTGGAGCTGCGTCCAACCATTCAGCCTTCAATGTCGCCAACGCCCTCGGGCCGTGGCTCGGCGGACTGGCGATCAGCGCAGGGCTTGGCTGGACCTCGACTGGCTACATCGGCGCCGCTACCGGCGCCGTCGGCTTGCTGGTGTTCTGGTGGGCCTGGACCGCAAGCAGTGGAAGCGAAGAAACCAGGGGAGCCGCCACCGTCTGCGATTGAGCGAATGACCTCATCGAATCGTGAACTGGCAAAACCGAAACGCCTGCTGATTGACCCGCCAAAAAGCACCGCAAACAGCGCCATGTTCGGAGGGATATCGAGTCTCCCGCCACATGAGGTCAATCCTTCTACAACCGCGACGGGCCTCGGCGTCCCAGCAATGGGAGAATTACTGCAGCGCGTATTCGAATGTGCTGACCACGCGTAGACGCTTGCCCGGCGTGCGGCCGGTGTCCATGTCGCTGCCGTCATCATCGAGCACGCGGATCACGCCCTGGTTGGCGGTCTTCAGTTCACCAAGTTGCGCGCCGGCATCTTCGGCGAACTTTGCAGCCTGCTCGCGGGCGTTGCGGGTGGCGTCTTCCAACAGCCCCGGTTTGAGGTCGTTGAAGCCACGCAGCTGGTAGCGCGGGCCACTGAATCCGTTCTGTTCGGTATCCAGCTGGATGCCGGCCTGAATCAGCGGATCTACACCATTGGCAGCCTTGCCGACCGCTTCGACACGTGCCGATTTCACCAGCACCTGACCACTGCCGTTGAAGCGCAGGGCGATTTCCTGCGGCGCCCATTCGCGCGCCAGCAGGTCCTGAACCTGCAACGGGCGGACCTCGATCTCGTCGTCACTGAAACCCTGTTCGTGCAAAAACGCCACGACCCGACTGCGGTCCTCCGACAGGCCCTGCTGAACGCTGGCGAAGTCATTGCCGGCACGGCGGAAGCCAAGTGTCCAGACGGCAAAATCACTCGCCACGTTCCGCTCAGCCAGGCCTTTGACCGTCACCGAGCGATCCGCCATCCGGAAGCGCTCCACGCCCTGCCCCACGGACCAACCGGCGAAGGCCACCGCAGCGGCGATCAACAGGGCGGGCAGCAAACCGATACGTGCTGTAGTCACGATGAAGCTCCATTACGGATAAGAACCCGTGATGCTACTCCGCACTGGCGCTCGATGGCGTGTGGTTACCAGCGCAACGCTGCAATCTGTAGTAATGACTTGCCGTCGCTAGCCGCTTGCATGCCTCGCCCGCTGGCCGCTCAATGTCGATTCCCGAAGGAGACCTTCCCGCTGCATGTCGAAATTGCCATTTTTCCGCACCAGAGCCCGCACCTTTGTTTCGCTGATCGTCGCCGCAGTGTTCACCCTGCTGCCCGTCGGCTGCTCGATGCTCGAACAGAAAGAGCGCGAACTGGTGTTTCGCATCGAGCCCGGTACCGCCAGCTGGTACCGCGGCCTGCCAAACGGTGTGGATGAGCTGGAGTTAAGCGCGCCTGCATTCGGCGACAGCCAGAACATCCACGCCTGGTGGTGGCCAGCTGACGAGCGGGACGCACCGGCGATCCTTTATCTACACGGCTCGCGCTGGAACCTCACCGGGCACCTGTTCCGACTCGAACAGATACGTTCACTGGGCTTCTCCGTATTGGCAATCGACTATCGTGGCTTTGGCCAAAGCCTCGGCGAGCTGCCGTCGGAGGCCAGCGTATATGAGGATGCGCGTATCGCCTGGGACCATCTGAAAACCCTGCAGCCCGATGCGGACAAACGTCTGATCTATGGCCACTCGCTGGGTGGTGCAGTGGCGGTGGACCTCGCCGCCGAGCTGGGACGCGAAGCCGAACGCCGTGGCGAAGCGCCGGAAGCGCGTGCGCTGATCGTCGAATCCACCTTTACCAGCCTGGCCGATATCGCAACGGAGGTGACTGACACGCCCTGGCCAGTCCGCTGGCTGGTGTCGCAGAAATTCGATTCCATCGACAAGATCGATCAGGTCGGCATGCCGCTGTTACTGGTCCATGGCACGGCTGATCAATATGTGCCGGCGCGCTTCAGCGAAGAACTCTTCGCCGCCGCGCAAAACCCCAAACAGCTGCTGCTGATCGAGGGCGGCAACCACAACAACGCCATGCGCGTGGGCCGCCGCGCCTATGCAGACGCGGTCCGCCAGCTGTTGAACGAGCCTGCCGTGCACAGTGCCGATAATCAAACGCTCCCAGTCACCCAGGCCAACCGCAGTTAGCGCCGTTTTCGCCGCCAAACAGGCCTAAAACGTCGCGCTCAGCACGCCTCGCTGACTGAGGGTTGCGTCTCGCCCGACCAGGGATTGCGACCTTCCCCGATCCAGGCCAGGCTCGCCTGCCAGAAACCGTCTCGATGTCGCTCACGAAACAGGTCGAAGTGCCCGATCTGCTCCATGCCCAGTACCGCCGGACTCAGCTGGACCTGCTGCACAGCGGCATTGCGGTAGTAGGACAGCCCGCGGGCGATCGCCGGGGGCGTGCCGTACTCGTCGTCGCTCAGGCTCACCGCCAGGATCGGCGCGCTGATCGCGGCGAAGCGGCGTAGCACCTCGGCCCGTTCGTGCTCCGGATAGCTCTGTTCCAAGCGTGCCCGGCGGAATGCCCATTCGCGCGCGACGCCTGCGGGCAGGTCTTCCAGCCAGCCCAGTCGGCGGCCGGGAAAATATCCGCACAGCGCCGTCACCGCCGGCATGAACAGGTGCCACTTGGCAAACATCTGCCAGCGTTGCGCGGCGGCATAGTCGCGCCAGTAGGCATATTGCGCGCCCACACTGAGAAAACGATCGACCTCGGTAGCGGACTCGGCAAAACCCGGCAGAAAACCACCGATGCTATGACCGACGGCCACCAATGGCCCATCGGGATCACGCTGACGCATCCAGCGCACCGCCGCATCAAAGTCCAGATCGCCCCAGTCGCGCCAACGGATGGTCGCCTTTCGCAAGCTGGCCGGGCGTGACCCGCCGATACCGCGATAGTCATACGTCAGCACCGCATAGCCACGTTCGCGCAGGAAGCCGGCGTAGCGCGCGTAATACCGCGCCAGCACACCGGTGGCGCTGCTGACGATCACCGAGCCACGTGCCTGTCCCGGTGGCAGCCAGATTTGCGCAGCGAGCGGGTAGCCATCGCGGCAATGCAGAGAAAGTTGCTTGGGCATGGGCAGGTTTCATTCTGGAGTCTTCTACATCCTTGCCTACCGGAGCGGGTCTTGCCAGTGACCGGGCCGGTAAAACAGCCTGGCCGCAGCGAATTTGCCCTCCGATCACAGCAGTGTCTGGCTCGATACCGGCGCATAGCGCCAAATGTCGAACGCAGCGCTGGCTCAGCACCCGCTCAAGCGGCTAGTGTATCGCCGCCTTGCCGCTTCGCTTTGGCGAAACCCGTCTAGATCCAGCCGTTCGGCCCTTAACCGTCATCCGTTCACTGCGGCAAAAGCCGTTATCGGAGTTATCCATGCAAAGCGATCAGCTGATCGTGTTCGCCGTTCTCGCCGCCACATTGGGCCTGTTCGTGTGGAATCGCTGGCGTTACGACATCGTCGCCCTTGCCGCCTTGCTGGTGGTTACCCTGGCCGGCATCGTGCCGCCGGAAAAGGCGTTCATGGGCCTTGGCCATCCGGCCGTGATCACCGTTGCTGCGGTGCTGGTGCTCAGCCGCGGCTTGCTCAATGCCGGCGTGGTGGATTCGCTGGCGAGGCACCTAACCAAGGTCGGCGATCGACCCTGGATCCAGGTGCTGACGCTGTCCGGTATCGTCGCCTTGTGCTCGGGCTTCATGAACAACGTCGGCGCACTCGCGCTGTTCATGCCAGTAGCCGTCTGGATGTCGCGCCAGAGCGGCCGCTCGCCTTCCTATCTGCTGATGCCCCTGGCTTTCGGCTCTTTGCTCGGCGGCACCCTGACCCTGATCGGCACGCCGCCGAACATCATCATTGCCGGCTATCGGCGTGAAGTCAGCGAAGCGCCGTTCGGTATGTTCGACTTCCTGCCGGTGGGCCTCGCGATCACCCTCGTCGGGGTGCTGTTGATCGCTCTGCTCTGGCGCTTGACGCCTCGTCGCGAGGACCCGAGCGGTGAGCAGGAACTGTTCGAAATCAGTGCTTACTTGACCGAACTGCAGATTCCGGCCGACAGCAAATACGCTGGCCGCACCCTGCATGACCTGATCGCTGCGGGCGGTGACGAGGTCGATGTGATGGTCACCGGGCTGGTACGTGCCGGAAAGTACCACCGTATGCCGTCGACCTATGAAGTGCTACGCGACGACGACATCCTGCTGGTCGAAGCCGACTCTGACAGCCTGAAACGTTTTCTCGATGTGACCCACCTGCGCCTTGCTGCCGAAGCCGACAGCAAGGCGGAAGCCCGTGAAAAAGCCGAACAGGACAAACAGCTGAAACGGAACGGTGAGCCTGACAAACAGCCCGAAGCCGCCGATTCCAAAGCCGACCGCAACGCCGAGCGCGCACTGGCCGAGGCCATCGTGACTGCAAGTTCGTCTTTGATCGGTACCAGCGCCTCCGGTCTGGCACTGCGTGAGCGCCATGGCGTCAACATCCTGGCCGTGGCTCGCCAAGGGCAGCGATTGCAACAGCGGCTGGGCAAGATCCGCTTTGCCGCGGGCGACATCCTGCTGTTGCAGGCGCGTGAGGATCAGCTGCAATCGACACTTAACAGTCTCGGTTGCTTGCCGCTGGCATCGCGCGGCCTGCGGATCACCGCGCCTCGCCAGGTACTGCTCGCCAGCAGCATCTTTGCCGCCGCGCTGGCGCTCATTGCGCTAGGCATGGTGCCGTCCGCCGTCGCATTGGTGGGTGCCGCCCTGGCAATGATTCTGGTCGGGCTGGTCCCCACCGGGGACATCTACAAGAGCATCGATATGTCGATCGTCGTTCTGATTGCCGCGATGCTGCCCATTGGCGAAGCGCTGGAAAGCACCGGAGGCTCGCGCCTGATCGCTGATGCCCTGCTGGACGTTGGCCAGGCCGCCCCGCCGGCAGCCACCGTGGCGATCCTGATGGTGGGTGTGATGCTGCTGTCGAACGTGGTCAACAACGCCGCCGCCGCGGTGCTCGCCGCGCCCGTGGCGATCGCCCTCGCGCGCGGTATGGACGCCTCTGCCGACCCGCTATTGATGGCGGTCGCCATCGGAGCTTCCTGCGCCTTTCTGACGCCCATCGGGCACCAGTCGAACACGCTGGTCATGGCGCCCGGCGGCTACCGTTTCGGTGACTACTGGCTGCTCGGGCTACCGCTGTCGATTCTGGTGGTGCTGGTGGCCGTGCCCGTCATCCTTTGGGTCTGGCCGCTATAGCTGCATCCACGGCAGGCACGGATATCGGCGCACCGGCCACCGCACCCGCGGCGCGGCTCAACGCGTCTTGAGCCCATTCAGCAACGCCTCATGAAACACATCCGGCGCCTCGACCTGCGGTGAATGGCCCAGTTCAGGAAAAGGCACCAGGGTCGCGTCGGGAATCATCGCTGCGGCCTGCCGGCCAAGTTCGGGGTAGTCGCCCAGGCGTTGCGCGACGTCTTCCGGGGCCCGATTGGAACCCGGTGCGGTGCGGTCCTTGCCACCGATCAGCAACAGGGTCGGCACGCCCAGCGTGTCGAATTCGTGGATCACCGGCTGGGTGAACACCATGTCGGAGGTCAGCGCCTGGTTCCAGGCAACGATCTCTTTGCCGTCACCGGCGTACATCCCAGCGAGCATGTTCACCCAGCGGTCATAGCGCGGCTTCCAGCTGCCGTTGTAGTAGAACTTCTGCTGGTAGGCTTTGATCTTTTCGAAGTCGGTCTTCAACTCGCTCTGGTACAGCTCTTCGATTGGCGCATAGGGCACGCCCTTTTCTTGCCAATCCTCGAGCCCAATGGGGTTGACCAGCACCAGCTGCTCGACCGTCTGTGGATAGTTAAGCGCGAACCGTGACGCCAGCATGCCACCCATGGAATGACCGATCACCGTGGCCTGTTCGATGTCCAGCGACTGCAAGAGCGCCCGGGTGTTATGTGCCAGCTGCGCAAAGCTGAACTGGTAAGCCTCAGGCTTGCTGGAGCTGCAAAAGCCGATCTGATCAGGCGCAATGACTCGATAACCCTTCTGCGAGAGCACCTCGATGCTCTCCTCCCAGGTTGCCGCACAGAAGTTCTTGCCATGCATCAGCACGACCGCTCGCCCGTTGGCCTTGCCCGCGGGGGCCACGTCCATGTAAGCCATGGTCAATGGCTGGCGCTGAGACGAAAACTCGAAGCGCTTGATCGGGTGCGGATACTCAAACCCTTCAAGGTGCGGGCCGTAGGTCGGTTGTTGCTCAGCGTGCAGCGCAGGGACCAGAGCTAGCCCGGCGACGAACATCAGGGAGGATATGGCTCGTTTCACGCATCGACTCCTGGCAGGCGACCATTCGGCCGCGATGGCGTATGGGTCGTTGTGCGGAGCCGGCTGTTACCAACGTTCAGACAGGCGCCGAAGGCTCAAGCACAACGGTTTGCCTATCTGGGAGCACGAAACTGGAGGGAGGGTTCGGCGAGGCCGGTGCAAGAATGTTTCTTCGTGATACCGCGTCGCGCCAGTGACCAGACTGAGACACCGGTCGCGAACGATGCAGCGCTGCTACTGCGCGTCGACCTGCTGGATATCGAAGCCGATGCGGTTATCACTGCTGATGCGGAACTGCAGCGTTTCACCCGACTCGACCCGCGCCGCTTTTTCGCGCAGCAGACTGCCCTTGCCGCACAGCGTGTCGTCCTCAGGGTCCGATTCAATGCTGACGATGCGCATCCCGGCCGGCACATGCAAGTGCACCTGCTCGCCGACATGGATCCGCGCCGCCAGCCTGCGATCGACCATCACCGCCACGTAGCAGCCGCCGCCGCGAATGCCGAAGTCGCGGGTCACCACCAACTCGCCACCATTGGCCACAGGTGTCTGAAAGCCACGCAGTCGCTCCTCCGGCACTGGCGTGATGTCCTCCGGGTCCGCCTGCCAGGACGAGCAACCGGCCAAAGCCAACACAGGGATGAGTGCGAGCATCATGCGCATAAGGATTCTCCTGTCAGATAAGCGAAGCGGTGATGGTATGACAGGTGTGTTCGCTCACCGTGCGGAAATATGCGCTCACTTGGATCTAACGGGTCGACACCGGATGACTGCTGCCCGGATAAGGCCGCTCTTCTTCCAACGTCCCGTGGCGATCGTAGACCTCGACCGATGCGGTCTTGCCTTCCATCAAGCTATCCAGGCCGGTGAACATTTCATCCTTGGTCAGGGTTCGCAATACCGTTTCCTGGGATTGCTGATCGGTCAGCTCCCAGCCCATCGGGGTCGGGTTAACGTGATATTTGTCCATCTGGCACTCCTGGGTGTTGCGCAGTTTCGGCTGCGCAGGTCATTCAACTTCAGCCGCGGCTGTCTTGGTCGTCATCGATCTCGCTGTCGTCGAAATCAGGATCCTCGCCTGCTTCCTTCTCGCCAGCATCGGTCATGGTGACGTCCGGCAGGTCGTCGGCTGGCTTGTCCTGCTCACGCTGAGTCTGGTCGCTCTGGTTCATGGCTACCTCGTTGCGTTGGTGCGAAAGGGTCTAACCATTTGGAGCAACAGCCGGCCGATAGCGTTCGCCTGTTCAGACACCGGCGGTCCGATCAGCCCGCCTTGATCGAAAGAATCCAGCATCCTTCCCAACTTGCGATTGCAGCGCCCCCCGGACTCCACCACACTGCCGACAATCCAATCTTTGACCGGAGCTGCTGCCATGCCTGCCACCCAAACCCCGTCGCGCGACAGTATTCTGGCCGACCCGGATGCACTCAACTGCACCATCTACCGCGCTCACGAAACGGACCCGGATGGTGAAGAACGCGACATGGGCGACGCCCGCGTCATCATCACCGGGCAGTTCGAGCCGCCGCAGGAGTGGGATGCCAAGGCGCGGGCCGACTATTTCGACGGGATGCCGGAAGACGCTTTCTTCACCGCTGTATTCGCCAGCGAACCTGGCTCCGACTCAACAGGGTTCTTTACCGTCGAAGCCGACGATTATGCTGCCGTCACCGAACAGGACGGCAGCATCTCCATGTTCTACATCTGCGAGCGGCTGGACGACGACAGCTACGTGCTGCTGCGCGAGGAAGACGACGAGGAATAAGCCGCGTAGACAGCTACCGAACCCTCACCTCGCTAGCCGGGTCTGTCTTGTATAGGCAGACCCGTCGGCCATACCCGATACGCTGACTAACACCCCGCATACCATTCGCCGCAAAGAGGAATCGCATGAGCCCTCTGCACCGCCGCTGGCAATCCCCTGTCACACGAATGAAGCTGGTCGCCGGCCTTCTCCTGTTGCTCGCCGCGCTGCTCTACGTCATCGCAACCGCCATGGAGCCGCGTCACCCGGCCTGGGGCTACCTCGCCTCTTTTGCAGAAGCGGCAATGGTCGGTGCGATTGCCGACTGGTTCGCCGTGACCGCCCTGTTCCGTCACCCGCTCGGCCTGCCGATCCCGCATACGGCGATCATTCCGCGCAGCAAAGCGCGCATCGGGCGGAACCTGTCGACCTTCATCACCACTCACTTCTTGTCCACACCGATGGTGCTGGCCAAGCTCGAAGCACTGGATATCGGCGGCCGGCTCGCCAACTGGCTGCGCCATCCCGCTAATGCCGAAGCGGTTGGCCGCCAGCTCACCGGCATGGCGCGGTTCGGCGTCGAGTCGCTGCACGACGAGCGCGTGCAAGCGTTCGTACAGGCCAAGCTGATCAACCGAGCGCGCAAGGTCGATCTCGCACCGATCTGCGGTCAGGTGCTGGAAATGCTTACCCGACAGGGCAAACATCAGGCGATGCTCGATGAAGCGCTGATCAAGGTCGATGCGCTGCTGCAGGACGATGACACCCGTGCGCTGGTGGCCGATGCCATCACCGCTGAGGTCCGCACGCTGCGCTATCTGGGACTCGGCAAGGCGGTCGGCGGTTGGTCGGCGAACAAGTTCGTTGACGGCGTATCGGCTGTCATCGCCGAGATCGCCGGTGACCCTGAACATCCGCTACGGGAGCGCTTCGACGAGCATGTTGCGGAGTACATCAACCGGCTCAAGCATGACCCGGCTTATCGGCTGGAAGTCGAACGCATCGTCGCTCAGCTGCTTGAACATCAGGCGACCACCGATTACCTGCAGACGCTCTGGCGTGAGCTGACCGAGTGGCTGGAAGCGGATCTGGAGAGCGCGGATTCACGCATCGGCAAAAGGATCGTGCGCCTGACCCAGGGCTTGGGCGACTCGCTTTCCGCTGACACGTCCATGCGTACCTGGATCAACGAGCAACTGATGGCGGCCGCGCCCAGCCTGCTCGAGCGCTACCGCGGGCAGATCGGCAAATACATCACCCAGCGCGTGGAAAACTGGGAGAGCCGCGAACTGGTCGAGCAGATGGAACAGAGCGTCGGCAAAGACCTGCAGTACATCCGCATCAACGGCACGCTGGTGGGCGGGCTGGTCGGGCTGCTGCTGCATGCCTTGACTCAGCTGGCAGCTGGCTGAGCATTGAGCGAGCGCAGCGTGTCACAGATCTGACTGGCATTGGTCCCGTCGGTCAGCGGTCGATCCCAACGCAGCGTTGCAGGCTGGCCGTTCATGTACCACAGCCGATTGGCGAGCTGATCGGCGTCGCGCGCATCGTGGGTCACGCAGATCAGCGCCATCTGTGGCTGCCCTTCAAGCAGCCGGACAATCAGCTCGCGCAATTCGGCAGCGCGGTCCGGGTCCAACGAGGCAAAGGGCTCATCGAGCAAGAGCAGATCAGGTTTTACGGCCAGGCACCGAGCCAGCGAAGCGCGGCGCGCCATACCCAACGAGAGCTGATCCGGCAGACGATCACCAGCATC
Organism: Pseudomonas sp. 10B238; assembly: GCF_000970615.1. Classification (NCBI taxonomy): domain Bacteria; kingdom Pseudomonadati; phylum Pseudomonadota; class Gammaproteobacteria; order Pseudomonadales; family Pseudomonadaceae; genus Pseudomonas; species Pseudomonas sp. 10B238. The sequence continues at coordinate 136,488 of NZ_KQ033931.1, forward strand.
GCCCAGGCCGACGTCGGCCAGTAGCCGATCGATATCGCCCGCCTCCGCGCCAACCAGCTTGAGGTTCTGCCGCACCGTGTACCAGGGCAGCAGACGGTGCTCCTGAAACAGGTAGCCGACGCGCCGCCCGGATTGAAGACGGATCATCGGAGCCAGGCGTGGATCAAGGCCTGCGATGGCGTTGAGCAAGGTGGTCTTGCCGACGCCGGAGGGGCCCAGCAAGCAGATTCGATCCCCGCCCCGCACCTGTACGTGGATCAGCCCGAGCACCGGATGGCCTGCCGCTACGCCATCGATGCGCAGCTCAAGCATGCTGCATTCCGGCGTTGCGCCAGCTCGATGCGCGACGCTCCAGCGGCTGCAGCAGCGCCAGCTCGATCAGCTGTACGACGGCAATGAAGGCCAGGCTATAAGCCAATATGCTCGCCACATCGAAGACCTGAAACGCCATGTGCAGCTGAAAACCGACACCATCGGAGCGGCCCAGCAGTTCGACCACCAGGACGATCTTCCAGATTAGCGCCAGGCCCCCGCGGGTCGCCGCCATCAGATACGGAAACAGCTGTGGCAGCCAGACGTTCGCCACCCGCTGCCAACGGTTGAAGCCGTAGACCTGGGCCATTTGTTCCAGCTTCGGATCGAGGCTGCGCGCGCCTTCGCGCACCGTCACCGCCACGTTCGGCACTTTATTGATCACCACCGCCAGCACCGCTGCCGCTTCCACCAGACCGAACCAGACGTAGAGCAAGATGATGGTGACCAGCGCTGGCAGGTTTAGAAAGAGCACCAGCAGCGGATCGAGCACCGCGTTGGCGAACCGCGAGCGCCCCATCCAGACGCCCAGCAGCGCACCCAGCGCCATCGCAAGCGCAAAGCTGATCAGCACCCGGCGCAGGGTGACCAACAGATGATGAGGCAGCTCACCACTCTGGACGGCGAGCCAGAACGCATGAGCGACCTCAGCCGGCGAAGGCAGCAGCGGTGTGTCCACTGTCAGCGCAATGATGGCCCACACCGCGACCAACAGCGGCAGCGCAACCCAGCAGGCATAGCGCGAGCCGGTCATGGTTCGCTCGGAAACAGCGCCGCGGGCATCAGCTTTTCCGCCTCGGCGCCCGTCAGCAGCAACAGCCGATGCAGCGCAGCGATACGCGCCGCGTCCAGCGGTTGGGGGATGCCTTCGACAAAGCTGTCATGCAGCGCAGCGAACACCGCGTCGTTATCGGCCCGCATCAAGGGCCGGATTTCCTGCCAGAGATCGGGCTGACTCGCCAGCTGGTCCTTGGTCTCGCGCAACGCACGGGAGAAGCGCTGCAAGAGATCGTCGTGCTCACTGGCCCAGGCTTGCGGGAACAGGTAGCCGAGCACCGGGAGATCGGGGTCAAGACCCAGCGTTCCAATCAGATCCGCCAGACCGAAGGCAATACGCACACCGCCCTCACCACGCAGGCGCGCCGAGAAGTGCCAGAAGGTCAGCAGCGCATCCACCTGGCCACGCCGCAACGCCTGGCTGAGCAGGGGCGGCGCCGCGTACTGCACCGTCGCCTCGCGGGCCAGGTCAATCCCCTGCCCCGCCGCCACCTGCTGCAGCAGTTGCCAGCCAAGCCCGTCCGGCCCACCAGCGACCCCAATGCGCTTGCCGCGCAGGTCGGCCAGGGTGCGAATAGGGCTGCCATCGTTGACCAACACTTCACCGATCTGCGAGGAAAACGGCAGGTAGCGATACGCCATCCCAGCCTCGTAGCGCGCCTGTGCCCAGAGCAGGTCGCTTACCGCGCCGTCCACGCTGCCGCTGCTCAGCGCCAGACGCGACGCTGGCAAATCAGCCACCAAACGCACCTCGAGATCGAAGCCGTTGGCCTTGTCCAACCCGTGACGCTTGAGATGGTCGAGTTCCCAATGCGGCGTGCCGAACTGCAACACGCTAAAGGTCAGCACCGGCAGCGGTTGCGCCTCGCCCTGCGCCTGAACGAACAACGGGACTACCGCGAGCAGAACCACACGCCCGCATCGAAGCGCTGCGAGGCATGCACGAGCGAAAGACAAGGTGAGGAACCACGGAGCAGGCTTCATGCCCGCAGGGTACGAAGCCTCACATCAGCCACGAATAGTACTTTGGTGTTTCTTCGCTGCTGCGATGGTCGCGGCTGCAACCGGTGCGGCAGCGATGCCAGTTCAGGTGCCGATCAGTGCTCGCTCTCGGCAAGCTTGCTTACCAGCCGCGCCTGCAGCTTCTCCAGCTCTGCCAGATCGGCCTTACCCGCCGCGTGAATGCCGAGCCCCTCGCCCGAATAGCGCGGGACGATATGCACATGGATGTGAAAAACCGTCTGCCCCGCCGGCGCACCGTTGAACTGCGCCACCTGCACGCCATCGGGCTGCAACTCCTCGACGATCACACGCGCGAGCTTCTGCACCACCGCCATCATCTTGCACAGCGCATCGGTATCCACATCGAGGATGTTGCACGCGGCGGACCGCTTCGGAATCACCAGCGCATGCCCGTAGGACTGCGGAAACAGATCCAGGAAAGCGAGTACATCGTCATCCTCGTAGAGCTTGTAGCAAGGCGCATCGCCGCGAATGATCTGGGCGAAGATGTTTTGTGGGTCGTAGGGGGTAGTCAGGGACACGTGCGGCGCTCCATGGCAGGGGTTGGAGTCCAAACCATAGCGGGCACCAATGCCCATGCAAAGCGGCGGATCCAACAACGTCACTCTGACAACCGACTTAATCAGGCGCCCAAGCGCGCGTGCCACACTTCAACCAGACAGCAACGCGCAGAGACTGCGGCTGTCCGAATCGAAAGCGGCCAAGACGCGCTGCCGCAATACGACGCCCTGTTTCCATCGCCGACGTCCCCCTCAGGAGGAACCGATGCACGATCTATCCGCCTTCACCATCACCCAGAAATGGCCTGCCAGTTACCCGGATCGTCTGCAGTTGTATTCGCTGCCCACGCCCAACGGGGTGAAGGTGTCGATCATGCTGGAAGAGACCGGTCTGCCCTACGAGGCGCATCTGGTCAGCTTCGAGAGCGGTGACCAGCGCTCAGAAGAATTCCTTTCGCTGAACCCGAACAACAAGATTCCGGCGATCCTCGATCCCAACGGCCCGGACGGAGAGCCGCTGGCATTGTTCGAGTCCGGTGCGATTCTGCTGTACCTGGCCGAGAAAACCGGTCAGTTGATGCCGGAGAACGCCGCAGCCCGCTACGAAACGATTCAGTGGCTGATGTTCCAGATGGGCGGCGTTGGCCCGATGTTCGGCCAGCTCGGTTTCTTTCATAAGTTTGCCGGCAAGGATTACGAAGACAAACGTCCGCGCGACCGTTACGTCGCCGAAGCCCAACGCTTGCTGGGCGTGCTGGAAAAGCGCCTGGAAGGTCGCGAATGGATCATGGGCGGGCGCTACAGCATCGCCGATATCGCTACATTCCCGTGGGTCCGCGGGCTGGTGGAGTTCTACGAAGCGCGTGAACTGGTGGAGTTCGAGCGCTTCGTCAACGTCCAGCGGGTACTGGATGCCTTCGTCGCCCGGCCAGCGGTGGCCAAGGGGCTGAATATTCCACCGCACGGGTGACGCTGGACTAGGGTTGACGGAGTGGATCGCTTATCGGGGGCGGCTGTTGGCTGACCTCGCCACAACAAAACCGTGAGGTGACGGTATGGCAGGCAACAGCTTCCGACTCAGACCGCGCTCCCCGGATGCCCACTGTCGAGAACCGATGCAGCGTCACGAACGCTGGGCCAGGCGTCTAGTGGCCGCGATCTGTCTGGCCAGCCTGTGCACGAGCGCTCAAGCACAGCTGACGGCTGCGGAGTCCGACCCGGTCAAGTTGGGCTGGATGCAGGGCTTTCCGCCTCCTGCTGAAAAACTGATCGGCCAGCCGGATTCGAACTACTTCAGCTTTCCCAAGCTTCGCTGGACCGTGTGCCATATCCGCGAGCTGCTGCCTACCGAGGCCGTCAGCCGAGGCCTGGATGCACCGGCGCCGTTACGCCAATCGCTCGACAGCAGCATCGATGCCGTCAGGTTTATCCCCCTCGGCACCCGCGAGCCGATGACGTGGGAACAATCACTGGCAGCGAACTACACCGACGGCATCATCGTGCTGCACCAGGGCCGTGTGGTGTACGAACGCTACGCCGGCTGCCTCAACGAGCAGCGCAAGCACGCCGCGATGTCGATGACCAAGTCCCTGACCGGCCTGCTGGCCGAGATACTGGTTGCAGAAGGCACGCTCGATGATCAGGCCATGGTGGCAAATCTGGTTCCCGAGTTGGCCTCCAGCGCTTTCGGTGATGCCACCGTACGGCAGGTCATGGACATGACCACGGCGCTCGACTTCAGCGAGGACTATGCCGATCCCAACGCCCAGATCTGGAGTTACAGCGCGGCGGCGAACCCATTGCCCAAGCCTGCCGACTACAAAGGGCCGGTCGGTTATTACCAGTACCTGCAGACCGTCGCCAAGCGCGGTACCCACGGTGAGGCGTTCGGCTATCGGACCGTCAACAGTGATGCACTGGGTTGGATCATCGCCCGCGTGTCCGGCAAGGCGGTCAGCGAACTGGTCTCCGAACGGCTCTGGCAGCACCTGGGCACCGAGCAGGACGCTTACTACACCGTGGATGCACTGGGTACACCGTTTGCCGGTGGTGGTCTGAGCGCCGGCCTTCGGGACATGGCCAGGCTCGGGCAGTTGATGCTCGATGAGGGGCAACACGACGGAGCGCAATTGTTCCCTGCAGAAGTCGTTCGGACCATTCGCACCGGGGGCGATAAGCAGGTGTTTGTCAAAGCCGGATACAAGACGCTACCAGGCGGCAGCTATCGGGCGATGTGGTGGGTGCTGCACAACGCCAATGGCGCTTTCGCCGCTCGCGGTGTGCACGGGCAAACCCTCTACATAGACCCGACAGCCGAAATGGTGATTGCCCGATTCGCCTCCCACCCCTCGGCGAAGAATGCGGACAATGACCCCACTTCGCTGCCGGCCTATCAGGCGCTGGCCGACCATCTCATGGAGAAAGCAAAGCGCTGATCAGATGGGGCGCAGCCTGTTGCGCCCCGTCTTCAAATGACCTTGGCCGCACGTCCGATGAACTGGATCGGCCCGGTCGGCAGCCCGGTTGGCGAGCCGGTCGGCTGTTCCAGCGTCAATTCGAATAGCTGGTTGGGCTGCAACGGCGGCAAATCGTCGAGGCGAATCCTTACCGGCTCACCCGGCTTGACCAAGCCGAGGGACACCGGCGCCTGCCAACCTTCGGCCTTGGTCCAGAGTTGCAGGGCCTTGTCCGGCGGCAGTTCGGTAACGCCCAGCGGTATCAGTTCGATTTCACGTGTTTGATTGCTGGCCTGCACGACCCAACCCGGTGAAAGGTCCTGCGGGGTGGCGAGCACAACGAGCCAGGTCGGCGACGGCGTGGGCGACAGGCGTGTCAGTAACACGACCCCGAGCACCAGCGTGGCGGCCATGCCGGCTGCAGCAAAACCACGCCACAGCGCCAGGCTCTCCCACCAGCTGTTCGGGCGGGCGGGTACAGCCGGAGCGGCCTGGCGACTCGTCTCGTCCAGGCTGCGCTCGATTCGATTCCACAGGCGCGGCGAGGGCGTTTGCGGTTCGACCAGATCGGTCAGGCAGAGCAGCCGCGCTTCCCAGTAATCGACTGCTGCTTGCAACTCAGGCTCCACGGCAAGGCGCTTTTCGACCGCTTCCCTGTCTTCCGCAGAGAGGGTTCCAATTACATATTCGCCGGCGAGTTCGTGCAGGGCCTCGTTCGGATCCTTGGGTTCGTTGTTCATCCGATGCACTCACGAAGGGCGGTCAGGCTGCGGCGAATCCAGGCTTTTACCGTGCCCAGTGGCGCACCCAGGCGCTGGGCGATTTCCTGATGCGAATAGCCGTCGACGTAGGCGTGAAACACGCAATTGCGACGCACCGGTTCGAGTTGTTCGAGACAGGCTTCGATCCTGCCGGGGTTTACCCGCCAATCGAAGGCGTCGGTTTGTTCCTGCCAACCGTCGATGGCGGCGTGCTCCATGTCGCCCTCCTCGTCCGGTTCCATCTGGACGTGGCGAGCGTTGTTACGTACGGCATTGAGCGCCAGATGGCGGGTCAGGCTGAAGATCCAGCCGCGAGCCGAGCCACGCGCCTGGTCGTAAGTACCGGCCTTGTTCCAGATGCGGATGAAGGCGTCGTGAACGATGTCTTCGGCCAGGGCCACATCTCGCACGATGCGCTGAACGACGCCGAGCAGTCGCGGGCTTTCCTGCTCGTAAAGCTGCTGCAATGCAGATCGTTCGCCACGTGCGCAAGCGCGCAGGGCCGCTTCGTAATCGAACAAGGGGGGTTGCGACACGGTATCTGCCATCCGCTGGTTATCGACACCCCCGACGCATACGGGCCGGGGAGTCAGAGCATAGAGGCGATCAGCGCTCATATCGAGCGGCTTTTCACCCACTGCGCGTTGCTCACTTGTTGGCCCAGAACAGATAGTCGGCCTGGTAATCAACGATCTGGCGCTCGCCCTCGTTGGCCGCTGCGCATGTTTTGGCCGGTGCTACGCCACCCTTGGTCGCGACGCGCTGGACGTAGGTGACACCTGTCATGGCGCCCTTACCTTCAGCCGGGTTGGCCTTGACCAGCTGATGAGGAATGTTGCCGTCGCTGGACGGGGCAATGGCGACCTGAGTACCGGTCACCTTGGAGCCGTCCATCGCTTCCCAGGTTGCAGGTGGGCCGTAGTATTTGCCGACCTGCTTACCGCTGCGGTCGTTGAGCGCCGCCTTCGGCCCCATGAAGACCCAGGCCATCTGGCCGGGCATGTCGGTCTTGGCTTGGCATTCATAGGTGATTTGGCCGACGCCGACCGTTTCCATGGCGACCTTGTGGCCGTCCGGTACGCGCACGGCTTCAGGTACGTCCATCTGGGCGAAAGCGCTGACAGAACAGCCAATGGCCAGTGTCAGACCGGTCAGGCAGAGGATCTTTTTCGCGTCCATTTTGGTGTCTCCGGGTAGTGATCGGTTGGGCGGCCAAGCAGCCGCTACCTGTACTACCCGTCAGGCAGACGATTGGATGCAATGAGTTTGAAAAATAATCTGCTTAGCTTTGCGCATGACCAGTCGCGCCGATGCCGAACTGCCTTTCTACATTCGTAGAGAACACGCGATGCCCTATCTGACCACCCCGGAATTCCCGACCGTCGATCAGCAAGCTATGACGCACTCAGTGCAACGCTCGCATCGAGTGGCCCGCCGTCCGGCATCCTGTTTCACTCATGTGCTGCCGTACCCCATGGCTGGCGCATCACCGATCTTTGGGAGAGCGCAACCGGTTTCGATCGGTTCGTCGACGTATCGCTCCTGCCCGCCACCCGCGCATTGGGCTGGCCAGAGCCGTCGCGCAGGGAATGTATCGCCACGTATCACGCAGGCATGGTTCATCGCTGAATGAAGAATCGCTCCCTGAAGAAAAAGACGTTTGGTTGTCGATTTGGCTGGGCTCGGAACGACTAGGGATCAGTGCCAGCGGATGCGTTGACGCCGACGTGGCCGTCCTTAACTCACAGAGGAACCGAAGCGATGCGATTCATGGTGATGATCAAGGCCAACGCGCAAACCGAAGCGGGCGAGATGCCCAGCGAGGATGTTCTTGCAGCCATGGGCCGTTACAACGAAACCCTGGCCAACGCGGGCGTGCTACTTGGTGGCGAAGGCTTACACCCCAGCAGCCGAGGTGCGCGGGTGCGTTTCGACGGCGGCCAGTGCTCGGTCGTGGATGGCCCCTTCCTCGAAACCCGCGAGCTAATTGCAGGTTTCTGGCTATTCCAGACGGCTTCGTTGCAGGACGCCATCGATTGGGTAAAGCGCTGCCCGGTATCGGCCGTCGGTGAGTCGGAAATCGAAATCCGACAGGTGTTCGAAGCCGAGGACTTCGGGGCGGAATTCACCGCCGAATTACGCGAGCAAGAAGAACGCCTACGCGCGCAAATCAACCACTAACCGCACTAGGAGAATCGAATGAAGATTACCCCTTACCTCACCTTCGACGGTCAGGCACGTGACGCCTTTACGCTGTATCAGCAGGTACTCGGCGGCGAACTGGAAATGATGACTTTTGCACAAGCGCCTGACGCTGGTCACTTCCCGGCGGAACATCGCGACCGAATCATGCATGTCTGTCTGAGCCTCGGCGAATTCTCGCTCATGGCGTCGGATACCATGCCGGAAGATCCCGCTTGTGGCGGAGGACCATACGAAGGCATTAAGGGTTGCTCGATCTCATTGCACCCCGAAAGCATCGCCGAGAGTGAACGCCTATTCGCAGCGCTTTCGGAGGGCGGGCAGGTCGTAATGCCCCTGGGGAAAACTTTCTGGGCCGAGCGTTTCGGCATGTTTATCGACCGCTTCGGCGTGTCCTGGATGATCAACTGCGCTTAGTGGCAAGCAGCCATTCCCTCGACTCATTCGAACAGATTTGTCCAGTCTTATAGCAGCGAAATTATCTAAAAAACCCGTTGACAGATAATTTTATGCACATAAGACGTCGTCGGGTTGGATCTGCTCGCGAGGGTGTGGCAAGCGGCAGACTAAACAAACCTAAGTCTTTGATTAAAAAGGCTTTATAAATAATGAGTAAAAACTCGTCGATCTGTTCTGAGCCGCGCCAGATGGGCGTTTGAGCAAGTCATCCAATATATGTTCACAGTGTTATCCACAGCTTTTGTGGATAACACACCACTCCCCAAGCACACCGGGGCTTAGCGGTCGCCGGCCACGCCCTTACCCTTTAATTGTTACAGTTTTGCCGACCATGCCGTGGAGCCTTTCGGGGGACTCAACCGGGGAAGCTACCTCGGCTTTTGCCGACGTGTTGCCGATTTGGCTATGTACGCTCGTCGTGGCGGTAGTGCTATTTCCCCAGTGCGTTGGTTCGCTGCGCTGAAGACGCGACGACGGATATCACGCCTTCACGGTTGTGACCACGGACAAGGGGTTGCAAGCCGTACGGGATGGGCAGGTGCTTTCACCCGACCCTATCTACCTGTCCAGTCAGCGAGCCGTGCGGACTGAACGCGCAAGCAACGGCCTGATCAGGTCAGTGGCCTCGACGGCGGAGGCCTAGCAGCATCAACACCAAGCCTGCCCCCAAAAAGCCGGGCGCCATCCATAGAAAGGTTTTCGTCTCCGACGCAAGGCCAATCGCCAGGCAAGCAACTCCTGAGACGAGCAGAGGGATGGCCGGCGTAAGATAGGACATCGTGTGGCGCTGCATGGTCGGCTCCTGAGGGATTGGGGACAACATTAACCGATACGAAAGGAGCGCTAGTCAACGAGCGTCAGGGAATCGAGCAAGGCCCGCATGTCCTGCCAGTGCGTGCCTTCCCAGAAAATCCGATCACATTGATCGCAGCCCAAAAAACGCTCATGGCGCGCCTGCACCCGCGGCGGCACACGATCGAGTATGGCCTCCTTGTCCACCGGATGCAGTGGTACGTTGCAGCTCAGACACAGGCTGAAGGGCCGGGCATGGCTGGCCAGATCGAACCGTTGGTACAGTTCGCGTAGCTGGTCTTGAGGTTTGATTGCATGTACGTAGCAGCCGTGCAGCACCAACCGATGCATCAGCAGCGCACGGTCGCGGGTCAGCAGCGCCCGGCGTTCACGGTTGGCCAGCTCTGCCATTGCCGCATCTTCAAAATTGTTGTCGTAGAGGGTGTCGAAGCCAGCCATTCGCAGCAGCCGCGCCAGACCTCCGAGGTGGGCATCGGCCACGAAGCGGGGCGGACCCGGCGGCAAGGGTTCAGTGGCGGTCAGGGAGCCGATATCCAACTGTTCGAACTTGGGATACACGGCGACTCGGTCACCCGCCTCGATTGGCCAGTCGAGGCCAGCCGGCGCGCCATTGACTAGGACTAGCGCCACCTCGATATGCGGTACGCCGAGCGCTTCGATCATGTGCTTGGTGGTGGCCGACTCGGCGCAGGAACAGCGAAACGCCTGCCCGCGACGCTCGACGGCAAGGAATGCGTTCAACCTGGCATAGAAGCGAAACGTTGCATTCGTCATGGTATCTGGGCACCGCCAACCGCGCATGCTCTGCCAAGAATTGCGCGGCGCGTGTCACTCCCGAAAAAGCGATAGGTCAGATTAGCTTATAGCCGATCATCGCCAACATGACTGCCAAGCAAGGTCGTAACACCGCTTCCGGCACGCGGCCGGACAGGTTGCTGCCCAAATAAATGCCCGGCAACGATCCTATCAGCAGGTAGCTCAGGATGGTCCAGTCCATGTTGCCCATGCTGGCGTGACCCAGCCCGGCTACCAGCGTCAAAGGCACCGCATGGGCGATCTCAGTCCCCACCAGGCGGCGCGTGGCGAGCAAGGGGTAAAGGAAGAACAGCGCCACTGTACCCAGCGCACCCGCGCCTATCGAAGTCAGGGTGACCATTGCGCCAAGCACAACGCCCACAGCTACGGTCAGGATGTTCAACCCGCGCTGCGACAGCCTGGGTGTCGGGCCCGACAAGCGAGCTGCCACAGCGAGCAGTTGCTTCTTGAACAGCACAGCCAGCGCCGTGAGTACCAGCACGATGCCAAGGGAGTGTTTGATGATCGCGTTGAGCGCATCCTGGTCCGTGTGCAGCCCTTTCAACAGCCACAGCGTCAGCGCTGCGGCCGGCACGCTGCCCAGCGCCAGCCAGCCGGTAATGCTCCAGTCGATATTGCGATTCTTCTGGTGTACCCAGACGCCGCCGGCTTTGGTAATCGCTGCGTAGAGCAGGTCGGTGCCCACGGCCGCAGCCGGGTTGACGCCGAACCACAACAGAATCGGCGTCATCAGCGAGCCGCCGCCTACACCGGTCATGCCAACGATAAAGCCAACCAGCAGGCCGGCTACAACAAAGCCGATTACACCGAATTCCATGCGAACGTCCGATTCAAGGCACACAGGCCGCGTCAAAGGCCAGCAGCATAACGGTCCGAACTAGCAATCCTTAATATAAGTTCGTGCTTTCTTAGTAGCTAAAAGATATATGAACCCGGCAAGGTGCCCCGGTCGGGTGTAGGTTTATCAGCCGGCACTCGGCCGCCATACTGATGCGACGACTAGGCACGAGCATTACCATGGACTTGATCTTCCTTGGCACTTCTTCCGGCACGCCGACTAAGGCCCGCAATGTCAGCGGCGTAGCGCTGCTGGAGGACAGCGGCAAAGGCTGGTATCTGATCGATTGTGGCGAAGCTACCCAGCATCAATTGCTGCATACGCCGCTGACGCTGCATGGCTTGCGAGCCATTTTCATCACCCACGTGCACGGCGATCACTGCTACGGCTTGCCGGGTTTGCTCGCCAGCGCCGGCATGGCACGGCGCCAGGAGCCGCTGGATATCATCGCTCCGCGGGCGATCGAAGACTGGGTACGTGCCACGCTGGACATGAGCCAGAGCTGGCTACCCTACGAACTGAGGTTTCACGCCACCGAGTCGTTCGACGGCTGGTGCAGCTCGCAGATGCGCGTCGAGGCCACCGCCCTTTCCCATCGGGTCCCGAGCTGGGGTTACAGCTTCACGGAAAGCCGTCCCGATCCTAGCCTCGATGTCGACAAGCTCGACCGCGACGGCGTGCCGCGCGGCCCACTCTGGGGCGCTCTGATGCGCGGCCATGACATCGAACATGAGGGACGCACGCTGCGTAGCGAGCACTATCTAGTGTTCAGTCGTGCACCGCGTCGTGTCGTTATAGCGGGCGATAACGACCAGCCCGAACTTCTACGCGAGGCCTGCCAAGGCGCGCAACTGCTGGTCCACGAAGCGACCTATACCCAGGCCATCGCCGAAGCCGGTAAAGCTGATTTTGGCCACAGCACAGCCGCGCAGGTCGCCGCATTCGCAGCGTCGGTCCAGCTGCCGTATCTGGTGCTAACACACTTCAGCGCGCGGTATCAAGGCGCACCGAACAGAGGCTTATCAATAAACGACATCCGCGTGGAGGCAGCAGAGCATTTCAGCGCGAACTTGATTTTGGCCGAAGATCTGTTGCGGATCAGGCTGGACAAGCAAGGTCAGCTGCAACGGGTGGAACGGCTTAGCAAAGATGCGCGAGAAGCAGCCGTGAGCCGGCCAGGCGGCTCGTAGCATAGGGGCGAGGCGGGAAACTATAACGGAGAGCGTAAAGCCAACCGACAACCACTAACGATAATCTCTATCATTTACATTTAGTTTACACACCGCTATCGTCGCCTCCTCTTCCACTGGAGATGACACCGTGCCATCAAATGTAACCCGTCTATTGCCGCTGCTCAGCGTGCTTGCAGCTCCGGCTGTTTACGCACAATCCGCTTCCCCGCTTGAGCTTCCTGCCACCGCAGTAACCGGTGCCCGCGAAGAAGCGAGCTATAAGCCCGAAGAGAGCAGGACTGCCCTGAAAATTGACGCTCCGCTGCGCGATATTCCGCAGTCAGTCAATGTGGTTCCCCAGAGCGTGCTCAGGGACCAAGGCGCCGACTCCCTCGAGGATGCGCTGAAGAACGTACCGGGCATCGGCCTGAGCAACGGCGACGGGCAACGCGACCAGGTCACCATCCGTGGCTTCAGCGCCATTGGCGACCAGTACATCGATGGCATTCGTGATGACGCGCTTTACTACAGGGACATGTCGAACATCGAGCGCGTGGAGGTGCTCAAGGGGCCGGCGGCAGTACTTTATGGTCGTGGCTCGTCTGGCGGCCTGATCAACAGCGTGACCAAAAAACCTACATTCACGCCAGAGCAGGAAGTGGGTGTCAGCTTCGACAGCGAAGGAAAACGGCGCACTCAGTTCGATGCCGGCTGGGCCGATCAGGAGCAGAAAAACAAGGCGTTTCGTGTAACCGGCGCGCTGGAAGACAGCGACACCTTCCGCGAAAACGGTTTTCTGGAACGCAAGGCCCTGGCGCCGTCTGCCTACTTCCAGCTCTCCGACGATCTGGAGATCAACATCGGCGCGTCATATCTGTACGACAAGCGTCTGATCGACTTCGGCATTCCGGCACTCAACGGCCGCCCGGTCGATGTGGACCGCGATAAACGCTTCGGTTCGGTCGACGCGGATCAGGACTACACCCGCAGCGAAGTCTTCTCGCTGACTGCCGGTATCGATTACCGCATCAATGATGCCTTCACGCTGAGCAATACCAGCCGCTATTACCATTACGACCTGGACCGCAACAACACCCTGGCTCACACCGACGCCAACCGCTTCGTCACTGCCCCGGACGGTACCCTGCTGGTCAAGCTCAAGCGCGGCAATGTGCAGCGTAAAGAGGATGGATGGTTCAACCAGACCGAGCTGAAACAGAACGCGGTCCTCGCTGGAATGAATCATCAATTGCTTTACGGCGTTGAGTTCGGACGTCAAGAAAAGGACCAGCAGTTTTTCAACCAGGATGATGTAGCGAGGGTGCCTGTTTATGGCGATGCGCTACAACCGGTGCCGTCTCAGGCCAACCGGAAGACCGGCGACGGTCTCAATACGCAGGAAACTACAGGCCTCTACATCCAGGATCTGATCGAGCTGTCGCCACACTGGAAAGCGTTGTTAGGCGTGCGTTACGACGAGTTCGACCAGACCTTCCGCGACGACCTCAACGGCAAGACCGAGCTGGAGCGTACCGATTACACGCTGAGCCCGCGGGCGGGTCTGGTCTGGCAGCCGGATGACAGGCAGTCCTACTACCTTTCGGTCAGCCAGTCCTATCAGCCCTCAGGCGAAATGTTCCAGGTCAGCGCAGCCAACGTGGAACTGGAGCCTGAGGAAACCACCAACTACGAGATCGGCGCTAAATGGAACCTGTTGCAGGATCAGCTCACGTTGACCGCAGCGGTATTCCGCCTGGAGCGTACTCAGATCAAGACCACCGACCCAGTCAACCCGGCCAAGCTGGTACTGGCGGGTGAGCAACGCACTGACGGGTTCGAAACCACCTTCATGGGTCAGGTCTCGGACAACTGGCAGCTCTATGGTGGCTATGCCTTCCTGGATGCGGAGATCACCAAATCGAACAGCAAGACCAACGGTATTGCCAACGAGGGCCAGGTGCCGACGCTCACACCGCGCCACAGCGCCAACCTGTGGGCGGTGCGCTCACTCACTCCCGACTGGCGTGTTGGCATGGGCGCCAACTACGTCGGCAGCCGGTACACCTCGCTGGATAACGAAACCGAGTTACCCGGCTACACCACATTCGATGCAGCGCTGTTCTATCAGCAAGAGCAATGGGATGCGGCACTGCGCCTGTTCAACGTCTTCGATAAGGAGTACTACGCCTCGGCCCATGGTTCGGTCGACCTGATTACCTCTGGCGCGCCGCGCACCCTTGAGCTGAGCGCTAACTACCGATTCTAAACGCCCTTCGGATACCCGAAACAAGCGAGGCGCTTGTTGATAAGCGCCTCGTTTTATTAGCGGCCTATGCCACCGTCAGCACTGGTCCGGCTTGCAATGTTGCGGGCTGCTTAGGGTGCGCCTGAAAAACAATGACGGCCTAAAGAACAGCCGCGACTGCAACGCTCTACGGTCAAGCCTCCACCTGGCTCCACTGCTTGTTCAAGCGCTTGTCCGATACCGCCATCTTCGTGCCCAGCTGCTGGGCCCAGAGCGACACGCGATACTCCTCCAGCATCCAGCGGTACAGCACCAGTTCCGGATCGCGCTTGCCTTCCTGCTGATGCTTTTTCAACCGCGCCTGGTACTGCTCCCAGTAGCCAGCCAATTCGCCGGACCACACCCGATCACGCTGCAGCTGCGCGCCGATCTTCTCAAAGCGCTGTTCGACGGCTTTGAGATAGCGCGGGTATTCCTTGAGCCATTCGCCCGGTGTTTCGCGAACGAAGCCGGAATAGACCAGATTGCCCAGCTGCGCCTTGATGTCGTTGAGCGCAACCGCCTGGGCCAAGTCGATCTTGCCCTTGAAGCGCTTCTGCAGGCCATGCCAGATCTTGAGGATGTCCAGCGTCAGGCGGGCCAGACGTTCAGCATGGGACGCCCAGTCGCCACGCTTGCGTTCCGCCAATGACGCAAGCGCAGCACCATCGCGTGGCAGTTGCGCTTCGCCGTCGAGGATGCAGCTGTCGAGGCTGGCCAGAAGGATGTCCTCGACCAGCGCATCGATCTTGCCCATGTCGCGGTACAGCAACGCCAGCTCGGTCAGTCCCGGCAGCTTGTTGCGCAAGTACTTGGCCGGTTCGGCCAGTTGCTGCAGCAGCAGTCGTTGCAGGGCGCGGCGGTGCTGATAGTCGGCTTCGGCCTGGGTCGGGAAGCGGCCTTCTTTGACCACCCCGCCCTCTTCCACCAGTGCCGGGTAGACGGTCATGGACAGCCCCGCCATTTTCGCCTGGGCTTTTTCCGCCACCTGGGCGAAGCCCTTGGCCTCCACCGGTTTCTGTTCAGCCTTTTGCTGCGGGGGCGCCAGTGCGGCCTGGCTCGCCTCGTTGAAACGCGCAGTCAGTTCGGCAAGATCACGCCCTTCGCCGAGAAACTTGCCGCGTGCGTCGACAACCTCGATGTTCATTTTCAGATGACTTTCCAGGCCCGCTGCGGCTTCGCTCCAGGCCTCGTCCGGAACCCGTGCGCCGGTCATGCGCAGCAGCTCGCGACCCAGCGCCTCAGGCAGCGCGCCCTCCGCAAAGCTGACTTTCGAGAGTGCCGCCTTGACGAAGTCGGGCACCGGCACGAAGTTCTTGCGGATTGCTTTCGGCAGGTTGCGCACCAGCGCCACCGCCTTTGCCTCGATTAGCCCTGGCACCAGCCAGTCCAGCCGTTCGCTGCGCAACTGCGGCAGCAATGGCGCCGGAACACGCAGAGTCACGCCGTCGCGCGGATGGTTGGGTTCGAAATGGTACTCCAGCGGCAGTTGCAGCTCGCCGATGCGCAGATGATCCGGATACATCGCCGCCGTGACTTCGCTGGCATCACGCGCCAGCACGTCTTCGTCGCGCATGATCAGCAGCTGCGGATCGTTGACACTCTCGCGCTTGTACCAGCTTTCGAAACTGGCGGTCTGGTAGATGTCCTGCGGCACGCGAGCGTCGTAGTAGGCGAACAGCGTGTCTTCATCGGCAATGATGTCGCGTCGCCGCGCCTTGGCTTCCAGCTCGTCGAACAGCTCCAGCAGCTCGCGGTTGGCGGTGAGTGCCCTGGCGCGACTGTGCATCTCCCCGCGCACCAGGCCTTCGCGAATGAACAGCTCCCGTGCGGCAGGCGGGTCGATAGGCCCGAAATGCACCGGGCGCCGCGCCACCACGATCATGCCGTACAGGGTGACCTGCTCGAAGGCCACCACCTGGCCGCGCTTCTTCTCCCAGTGCGGCTCGAAGTGGTTGGTCTTGACCAGGTGCTTGGCCAGCGGCTCGATCCAGTCCGGCTCGATCTTCGCCACCATGCGGGCGAATAGCTTGGTGGTTTCGACCAGTTCCGCCGCCATGATCCAGTTGGGCTTCTTGCGCCCGATAACGCTGGACGGGTGCACCCAGAAGCGCCGTTGCCGCGCGCCGAGAAAGTCGCCCTCCTCGGTCTTGTGCCCGACCTGGCTGAGCAGGCCGGACAGGATCGCCTTATGGACGGCCGCGTAACTTTTGGCCTTCTGCGCAGCCTCGTTGGCTTCGGCTTGCTCGGCCAGCTTGACGTTAACCTTCTTGTCCTTGGTCAGGGCTATCTGATCGGCAGAGGCGCCTTTGCCGTCATCCTTGTGGAAGCCCGATTGCTGGCGATCCTTATCAGCGATGGCCTGATCGCCAGCAAGCTGGCTCCTACGGTTGTTCGCGTTATCGTTGAGCTTCAACTCCCGCACGATAAGCGTCAGTTGCCGATGCGCATCACGCCACTCACGAAGGCGGAGATAGTTGAGGAAATTCTTCCGGCACCAGGTGCGCAACGGATTGGAACCCAGCGCCTGACGCTGTTCCTCGAAGCCGCGCCAGATATTGATCAGCGCGGCGAAGTCCGAATCCGGATCTTTCCACTGCGCATGAGCCTGATCAGCCTGTTGCTGGCGATCGGCCGGGCGCTCGCGTACGTCCTGCACCGACAGCGCGCTGGCGACGATCAGCACCTCGGCCATGCTGCCCAGCTGCGCTGCTTCAAGCAGCATGCGGCCCAGGCGCGGGTCGATGGGCAAACGCGCCAGCTGTCGGCCCAGCGGTGTCAGCTGGTTTTCGCGATTGACCGCTGACAGTTCCTGCAACAGGTTGAAGCCATCGCTGATCGCCCTGCCATCCGGCGGCTCGATGAAGGGGAAATCCTCGATCTGGCCAAGGCGCAGATGCAGCATCTGCAGGATGACCGCCGCGAGGTTGGTGCGCAGGATCTCCGGATCGGTGAATTCGGGCCGGCCGAGGAAATCCTCCTCGCTGTAGAGGCGAATGCAGATGCCCGGCTCGACCCGCCCACAACGGCCTTTGCGCTGGTTGGCGCTGGCCTGGGACACAGCCTCGATGGGCAGACGCTGCACTTTTGCGCGATAGCTGTAGCGGCTGATGCGCGCCGTGCCCGAATCGATCACGTAGCGGATACCGGGCACGGTCAATGACGTCTCAGCCACGTTGGTTGCAAGCACGATCTTGCGACCGGCCGCGGGGCGGAAAATCTTCTGCTGGTCGGCCGGCGTCAGCCGCGCATACAGAGGTAGTACCTCGGTGAAACGTAGGTTCGCCTTGCGCAGTACCTCGGCGGCGTCACGAATCTCCCGCTCGCCCGGCAGGAATACCAGCACGTCGCCGGGGCGCTGGCCGACGCTTTTTTCATGCGCCTCGATTTCGTCCAGCGACGCCAGAATGCCTTGGTCGACAGTAAGATCGTCCTCGACCCGGTTGCCGTCCTCGTCAGTCTCTGCAGCCAGCGGGCGATACCAGGTTTCGACCGGGAAGGTTCGGCCGGACACCTCGACGATGGGCGCGCCATTAAAGTGCTCGCTGAAGCGCTGCAGATCGATGGTCGCCGAGGTGATGATGACCTTGAGATCCGGCCGCCGTGGCAGCAAGGTCTTGAGGTAGCCGAGCAGGAAATCGATGTTGAGGCTGCGTTCGTGGGCCTCGTCGACAATGATGGTGTCGTAGCGCTCAAGGAAACGGTCGTGCTGGGTTTCGGCCAGCAGGATGCCGTCGGTCATCAGCTTGATCAGCGAGCTGTCTTTGCTCTGGTCCTCGAAGCGGACCTGATAACCCACCAGCTCACCCAGTGGCGTACCGATTTCCTCGGCTACCCGCGTCGCGACGCTGCGTGCAGCCAGTCGACGCGGCTGGGTATGACCGATCAGCCCGTGTACACCACGTCCGATTTCCAGGCAGATCTTCGGCAACTGGGTGGTCTTGCCAGAACCCGTTTCCCCAGCAATCACCAACACCTGGTGCTTTTCCAACGCAGCCTTGATCTCCTCGCGCTTGGCGGCAATCGGCAGGCTGTCGTCGTAGCGCATGGTCGGCACGCTCTGCCGCCGCGCAGCGGCCTTGGCGGCAGAGGCGTGGAAACGTTCAAGCCACTGGGCGAGGCGCTCGTCTTCGAGCGGTGCATCGCCAACTTTCTTGCGCAGGTCATGCAGCTGACGCCGCAAGCGATGGCGATCGGCGTACATCGCCTGGTCGAGGTTTTTCAGGAGTTGATCAAAGGCGGGCGTTGCGTCGGTCATGGACAGCCGTAAGCGATAGCGTGAAGGCCGCGATTGTCGCAGATTTGGCCGGCTGGCCGTAGGGAAAGGGTCTGATTGAAAGACCGCGCCGGCTGACCGGCGCGGATTTCAGGTGGTTAACGGATCCAGTGGCCCCAGCGAGATTTCTCCTGCACTTGCTGAATGCGCATCGTGCCGATGCTCTGCTCAGCCGCTGCGGCTATCTCGTCATCGATCACCTTGGTCGACAGCGACAACCAGCTGGTGGTGAAGGCCAACGCATCGCCGTGCAACTCCAACGCCTCGGTGGAGATATTGCTGAGGTCGTCACACTCGGAGTGGTAGCACGGATCGTATGCCAGCCCGGCGGTACCGCCATAGCGCTGGGCCTGCTCCACGCTCTTGATGTCTTCGGCACCGGTGAACAGCCCACCGAACGCAATGCCGTCATCGAAGAACTGAGCATAGTCGGAGCGGAAGTCGATCTCAGTGCCTTCGGACGGCGCGTTGCGCAGCTGGAAGTAGGAGCGGAACAGACGCTCGATAGCCCCCGAACCGGGTGGGCCTTGCAGACCGAAGTCCGAGCCGTCGCCGTCATAGATGAAGTTCGCGTAATTCGGCGAACCGATCATGTCGACGTTCAGGTAAGCCTTGATCTGCTGCTTTTCCTCCTCCGGCAATTGGTTGACGTAGTAGGTCGAGCCGACCAGCCCCGATTCCTCGGCGCCCCACCAGGCGAAGCGCACCTTGTTAAGCGGGTAAGCCCTGCTCATCAGCGTTGCCATTTCAAGCAGCGCAGCACTGCCGGAACCGTTGTCATTGATGCCGGCCCCTTCGAACACCGAATCCAGGTGCGCACCGACCATGATTACATTGTCAGGATTGCCCCGACGGGTCTCGGCCAGCACGTTGTAGGTTTCGGTCCGCTCGCGTACCACGTCGACGTTCATGCTCAGCTGCAGCCCCTCGGTCCCAGCCCAGGTCACGCCGTTTTGATAAGTGGAAAACAGCACCGGGATGCCGCCGTCGTAGTCTTCACCCAAGGTGGCAACCAAGAGCCCCTTACGGTCCTCGGTATCTCCCTGATTGAAGATGATTGCTCCTGCTGCCCCGGCCGCTGCTGCATTGGTTGCCTTCTGGCCAAACGCACAGGCGCCGCGCTGCATCAGGGCAATGGCGCCGGCAGGGAAGCCTGCAAAATCTTCCGGCTCGCACCCGCTGGTGGAGGTGTTGCCCAGGCCGAGGGCAAGGTCGACCGGAACGACCGGGGCGGTCACGGTCCCGGGGTCGGTCTGATCGGCATAGGTGAAGTCTTCCTCCCAGGTGTACTGCACGGTTTGGGGCGCTACCGCAGCGAGTGAGCCTGGCCCTTCCGGGTAGAACGCGAGGAAGGGAAAGCTCTGCACCCTTACGCGATAACCGGCGCGTTCGAGTGTGGTCCGCACGTAGTCGACCGACGCCTGATAACCAGGCTGACCAGACGCGCGATTGCCGTTGTTCAGGGAGGCGATGTCCTGCAGGTTCTGCAGGTGCGTCATGATGTTACTGGCCTGCATACAGCGCGGCAGACCAAGCGGCGTGCCGACCAGCAGCGGTGTGCGACAAACCCTTGAGTCGGGCTTGCCCGGACTCCAGTAATCGTCAAACGCAGGAATTTCTGCTGTGGGTGCAGCCAAGGCTGCGGTGGAAGCTAGTAAAGCGAAAGAAGCAACTACCCGACGTGCATTGTTTTTCTTTTGCATGGGTAACTCATCCTTGCAACGAGATTGATGGGCAGGCCGCAAAATGGCATGCGCCATCGTCCCCTACGGCTTTAAGCGGACGCGGCCATAGGGGACTAGACCGGAACGGTTACGTTCCGGTTCTCGCTCTCCAGCCGGACGGCAGCACCATCCGTCGCCTCGCCGGAACCTGTCTCGATGTACTTCGCGCGGACCACGCCAGCGCTTGGAAGGGACGTGCATAAGGATCAATGGAACCGCAGCGGGACTTGCCCGCGCTGCGTTCAAATGTGCAACAGGTCAAACGCGGAACTGCCCGACCAATCCTTGAAGGCGTGCGCCCAACCCATCGAGTTCACGTGCGGTCTTAGCGCCCTCGGCGGCATCGTTGGCAACACCATCGACCGCATCGGCGATGTGGTGAACGCTGCGGTTGATTTCCTCGGCTACCGCGGTTTGTTCTTCTGCGGCGCTGGCGATCTGAGCGTTCATCGAGTTGATGGTGCCGATCAGCGCAGCGATTGCATCCAGCGATTCGCCTGCCTGATTGGCCTGCTCACGTGTGGCCTCGCCCTTCTCGCCAGCGCGCCGCATGGTGCCTACGGTATGCGAGGTGGCGCTCTGCAGCCGGTCGATCATGTTCTGGATCTCGCCAGTGCTCTGTTGGGTACGACTGGCAAGGGCCCGCACCTCGTCTGCGACCACGGCGAAGCCTCGGCCAGCTTCCCCGGCGCGGGCCGCTTCGATCGCCGCGTTCAGGGCTAGCAAGTTGGTCTGCTCGGCAATCGCACGAATTACATCCAGCACACCGACAATGCCCTGCACGTCCCGCTGGAGCCCTTCGAGCGAAGAGCCACTGTCCCGCAGTTCACCCACCAACTCATGAATCTGCTCGATGCTGCGGTCAACCACCTGCTTGGCCGCCAGGCCTTGCTGGTCGGTCTCTTGCGCCGCTTCCGCCGCCCGCTGCGCGCTCATCGCCACTTCGTGTGCGGCAGCCGACATCTCGTTGATCGCTGTAGCCACCTGATCGGTCTCATGCCGCTGATCAGCCATGGCTTGCTCAGAACGCTGCGCCTGGCTGGCAACCGCACCGACCAGACCGGTCAGTTCGGTAGTAGTACCTGCAACCTGTTGTACCAGGATGTGGATCTTCTCAACGAAACGATTGAAAGATCCGGCCAGCTCGCCAAGCTCATCACGGCTCGTGACCGGCAACCGATGGGTCAGATCGCCGTCTCCGGCGGCCATGTCATCTAGATTGCGCTTGACCAACAGCAGCGGTCTCAGGATGGCATTGCTCAGGAACAGCGCCAGCCCCGCGATCAACACCAGCAGTACGGCAGCTGAGCCGAGCATGATGGTCGTCATACGATCGATGCGTTGTTGAAACGCCATGCGCGCCGCCTGCACGTCCCGCTCGACCCCATCAAGGTTTAACGAGGTGCCGAACGCAAGCTTCCACTTAGGAAGGTATTCGGCATAGCCGATCTTTGGCACCACTGCCTTGCTATCCGGCATTTCAAAGCTGTAGTCGACGAAATGTGTGCCGTCCTGACCAGCCTTAACCAGCTCGCGAATCGCATAGACACCATTGGGGTCCTGGTATCCAGAAAAGCTCTCGCCGATCTTTTCACGTGTGTCGCCCTGAAAAACTCTCACCGCCTGGTCGTCGTAGCCCCAGAAATAACCATCGGTGCCATATGAGAGTGCTTCGAGAAGCCTGACTGCCTCGGCTCTCGCGGCCATGTCACCGTCGGCAGAACGGTCGTAGAGCGCACCAACTGCATTGCGCGCCACTTCCACGTAATGCTTGAGCTCGGCGCGGCGATCCCGCGTAAGGCTTTCCCGAGCGTTGCTCTCCTGCTGCCTTGCTAGGTCGTTCAGTTCATAGACTGCGATGCTACTCAGCACCACGGCCAACATGAGCGTCGGCACCAACCCCAGCAGCAGCAACTTCACTCGTAATCGAAGGTTGGAAATCATCGACTTGACCCCACTATTTACATGGATTAATACCGGCATTGTGACAAGTAACAGGCGCGCCAGACAGCAGCCAAAGGTCGCATGTAAAGGAGTTGAAGCCCTTCAGCAGGGACTAAAAGCAGCCGGACAGAAACGCAAAAGCCCCGCCAAGGCGGGGCTTTTGTGTACCACTACGGTTATTTCTTTCCGAGCTTCTTCAGCTCTTCGTCACGCAATTCGCGGCGCAGGATCTTGCCCACGTTGGTGGTCGGCAAGCTGTCGCGGAATTCGACGGTTTTGGGTCGCTTGTAGCCGGTAACGTTGTCATGCATGTGCTGCATGACCTGCTCCTTGGTCAGACTTTCGCCCGGCTTGACCACCACAAACAGCTTGATCGCCTCGCCTGCTCGTTCGTCCGGTACACCGATAGCAGCACACTGCAGCACACCGGGTAGGGTCGCGAGCACGTCTTCCAGTTCGTTGGGATAGACGTTGAATCCGGAGACCAGAATCATGTCTTTCTTACGGTCGACGATGCGCATGTAGCCGTCGTCCTGGATGATGCCGATGTCACCTGTCTTCAACCAACCGTCAGCATCCAGGATTTCATCAGTGGCATCCTGGCGCTGCCAGTATCCCTTCATCACCTGAGGACCCTTGACGCAGAGTTCGCCGATTGCGCCCATCGGCAGGTCGTTACCCTCATCGTCGATCACTTTGCACAAGGTCGACGGCATCGGGATGCCGATGGTGCCGATCTGGATGCCGCCGAACGGATTGACCGAAACCACTGGGCTGGTCTCGGTCATGCCGAAGCCCTCGCAGATCTCACACCCTGTGACTTGCTGCCAGCGCTCGGCAGCGGCCAACTGAAGGGCCATACCACCGGAGAACGTGGCTTTCAGTGAAGAGAAATCCAGCTTGCGGAAGTCTTCGTTGTTGCACAGCGCCACGAACAGGGTGTTGAGCCCGACAAAACCTGTGAAGCGGTACTTGCCCAGATCCTTGACGAAGGTCGGCAGATCGCGCGGGTTGGTGATCAGCACGTTATGCGCGCCGATCAGCATCATGGTCATGCAGTGAAAGGTGAAGGCATAGATGTGATACAGCGGCAACGGCGCAACCATGGTTTCGCAACCATTACCCAGCTCGGAGCCCATCAACGCGCGGCACTGCAGCATGTTGGCGACGATGTTGCGGTGGCTCAGCATCGCTCCCTTGGCTACGCCTGTAGTACCACCGGTGTATTGCAGAACCGCCACGTCATCACTGGCCGGATTGGCTTCGCGCGGCGCCTTGCCGCGACCCAGCGCCATGGCATCGGTGAACTTGACCGCCTTGGGCAGGTTGTAAGCCGGCACCATCTTCTTCACATGCTTGACCACAGCATTGACCAGCATACGTTTGACGGTCGGCAGCATGTCGCCAACTTCGGTCACCACCACGTGGCGGATGCCGGTTTTCGGCAGCACCTCTTCTGCTAGATGGGCCATGTTGGCCAGGCAGACTAATCCCTTGGCGCCGGAATCATTGAACTGGTGCTCCATCTCCCGCGCCGTGTAGAGCGGGTTGGTATTAACCACGATAAGACCAGCGCGCATGGCGCCGAACACGACAATGGGGTACTGGAGAACGTTGGGAAGCTGGACCGCGATGCGATCGCCGGGCTGCAGATCGGTGTTCTGCTGGAGATAGGCTGCGAACTCACCGGACAGTTTGTACAGCTCACCGTAGGTCAGGGTCTTGCCGAGGTTGCTGAAGGCCGGCTTGTCTGCGAATTGCTCACAGGACTGTTTGAGCACAGCCTGAATGTTCTGGTACTCATCGGGATTGATCTCGCTCTTGACCCCGACAGGATACTTATCCTTCCAGAAGTTATCGGTCATGAAACCCCACTCCTAAGCGACAGCTTTACTGCATATAGCAGCTGTTTTGTTGTGTTTTGTTAATTTTTGTACGGAAGTTCCCGCCAAAAAGTGGACTGGAGGTTAGCAGTTTTGAAACTGGCCGAACAGTGTCCGGCCAGCTCGGAAAGGACACAAAGTGACCGAGCTGGATTAGCCGGTCACTTCTAGAGCGTCATCAGGCGTCGCTCGGTTCAAGTCTGATCGCGCAATTCCCGGCGAAGAATCTTGCCCACAGGTGTCATCGGAAGAGAATCTCGGAAGACCACGTGTCGGGGCACCTTGTAGCCCGTGAAGTTTTCCCTGCAATACGCCTTCAGCTCATCGACGGTCAGGCTGGCGTCGCTGCGCACAGCGAACAACTTCACGGCTTCACCGGACTTCTCGTCGGGCACGCCGATCGCTGCGCAGGCAGCCACCTTCGGGTGCGCCATGACCACGTCCTCGATCTCGTTGGGGTAGACGTTGAAGCCGGACACAATAATCAGGTCCTTCTTGCGATCAACGATGCGGACGAAGCCATCAGCATCAATCACCGCGACATCACCAGTTTTAAGCCACCCCTCAGCATCCAGCACCTCGGCAGTCGCGTCTGGGCGTTGCCAGTAGCCCCTCATAACCTGCGGACCTTTGACGCAGAGCTCACCGCGCTCGCCGAGGGGGAGCTCGCTGCCGTCATCGTCGATCACTTTCAACGTCGTGCCCGGCACCGGCAGGCCGACGGTTCCCAGACGTGAATGTTCACCATGAGGATTCGCGCAGACCACAGGTGAAGTTTCGGTCAAGCCATAGCCTTCGGTCACAGTGACGCCGGTCATGCCCTTCCAGCGCTCGGCTACCGCAGAAACGAGCGCCGTGCCGCCTGAGTTGGTGCCCTTGAGCGAGGCGAAGTTGATTTTCTTGAATTCAGGATGCGACATGAGCGCGACGAACAAGGTATTCAGCCCGAGGAAGGCCGTGAACTCCCACTTCTGCAGCTCTTTGACGAAACCATCAATGTCGCGAGGATTGGTGATCAACACGTTATGGTTGCCGGTCACCATCATGCACATGCAGTTAACTGTGAAGGCGTAGATGTGGTACAGCGGCAGCGGCGCGATCATGATTTCCTGCCCTTCCTTGATGATCGTATGCCCTTGCTCGTCCAGCTGCTGCATGTTGGCGTGAACCTGCTGCATATTCGCCACCAGGTTGCCATGGGTCAGCATGGCGCCTTTGGCCACGCCAGTCGTGCCGCCGGTGTATTGCAGGACTGCAATATCGTCCAGCGTCAGCGCAACCGGCTTGAGGCCATGCCGCCCGCCATCACGCAGCACGTGCTTGAACGACACGGACTGCGGCAGGCTGTAAGCCGGCACCATCTTCTTAACATGCTTGACTGCAGCGTTGACGAGCAGCCCCTTGAGCGAAGGCAGCATGTCGCCGATACGCGCCTCGATGAGGACCTCGATACTGGTGTCGGGTACAACCTCCTGCACGAGCTTCCCGAAGGTATTCAGGTACACCAGTGCCCGCGCACCGGAATCCTTGAACTGGTGGCGCATCTCCCGCGCGGTATACAGCGGGTTGGTATTGACCACGATAAGCCCGGCGCGCAACGCACCGAACACAGCGATGGGGTATTGCAGCAGGTTGGGCATCTGCACTGCGATGCGGTCACCGGGCTGCAGGTCGGTGTGATTTTGTAGCCAGGCCGCGAAAGCCGCCGAGTAACGTTCCAGGTCCGCATAGGTCAGCGTCACACCCATATTGCTGAAAGCGGGACGGTCTGCGTGAGTCTTGCAGGAGCGCTCGAATACCTCCACCACCGAGCGAAAGCCGCCCAGGTCCACGTCGTTGGGCACACCAGCGGGGCGTTTGTCATTCCAGAAGTCAGGTTGCATTGTTATTGGCCTCTATACCTGAGAGTGTCTGGCCCACTCGCGGCGGGCTGTGGCGAACTTAACAGCTCCGCTGTGCCGCGCAATAGCGAGGCGGGTGTAATCAGTGATGTGAATCTCCAGCCACTGCGCTAACCCTGCCCTGGAACAGGACAACCCCGCCGCAGACCTCTAGAATGCTGCCACCCAAGCGCCCGCACCGGCGCGCCCGCCATTTCCTGCCGCGGCTTCTGTCGAGGCCGGCCCTACCGTCCGTTTCCGTATTCTGAGGTTTACGCATGAGCACATTGAGCAATACCCCCTACGCTGACCTGGAAGTGGGCCAAAAGGCCACCTACAGCAAGACCGTAGAAGAACGCGACATTCAATTGTTCGCCGCAATGTCAGGCGACCACAACCCGGTCCACCTGGATGCCGAATTCGCCGCCTCGACGATCTTCCGTGAGCGCATCGCCCATGGCATGTTCAGCGGCGCACTGATCAGCGCAGCCGTGGCGTGCGAGTTGCCAGGGCCCGGCACTATCTATATTGGGCAGACGATGCGTTTCGTTCTTCCCGTCAAGCTGGGCGATACGCTGACCGTGCGCCTGGAAATTCTCGAGAAGCTGCCAAAATTTCGCGTCCGCATCGCCACTCAGGTATTCAACCAGCGCGACGAGATGGTCGTTGACGGCGAGGCCGAAATTCTCGCCCCCCGCAAGGCACAGACCGTCGAAATCAAAGCCCTGCCCCCGGTCACAATTGGCTGAGTCAACGAAGATCGCTAGAGCCTTCCGCCGCACAAGCCCATCGTTTGACGGCTGCTGAACTATGCAGGGAGGCCCACGCACCAGGGCGTCTGATTGTCGCCCTTCGGCAATTGACTGGCCCCAGCGACATGAGGCGCATCGGTACCCCGGGGAGCAGCCTCAAGCACACGCTAAGACGCCAAGCCACAGTGCACCAATGAACCGATATCCCGCCCTGAACCCGCCACTCGGTTCATGCGACCCCAGCGCCGCCGCTGAAACGCAGACAAAAAAAAGGGCGACCTAAGTCGCCCAAATGCCTTGCGTGCTCTTTGCCTCTAGCCGGATCACCGCTTCTTATGCGCGTCCCGCCAGATGAAATATCCGAAACCGCCGAGGAAGGCGACCATAAGGCCGACCGTGACCACCCCTGCGAGCACCACATTATCGACGAACATGATTTCCTACCTCCAAAGCTGTTTCGCTGTCTGATGGCTGCATAGTCTTCCTCTCCGCCGATAAAAAAATTGACCGACGTCAATCGCTGCGGAGCCTTTGAACAAAGGCTCCGCAGGAGCTGATCTGGATCAAAAAAACGGGGTGTCAGAAGGATGCAGCGGAACAGAAGCCACGCGATCGGCTATTGCACTGGCTTGGAAACGGACGGTCAGAGAGACCTGTCAGCGCTTTTTCGGCTTGGTCTTGGGCTTCTTCTTCGGCTTGCTCAGCGGTAGCACTTGCTCGAAGGCCTGGCGCATCTCGACGAGTCGCTTTTCCTTGATGTCGTGGATGCGCTTTTCACGTTCAGCGCTGAAGTCGATCAGCGTTTCTTCACTGCTCATAGGATGGGCTCGCGGATGATCTGGCGGAAAGTCAGGTTGAGGCGCGGTGCTCGGACCTTTCGTGTTCTGGCGATCTGGTGCTGCCAATGATGCTGCGTGAGACCGCTCATGACCAGCAGCGATCCATGCTCGAGCGCGATGGAGTGCGCAATCCTGTTGGTTCCCTTGCGACGAAAATCGAAACGCCGCGTTGCGCCCAGATTGAGCGAGACTACTAAAGGCTGATGGCCCAGCTCTCGCTCGTCATCGCTGTGCCAGCCCATGGCATCTTGCCCGTCGCGATAGAAATTGAGCAGCGCACCGTTCAATGACTGGCCGACCTGCCGTTCCACCTGTTGGCGGATATCAGCCAGCAATGGCGTCCAGGGAAGCGGTTCGTGAGTGAGGCCTGAATACTGGTAGAGCGCGTCAGCATCGCCATACCAGGCGACCAGTCGCGGCACGGCGATGCTGCGGCCATAGAGTTTGATCTGTGGTTGAGACCATGGCGTCTGCGCTGAAAGCTGCGACAGCCATTGGTCCGCCAGGCCTGGATCGACCCATTGCGGGAAATAGCGCAGATCCGCGTCTGGCAGTTCGATCACCTCGCTGTTGGCAGCCCCAGACAGATCAAACCTCGACATCCACCCATAACCCCTGTCGCGGAAGCTCTTCAAGGGCGGCCTGATCTTCTTCGGCGGTCTCGCCTTCGGCCAGCTCCTGAGCGGTATAGCCGCGACGACGCTGCCGCCTGCGTTGCTCGTCGCGAAGCATCTGCTCGGCTTCCTGCGGGTGACGACGATCGAGGCCCACCGAGCTTTCGTTGGCGCTCGGCTGAACGGGCGTCACCGGCGCGATATCAGGTCTCGGCTTGACCACGTCCTGTTGCGCGGTGACCTGGACTGTACCGGGTGGAATAACTGGCAGCATTTGTGCTCTCCAAAAGCAACGCCAAGATCAAGCGCCATTCGGGCAGTCCTGAACCAACCGAACGCTTAACCTGCTGTCGACTTTAACAGCAACGCTACACTGACTGGCGCGGTATCTGTCGTCGCTCTATCGGCAGTGTTCCGTTAATATACCTGGCTTTTTTACAGCGGGAGGCAGGGCATGGCGCAGCAGTATCTACCGGGGCAACGCTGGATCAGCGACAGCGAAGCGGAACTCGGTCTGGGAACCATCCTCATGCAAGATGGCCGCATGCTCACCGTGCTCTATCCCGCAACGGGTGAGACTCGCCAGTACGCCGCCCGCAGCGCCCCGCTGACCCGTGTTCGTTTTGTTCCGGGCGACGAGATCACGCATTTCGAAGGCTGGAAGATGACAGTGCGCGAGGTCGACGATGTCGATGGCCTGCTGGTCTATCACGGCCTGACCGCACAGAGCGAAGCCCGCACGCTGCCGGAAACCCAACTGTCGAACTTTATCCAGTTCCGCCTTGCCAGTGATCGCCTGTTCGCCGGGCAGATCGACCCGCTGAACTGGTTCAAGCTGCGTTACCACACCCTGGAAAACCAGAGCAAACAGCTGACTTCTTCGCTGTGGGGCCTGGGCGGCGTGCGTGCGCAACCCATTGCACACCAGCTGCATATTGCTCGTGAAGTCGCCGACCGAATCGCTCCGCGCGTTTTGCTCGCGGACGAAGTGGGCCTGGGCAAGACCATCGAAGCCGGCCTTGTGATCCATCGCCAGCTGCTCTCTGGCCGCGCCAAGCGCGTGTTGATCCTGGTTCCGGAAAATCTTCAGCATCAGTGGCTGGTGGAAATGCGCCGCCGCTTTAATCTGGAGGTCGCACTGTTCGATGACGAGCGTTTCATCGAGAGCGATGCCAGCAACCCCTTCGAAGACACCCAGCTCGCACTGGTCTCGCTGGAATGGCTGAAGGATGACGAGCGCGCTCAGGACGCTGCCTTTGCCGCCGGCTGGGATCTGCTGGTTGTGGACGAAGCGCATCACCTGGTCTGGCACCCGGAAAACGCCAGTGCCGAATACAAGCTGGTCGAACAGCTCTCTGAAGTCATACCAGGCGTTCTGCTGCTGACCGCAACGCCCGAACAGCTCGGCCAGGAAAGCCACTTCGCTCGCCTGCGTCTGCTCGACTCGAATCGTTTCCATGACCTTGAAGCCTTCCGCGCCGAGAGCGCCAGCTATCAGCCGGTCGCCCGCGCGGTGCAGGAACTGCTCGACGAAGGCCGGCTGTCGCAGGAAGCGCACCAGACCATCCATGACTTCCTCGGCGCCGAAGGTGAAGCGCTGCTTGCCGCGGCCACCGATGGCGACATCGAAGCCAGCAGCCGCCTGATCCGCGAGCTGCTCGACCGCCACGGCACAGGCCGCCTCTTGTTCCGCAACACCCGCGCCGCTGTGCGCGGTTTCCCTGAGCGTCAGCTACATCCCTATCCGCTGCCCTGCCCCGCCGAGTACCTGGAGCTGCCGTTGGGTGAGCACGCCGAGCTGTATCCGGAAGTCAGCTTCCAGAGCCAGCAGGAAGAGCCGGACGCGCAGAACCGCTGGTGGACCTTCGATCCGCGCGCCGAGTGGCTGATCGACACGCTGAAAATGCTTAAGAAGTTCAAGGTGCTGGTCATCTGTGCCCACGCCGAGACTGCGCTGGATCTGGAGGACGCGCTACGCGTGCGCTCCGGCATCCCCGCCACCGTATTCCATGAAGGCATGAGCATCCTCGAGCGCGACCGCGCCGCCGCCTACTTCGCCGACGAAGAGTTCGGCGCGCAGGTGCTGATCTGTTCCGAGATCGGCAGTGAAGGCCGTAACTTCCAGTTCGCCCACCATCTGGTGCTGTTCGATCTGCCGGCGCACCCGGATTTGCTCGAGCAGCGCATCGGCCGTCTCGACCGGATCGGTCAGGCACATGTCATTCAGCTGCACGTGCCCTATCTGGAAACCAGCCCGCAGGAACGTCTGTTCAAGTGGTACCACGAAGCGCTCAATGCCTTCCTCAACACCTGCCCCACCGGCAACGCCCTGCAGCATCAGTTCGGGCCGCGCCTGTTGAATCAGCTGGAAGAAGGTGACGACGACGAGTTCCAGAAGCTCATCGAAGAGGCCAGCGCCGAGCGCCAGCGGCTGGAAGCCGACCTGCACGCCGGCCGCGACCGCCTGCTAGAACTCAACTCCGGGGGTGGCGAACAAGGCAAGGCGCTGGTCGAAGCCATCGAAGAGCAGGACGACCAGTTCGCCCTTCCAATTTATATGGAAGAACTGTTCGACGCCTTCGGTATCGACAGCGAAGACCATTCCGAGAACGCCCTGATCTTGCGCCCCAGTGAAAAAATGCTCGACGCCAGCTTCCCGCTCGGCGACGACGAGGCGGTCACCGTTACTTATGACCGTGAGCAGGCGCTGGTCCGCGAAGACATGCAGTTCCTGACCTGGGAACACCCCATGGTGCAGGGCGGCATGGACCTGGTGCTGTCCGGCTCCATGGGCAACACCGCGGTCGCGCTGATCAAGAACAAGGCACTCAAGCCCGGTACCGTGCTGCTGGAACTGCTGTATGTCAGCGAAGTGGTGGCGCCGCGTGCGCTGCAGCTCAATCGCTTCCTCCCGCCTTTGGCGCTGCGCTGCCTGCTGGATTCGAACGGCAATGACCTGGCTTCGAAAGTCGCGTTCGAAACCCTGACCGATCAGCTGGAAAGCGTGCCTCGCGCAAGCGCCAACAAGTTCGTCCAGGCCCAACGCGACGTACTGGCCAAGCAGATCGCCGACGCGGAAGCCAAGGTCACCCCGCGCCACACCGAGCGCGTCGCCGAAGCGCAGCGCAAGCTGAAGGCGAGCCTCGACGAAGAGCTGACGCGCCTGACGGCACTGCAAGCGGTCAACCCGAGCGTGCGCGATAGCGAGATCGAAGCCGTGCGCAAGCAGCGCGAGGAAGGCCTGTCGATGCTGGAGAAGGCGGGTCTGCGTCTGGAGGCGATCCGCGTGCTGGTCGCCGGCTGAGGTTTATCGCGGTACGAGAAGGCCGGCTGCGAGCGATCGCAGCCGGCCTTCTTGTTTGCGTCTCCGGACGTTTTTTCAGTACTTGTCCATCGAGATCAATCACATGCAACCGAACGACCGATCTCGCACGTTCAACCCTTCCCACCATGGGAGTCGGTGCAGTACTAACGCCGCGCCACCGCCAGCAGCTGCCTGGCCTTTCGCTGGTCGTCTTCGTCCAGCTCTGCGAGCAGCTCCGGTTTTCCGGCAATCAGCAACGCCAGGGGTACACCGTCACGATAGAGGATGCGGTTGCCTGCAATAGCGGGTACGCGCTCGCCAGGTAGCAGCGTGCCGACCTGATTCAACGGGTCGACTGCCGAAACCGCAATCATCTCGCCGGCCAGCGGGCGCTTACGTACCTCACGCAGCAGGCCAACCGCTTCGGGCAAGGCGAACTGTTCGCCCGGCACGCCCGCCACGAAACGCCCGCCGCGAATGTCTCCCCGCGCTTCGAGCCGATGGTAGACCCGCAGAAGATCCCTCCAGGGCGGCAGCCAATCCGCCTCCCGGTCCAGCAATCGCCAAAACACCACGCCGTAGCGACGCAGCAAGGTCATCGCAATGTGCTCCAGCGCTTCGGGGTCGAGTGCGGGCCGACGCGCCGAGGTCTCGACCGGCGCTGGCGTGCCTTTGCGCACCAGCGCCCAACGGCCGGCATCGGCCATGCCGCCGATGAAAGGGCCGCCGCGGCTCTGTCGGGTGCTGCGTGAACGCTTCACAGCGGGCGCTAGTAGCGCCCGCAGACCGGCGAAGCTGTCGGCATTGACCAGCCCTACCGCGACCAGCTCACCCAGAGCATCCTCCAGTTCGCTGCGCAACAGGCGTGCCTCCTGCTGGAGTTCGTCGAAGAACAAAGCACCCTGCCCTTGCAACGTCTCGAACACCCGCTGCGCGCGTGAAGAAAGCTCGGGCTGCGGCGCCTCGCTGGCCAGTGCATACCAGGCTGCCAGCTGCCGGCGCGGGAGTAGCACGATGGGCGTGCCGCGCACCGGCCCGCTGCTGGCTTTGATCCGCCCGGCCAGACGCGTCCAGACGATGCGCCCGGAACGACATAACTCATCGAGCCAAGTGCCGCCGTAATCCTTCAAGCGCGCAGGCAGCAGGTCGCTTTCCCAAGCGCCCGCAGCGGCTTGGAAACCTTCCAGTTGCTCGACCACGGTATCGAGCGCCTCGGGGCCCTGCATTCGCGTGGCCTCGGATAGGTGCTGCCAGTCGAATAGAAACCGCATGAAATCAGCGCGCTCGACCGGTTCGATTTCGCGGCGCAGGCGCTTGACTGTGTAACGATGGATACGCGCCAGCAGGTGCCGCTCGCACCACTCATCTTCACGTGCGCCAGGCGTAAAGCGGCCGCGTAACACATAGCCCTCGGACTCCAGGCGCGTCAGCGCCAGCGCAACCGCCGAGGCCGGCAAGGCCAGCGGCCGAGCGATCAGCGGTACCGGCAAGGGGCCGAAGCCGGTCAGGCGCGCGCGGATCAGCTCGACCAACGCGTCGTCTTCGCTCGATTTCTGATCGAAGCCGGGCAACGGTTTGAGGACCGGCTCGCAACGAGCGCTGGGATAGATCGACTGCAACAGCGCCAGACGCTCGATGGGTAACCAGAGCGCGCGATCCTGCGCGACCTGCATCCGCGTTGCGCGCCCGCCACGAGCCAGTTCGCTCAGCCAGGCCAGCCACTGGGGATCGGCCTGCACTTCCACTTCAGCGATGCAGCCGAGCCCCGTCAGCGCTTCGTGCAACTCGTCCGGATTGCGTGCCTGGGGCCAGGCTTCCTCGCCCACCGCCTCGATCGCCGCAGCGTCCAGCGCACCGAGGTCGTCGGAAGATTCAGGGTCGGTCCAGCGGCGATTGAGCACGGCCTGGGTTCGGCGCTCTTCCAGTGGTGCATCGTCGAGAAAGGCGTACGGCCGCGCGCCCAGCACTTCCATGGCCAGCGGCGACGGTGTCGGCAGGTCGCGCGCCAGCAGCTCGATTTGGCCCGCCTCGATGCGCCGCAACAGCGCCAGCCAGCCTTCGCTGTCCATGGCCTCGTGCAGGCAGTCATTGAGCGTCTGTGCAACCAGCGGATGATCCGGCACCTCCCGCTCGCCGACGATGTTCTCCAGGCAGGCGACCTGGTCCGGGAACACGGTGGCAAGCAGATCTTCACTCTTCATTCGCTGCAGTTGCGGGGCCACCTTGCGCCCGCCGGCCATCCGCGGCAGCGCCAGAGCGGTAGTCGCGTTCCAACGCCAGCGCACCCCGAACAACGGCGCATCGAGCAGTGCCTGGATCAGCACCGCCTCGGCGCTGTTAGGGTGTAGGTAGCGCCACACCTCATCGAGCGGGAAGCTGTGACTGGTGGACAGCGAGAAGATGATCGCATCCTCGGTCGCCGCGGCCTGGAGCTCGAAGTTGAAGGTGCGGCAGAAGCGCTTGCGCAGCGCCAGGCCCCAGGCACGGTTGATCCGGCTGCCGAACGGCGAGTGAATAACCAGCTGGGTGCCGCCGGACTCGTCGAAGAAGCGCTCCATGATCAACCGCTGCTGCGTCGGCAGCGCGCCCAGCGCGGAACGGGCGCGCGCCAGGTACTCGACGATCTGGCGCGCCGCGGCGTCTGGCAGGCCAAGGGTGTCGGTGAGCCAGTCGATGGCAAGCTGCAGCTTTGATGTGGCCTCGGTAGTTTCCGGCGTTGTAGGAGCCAGCTCGCTGGCGATCCCAGGCCGCGTAAAAGCATCGCCAGCAAGCTGGCTCCTACGAGACTCAGCTTTCGCCAGACGCTCATCAACCTCCCCTCGCAGTCGCGCCACCGCTGCGGATAACTCGTCGCTACGCCCGGGCGCCTCGCCTATCCAGAACGGGATATTCGGCGGCTGGCCTTGCGCGTCTTCTACCCGCACCCGCCCAGATTCAACCTTGATGATGCGGTAGGAGGTATTGCCCAGCTGGAAGACGTCACCGGCAAGACTCTCAACGGCAAAATCCTCGTTGACCGTGCCGATATTGAAGCCCTGGGGTTCGAGCAGGACCGAATAGTCGGCATTGTCAGCGATGGTGCCGCCGGAGGTTAGCGCGGTCAGACGGCCGCCGCGTCGCCCGCGAAGGCTGCGGCTGACCAAGTCACGGTGCAGATATGCGCCGCGCGCACCGTGACGGGTGGTGTAGCCCTCGGCGAGCATTGCCAGCAGCGCCTGATAGTCCGTCTCGCTCAATTGTGCGTAAGGCATGGCCCGGCGAATCAGCGTCAACAGCGCCGCCTCCTGCCACTCCTGGCACGACACCTCGGCCACGATCTGCTGCGCCAGCACGTCCAGTGGCGCTTTGGGAATCACCAGCGTATCCAGCTCACCGCGACGCACGCTGTCGAGCAAGGCGGCGCATTCGATCAAATCGTCGGGTGAGCTGGGAAACAGACGCCCCTTGGACACGCCACCGACCTGATGCCCGGCGCGCCCGACGCGTTGCAGGAAGGCGGAAATCGAGCGCGGCGAGCCCAGCTGGCAGACCAGTTCTACATTACCGATATCGATGCCCAACTCCAGCGAAGCAGTAGCCACCAACACCCGAAGCTCGCCGCGCTTGAGGCGCTGCTCGGCATCCAGCCGTTGCTCGCGCGCCAGGCTGCCGTGATGGGCGGCGACCACTGCGTTGCCGAGACGCTCACTGAGATGCCGCGCGGCCCGTTCGGCCATGCGCCGGGTGTTGACGAAAACCAGAGTGGTCCGATGTTCAGCCGCCAATGCGGCAAGCCGGTCGTACACCAGCTCCCAGACATCGTTGCTCATTACCGCTTCCAGCGGGACCGGTGGCACCTCCAGCGCCAGGTCACGCGCTCGGCCGTGGCCCACATCGACGATTTCGCAGCGGCGCCCCGCACCGACCAGAAAATCAGCAACTGCCTCGATGGGTTTCTGCGTTGCCGACAGGCCGACCCGCACCAGCGGACGTGCGCACAACGCCTCCAGCCGTTCCAGCGACAGCGCCAGATGGCTGCCACGCTTGTTACCGGCGATGGCATGAATCTCATCGACGATCACGCTGCGTACACCGGCCAGCATTTGCCGACCGGACTCGGAACCGAGCAGCACATAAAGCGATTCCGGCGTGGTCACCAGAATATGCGGCACCCGTTTGCGCATCGCCGCGCGCTCGGCCTGCGGCGTGTCGCCGGTGCGCACAGCGGTGCGAATTTCCAGCGGTGGCAGACCGAGCGCTTGCAGCTGCGCGGAGATACCCGCCAGCGGCTGTTCCAGATTCACGTGGATATCGTTGGACAACGCCTTGAGCGGCGAGACGTAGAGTACCGAGGTCTGGTCCGGGAGACCGCCTTCGGCAATGCCCTGCTGCACCAACTGGTCAATGGCGGCGAGAAAGGCCGTGAGCGTCTTGCCCGAGCCAGTCGGCGCTGCTACCAGCGTCGACTGACCCGCGCGTATCAGAGGCCAGGCGCGGGCCTGAGCGGGAGTCGGCGCCGGAAAGCTGCAACCGAACCAGCCGGCCACGGCAGGGTGGAACGCAGCCAGCGCTGCATGGACGAGAGAGTCTGTCATCTCCTGAATATGCTGCCGCAGCGGCTCATCCACAAGGCCGACTCAGCACATCCCGTCGCGTCAAAGGAAACGGCAGCGCCGCTTGGCGGTCCACTTCATACAGCCCGAAGACGGAGAAACCCATGAGCAACCAAGCCTTGAACCTGGACGAAGCGATGCAGCTCGTTTCAGAAGCCTTTCTACCTTGCGGTTGCGTGACCAGCGCCAACCCTGACGACGACAGCTTCGGCTTTACCGTGATGTCGGGCAGCGGTACCGAAGTGCTACGCGTTGCCAACGTGTCACGCGAGGAATACACCAGCCCACAGCGCCTCGGCAGCGTTATCGAGCAAGCCAGGCTGGATGTCGAAGACAAGGATCAGCGCCTCGAGCCCTGGACCATGCCAGCCCTCGATGACGACACCGGCATCCCGGAAACCCCGCCGAACTATTGAGGCTTCTGCCAGTTGACGAGGACGACCATGAGCGACCCGGTACTTCTGATCACCGGCGCCTCCTCCGGGATAGGCGCTGCCACTGCCCGCCTCGCGGCCGAGGCCGGGTACCGCGTTGCCCTCGCCTCGCGCTCCGAGGACAAATTGACGCGACTGGTGAACGAGCTTGGCGGACGCGAGCGTGCGCTGGCGATCCGCTGTGACGTGAAGGAATACGCCGAGCAACAGGCCATGGTGGAGCAGGTACTGGCTCATTTCGGCCAGCTCGATGCGGTCTATGCCAATGCCGGCATGCCGGGCAGCGAAGGCGGCTTCAGCGGCGCCGATCCCGAAATCTGGCGCGAGATGCTGCTCACCAACGTCTACGGCGTCGGCCTGACGCTGCGCTGCAGCCTCGAAGCGCTCAAGGCCAGCCGTGGCCATTTGCTGCTGACCGGCTCAGCCGCGGGCCGCTTCGTGATCCCCGGCTCCATGTACAGCGCCAGCAAATGGGCGGTGACCGGCATGGGCCTGAGCGTGCGCGAAGAGCTGCGCGGCACCGGCGTGCGCGTCACGCTGATCGAACCGGGCATGGTCGATACACCGCTGTTCGATCAGCCGCCCCCCTATGCGCTACAGCCCGACGACATTGCTCGCGCGGTGGTCTACGCGCTGTCGCAACCAGGCCATGTCGACGTCAATGAGATTCTGATCCGGCCAGTCCCGCCGGTGGAGACCGATTAGCCGGTCGGTTTCTTTTCAGGCTGGACCGGCCAAGCTGTGGAACAGCAGATGATGGAGGCGGATGAGCGTTGAGCGGCCTGGCGATTCATCGCTGGGCTGCTTTCATGAATATCTTCAAAGAGGCGACCAGCCGCACGCCGCAGAAACTTTTGCGCCTCGCTTCGGGTCGCTTATAGAGGCGGTTTTTGGCCGCTCCATGCATCGATCAGGGGGATGTCCATGGGTAACCTGGCACAACAGCCGAAACAGCAACCGGTCCTGGCCGATATGGATCACCTGCTGCAGCGTTTCCAGCAGATTCGCGCCACCAGTGAAGCAATTTGTGCACCGCTGCAGATCGAAGACTACGTCATCCAGAGCATGCCCGACGTCAGCCCGCCGAAATGGCACCTGGCGCATATCAGCTGGTTTTTCGAGGCATTTCTGCTCAAGCCTTATCTGCCAGGCTACAAGCCACTGAATGCGGCTTACGACCACCTGTTCAATTCCTACTACGAAACCCACAGCACGCCGTTCCCACGGGTTCAGCGCGGGCTGATCTCGCGCCCTGGCGTAGAGGACGTCTACCGGTTCCGCCAGCATGTCGACCGGGCAATGGGCGAGCTGCTGACCCATCCGCCACAACAGCACGCCGCCGAAATCATGCACCGGGTCGAGCTGGGCTTGCAGCACGAGCAACAGCATCAGGAATTGCTGTTGATGGACATCAAGCACATCCTTGCGCAGAACCCGCTGCACCCTGTCTATCGCAGCGACTTAAAACCTGCACCCGCACGGCATAACGACCGTGTTCGCTGGCACAGCTATGCCGGTGGCGTGCGTCATATCGGCCATGCTGGTAGTGGCTTCGCCTTTGATTGCGAGACGCCGCGGCACCGCCAATTCGTCGAAGATTTTCAGTTGGCCGACCGCTTGGTCAGCAACCGCGAGTACCTGTCGTTCATCGCAGACGGCGGCTACGCGCGAAGCGAACTCTGGCTATCCGATGGCTGGGCGCATATCCGCCAGCACGGCTGGAACGCCCCGCTGTATTGGCATCGTGAGGACGGCGGCTGGTGCGAAATGACACTTGCCGGATTACAGCCACTGGACCTGGAAGCGCCCGTCTGCCACATCAGCTTCTATGAAGCGGACGCTTATGCACGCTGGGCCGACGCCAGGCTGCCCACGGAAGCCGAATGGGAGGTCGCCGCCACCGACCAGCCACGGCGCGGTAACTTTCTGGAAAGCGACCATCTGCAACCTGTTTGTGCCAGCGTGCCGCATGAGGGGCCGGCACAGTTGTTCGGTGATGTCTGGGAATGGACCGCCAGTGCCTATCGGCCCTACCCCGGCTTCCATCCGCTGGAAGGCAGCCTGGGCGAATACAACGGCAAGTTCATGTCCGGTCAGATGGTCTTGCGCGGCGGTTGTTGCGCCACTCCTGAGTCGCACATCCGCGCCACCTACCGCAACTTTTTTCAGCCGGCGATGCGCTGGCAATTCGCCGGGCTGCGCCTGGCCAGGGAGCTATGAAACATGGCACTAGCCGTACACTTTCATGACCAGACGCAGCCGACCCACGACAGCTCCCTGCGCGACGAGGCACTGGAAGGTTTCGCTGCATCGCCGAAACACATCTCGCCGAAGTTTTTCTACGACCGACGCGGCTCGGAACTGTTCGAGCAGATCTGTCTGCAGCCCGAGTACTACGTGACCCGCACCGAGGAAAAGATCCTCGCCAAGGCGGCAAACGAGATACTGGAAATCGCCGGCCCACAGACCGATCTGATCGAGCTGGGCAGCGGTGCCAGCCGCAAGGTACGCCTGCTGCTCGAGGGGCTGCGGCCGGTCAGTTACCTTGGCATCGATATTTCTGAAGACTTCCTGCTCACGAGTACCCAGCGCCTCGCCGCAGACTATCCCTGGCTCGAAGTGCACGCAGCCTGCGCAGATTTCTCAGACGAGCTGAAGCTGCCGGACGATTTCACCTTGCATCATCCGCTGGTGTTTTTCCCGGGCTCGAGCATCGGCAATTTCACCCCGCTGGAAGCTCGCAAACTGCTCGGGCATCTGCATGCAATCCTGCCACCGGGCGGTGGCCTGTTGATTGGCGTCGATCTGGTCAAGGACCGCAGCGTCCTGGAGGCGGCTTATAACGATCGCGCCCACGTCACGGCCGCGTTCAACCTCAACCTGTTGCAGCGCATCCGCCAGGAGCTCGATAGTGATATCGACCCGTCGCGTTTTACCCACCGGGCGTTCTTCAACGAGCAGGACTCGCGGATAGAGATGCACTTGGTCAGTCGTGAGGCGCAGGATGTGATGATCGAGGGCCAGCGGTTCCATTTCGATGCGGGTGAAAGCCTGCATACCGAGAACTCCTACAAGTACACCTTGCAGTCGTTTGCCGACCTGGCCAATAGCGCCGGCTTCGACTGCAGCGGCCAATGGACCGATGCTCAGGATTTGTTCAGCGTGCACTACCTGCAACGTCGTCCATGAGGCTCATCACCCAATACGTATCCGCCCTCACCCTCGCGCTTGGCCTAGGCAGCGCTGCTGCTGAGGAACCACCGTTGCGACTCAAGGACCTTCAGCGCTGCGGCGACCTGTTTTCCACCGAGCAGCTAACGTTCTGCCTGCGCAGCGAAGGCGTGACCAAGGCGGATCTGCAAGTGATGCTAGGCGGCAAACCCGTCGAAACCGCTCAGCAACAGAATGGGCGACTCCGCCTGACACTGAACCGAAAGGATCACCAGAGCGGTCCGCTCTGGCTGGAGCAAGGCGATCGCCACAGCAATCCGGTCTGGCTCACCCTCAACGGTAGCCACGTCGTGCCGGCGAGCCCGGACGAAGTAGCCAAGAACATGGATGGCCTGACCACCTACGTGGACCTGGTCAGCCTGATCATCGAAGAGGATCACGACGGACTGGAGGAATCGCGACGCCTGGCGAAGAAGTATGGCGCCGAAGTGGTTGGCGCCATTGCCCCACTCAATACCTATCAGCTGCGGTTGCCGGCCAAGAACCTGACCGAGCGCGACGCGCTGGTGCTGCGCCTGGGTAGCGAAACAAGCGTGGATGCGGTGGTTATCGAGGAATCCGGTGCCGAGGAGCCGCTGGAAGAAGACACGCAAACCAAGCCTCGCAACAGTGAATGGGTGGCCAACCGCTTTCTCGATGCCGTGGATTTCTATTTGCACCGGCTGCCCGGCCAGAAACCCTCCATCAAGACCCATCCGGTACGGATTGGCATCATCGAGCGCGACGTCGACTTCGATTCGCCCGAATTCGCGGCCTACCTGGGCAGCTGCGACCCAGCCAAGCCACGCACCTGCGTCTACGCGCGTGATGCCGAGTCTCCAGCGGACCACGGCACCAGTGTCACCGGCATCCTCGCGGCACGCAGCGTCGACCCAGGCGACAACGGCTTCCTCAGCGCCCTGGAACCGACCAGCTCCGGCTTCGAGGTGATCGTCGGGCGCAACTCGGATGCAGGCATCACCGCCAACGTCGCGGCCTCGGTCAATCTGGTCGAGGACGGCGTGCGCGTGCTGAACTGGAGTTGGGGTATTCACCGCGTCGGCACGCTCGACGTGGACGGCGAGAAGATCGATTCACTGGTGCGCTCCGGCGTGGCGATGAGCGGCTATGAAGAACTGCTTGAGGAATTCTTCCTCTGGTTGCGCCGCGAGCATCCGGACGTGCTGGTGGTGAACTCCGCCGGTAACGGATCGGCGCACTCCGGCCAGGACGATTATCGGCTGCCCTCCTCCTTCATCACTGACCAACTGCTGGTGGTGGGCGCGCATCAGCGCGACTTCAGCAAGAACGTACCGGTAGACCACCCGGACTACGTGACCAAGCGCCCATCGTCCAATATCGACATGCGAGTCGATATCACCGCTTCGGCATGCACCCGAGCGGCAACGCTGGAACTCGGCAAGCGCGGTGAGGTGCATTGCGGCACCTCGTATGCCACGCCAATGGTGACGGGGGTCGTCGGTGCGATGCTGTCGATCAACCCGGCCCTCGAGCCGGCACAGCTGCGTGAACTGCTGCGTCGAAGCGCGCTCACCATCGGCCGCAACAGCGACTTCGAAGCAGTAGAAGCCGATGACCTGACCGCGCCGATCCTGCCATCTGAGCGCAGCTACCAGCTCGACAATCAGGACATTGGCCGTTCCGCTCGCCTGGACATGCGCAAAGCATTGGAACTGACTGTCGACAGCCTGCAACAGGTGCGTTGATCAACGGGCCGGCCACGGCCCGTCAACCACGTTATTTCCTTACGGTTGCAAGCTGCAGTCGCTTAGAACAATGCGGCTTCGCTCTGAAACACTCTGCAAT
The DNA here is from genome assembly GCF_000970615.1 of Pseudomonas sp. 10B238. Lineage (NCBI taxonomy): Bacteria > Pseudomonadati > Pseudomonadota > Gammaproteobacteria > Pseudomonadales > Pseudomonadaceae > Pseudomonas > Pseudomonas sp. 10B238. The sequence goes on from NZ_KQ033931.1 coordinate 178,180, forward strand.
AAAACCAGGCGCATGACCATTCAAAGTCAAACCGCTCAAGCAAAGCGGTGACGCTCGGCCAATTTAGCCGTCAAGTTTCGTAGTCCCGCATTCAAACTCAGTTAAATCAGGAACTTGCTTGATAATGTCATTTCAATACTTATAAGCCACTATGTAGTGGCGATATAGCAATCAGCCATTAAATATTTTTAGTTATGTGATTTTTTGGCGCCAATATAAGTTCAAAATTTAATAATCAATCTATATAAAGCCTATGCACGCAGCGACCGGGAACTTCCTGAGGCGCTAAAGCGTTGCCTGGTGGCGTCAACGGTCGGTGCTTCGTTCGATGCATGGGTCTTTGGATGCCTTCGCACTTTTTAAAGGGCTTCGGCCCTTTGTCGTATTAAGTTTCGGAGATATCAATGCTCGTCAAAGCGACGGTTAGCACACGTAACGTGCTGCTCGGTGCTGCGTTATTCGCAGCCACTCTAGGCATGATCAGCCCAATCCAGACGGCCCACGCCGCTGCAGCCTCGACGGCTTCCGCTCTGCAGACAGTCGCCACTGCCAAGGTCAATGACTTCACCGGTCCGCAATGGCTCAAAGGTAGCTGGCGCCAGTCGGCCGGTCTTTCGATCCCAGCCACAGCAGCCAATAAAGCAGCGTTCAAGAAAGGCGCCCAGGTCCGGACGGCAGACGGGCAGGTCCGCACCGTCAAAGTGGTTTACTTTTCAGGCGCCCACATGAGCGTGATGCTCTCGGGGGCGACGCTGAATGCATCCAACAATGGCCATCCGAAAAGTGTCTCGGCCCTTGGCGCAAGTGCCGCTGCAGGTAGTGCCGTAACTGCGCCCAGCAACAACGTCGCAGCTGATACTTCATCTCACAGCAGCGCAATCAACAACTACACGAATAACGACTGGTTGAATGGTGTATGGCGCAGGTCGGCAGGTTTTTCGATTCCCGCCAGCAGCGCGAACCGCTCTGCCTTCAAGGTCGGCTCCTCGGTGAAGTTGGCTGACGGCCAGGTGCGCAAGATCAACGCCGTGTATGTGTCCGGCAAGAACATGAGCCTAATGCTTTCCGGGGCGACCCTAAGCGGCAAACTTGGCTACCCGAACAAGCTGTTCTCGGCCACCAGCAGCACTGCTCCGGCTTCGCCAATTGCTCCAAGCAAGCCCGCTGCGCCGGCGCCAGAGCCGGTCGTTAGCCAACCTGCGACCGGCTCCTCCATGACGACTGCACTCAACGCATTTAACGGCGGCGATTTCGTCAACGGCGTGTACAACACCAGCAAATTCGTCGGCATTTCGGTCAAGGCGACGGCGGAGAACAAGGCGGCATTCCACAAGGGCGCGAAAATCCGTTTCTTCGGCGGCCAGGTGCGCACCATCAAGCTGATCTACCATTCCGGCGGCAACATGACCGTCATGGTCGATGGCGGCCCTATCGACGGCAAGGCTGTAGGTTATCCCCGCACCATCTCGGTTAGCAGCACCGGCTTCAGCAATACGAGCCCAAGCGCTGGCAGCACAGCACCCGCTGCCGACGGAGTGGCGCCGGCGAATCCGATCAATCTGGTCGGCATCAACCTGGCCGGCGCGGAGTTCGGTGCAGATGTCGCACTGCCCGGTGTGTATCTGAAGCAGTACATCTATCCAGGAGAGGCTCACTTCAAGCGTTACGCTGAGCGCAATCTGAAGCTGGTGCGCCTGCCGTTTCGCTGGGAACGGATTCAGCCGCGACTCAACGGCGAGCTGAACAGCGTTGAGCTTGGCCGCATGCTGGCAACGCTCGACCATGCAAAGAAATACAACATGCAGGTCATCCTCGACATGCATAACTACTACCGCTACCACGGCAAGATGATCGGATCCAACGAGGTGCCCGTGAGCGCGTTTGCCGATGCCTGGCGGCGTATTGCGCAAAAGGTCGCCAACCACCCGGCAGTCTATGGCTACGGCTTGATGAACGAGCCCCACACCACTAACGGAAAGTGGCCCGCCGCCGCACTGGCTGCTGCAAAAAGTATCCGCACCCTGGACGCCGACAACTGGGTCGTCATCGCGGGCGATCGCTGGTCAAGCGCCTTCCACTGGCCGTCCTACAACACTCAGCTGGTGAAGGACTCATGGATGCGCGACCCAAACAACAACCTGATGTTCGAGGCCCATCTGTATTTCGATAAGGATTACTCGGGCTATTACACCAACCGCTACGAGAAATACGACCCGATGATTGGCGTGGTTCGCGCAAAACCCTTCGTCGAGTGGCTGACCCGATATCGTCTGCGGGGCTTCATCGGTGAGCACGGGGCGCCGGACTTCTCACCATCGGCCGTGGTTGCCATGGACAACCTGCTCCAGTACCTGGGCCAGCACTGCATTCCCAGTACGTACTGGGCAGCCGGGCCTTGGTGGGGCGACTATGCGTTGTCGCTGGACGTGAAAAGCGGCAAACCTCGCCCTCAGTTGCCGATATTACAGAAGCACGCCGCTAACAAATCTTGCGGGGCCGTTGGTCCGCTGCGGTAAAGACCCAACCGGCGCCCCGCATCGGCGGGGCGTCTTCCTACCGGCAGTTAGCCTGCTGCCGCTACGCTGTCGAATACTTCCGGGGTCAAAGCCGCCTCACCTTTTTCGTCCAGACGGCGACGGTTCTCGGTTCGACCTGCCCCACCCTCAAGCATCTCCATCAGGCGCACGCCTCGGTCAGTCAGCACGAAATTCTCGCCATTGCCGCCTTGCTCCTCCGGACGCGTCACCATGAAACCACCTTCGAACAGCAGGCTCTCGTAGTTTTGCGCCTCAGCCTTCAAGGAATCCATGTTGGGCATTGGCTGGCCGGCCTCTTCCGCCGCCAAGGCATGCTCGTCAGCGTACTGACGTGGCGCGAAGCTCTCGTTTCCAGATTTCTGCGCTTCGCGCAGCAGGCGTAGCATCAAGTCCCAGTCGTAGGTCATGTCCGTTCTCCTGTTGCGCCGCTTCGGGAGGCGGCCATTGTTATTCGGACCCCATCCGCCGCGGCATGGTTCGATCCAGCGCAACCGCAAAAGGCTGAACTAAAGCGCGCCACTGGCGATCCACCAGATAGGTCGTTAATAAAGGAGCGCGCCATGAAACGCCTGATCATCCCTTTTACCCTTGCCCTGCTGGCCAGCCAGCCAGTGCTCGCCGACCAATGCACTACCGACGAGATCAATGCCAAGGCCAAGCAGCTCGCTGATCGAGTCAATGCCCTTACGGAGAGCAATCCGAAGCGAGCCGCGGAGATCAATGAAGAGTTGCGCGATATGGAGGTCAAGCAGACTGCCGAGCAGTTGGGCAGCGAATGCGAAGCCTACGAGAAGCGCATCATGCATGTGGAGCAGGCGGAGAAGCAGGCCGATATCGCACCGGCCGAAAAGCGCTAAGCATGGAAACGAGCCAGGGCAGCGATGCCGCCCCGGCTATTGCAGATCATTCTGCTGCGGGCTTTTTCCGCCGTAGAGGCGCGAGACCGTCCTGACTGACGAGCGGTGACGCCGGCGCTTCGCGTTTGGCGTTCTTCGGTCGCTTGGCTACTGGCTTGGCTGCGGCCTTGCCCTTCTTGTCCGCGGTTTTTTTCTTGTCGTCCTTTTTCTTCTTGGTGCCGGCGGCCTTGCCCGAGGCCTTCAGATTCTTCGGCCCCATGTAGCTGCCTTTCAGGCCCTTGATGACGCGGTGTTCGAAGCGCTGCTTGAGGTAGCGCTCGATGCTCGACATCAGATTCCAGTCGTTGTGGCAGATTAGCGAGATGGCCAAGCCTTCAGCCCCAGCGCGGCCGGTGCGGCCGATCCGGTGTACATATTCATCGCCCGAACGCGGCATGTCGAAGTTGATCACCAGATCCAGACCTTCGATATCCAGCCCACGCGCGGCCACATCGGTGGCCACCAGCACCTTGACCCCGCCTTCCTTGACCCGGTCGATGGCCAGCTTTCGGTCTTTTTGATCTTTGTCGCCATGTAGAACGAAGGCCTTCACGCCTTCCGCGACCAGACGGCCATAGAGACGGTCTGCCTGTACGCGGGTGTTGGTGAAAATCACGGCTTTCTTGTAGGTCTCGTTGGCCAGCAGCCAATGCACCAGCTTTTCTTTGTGCTCGGTGTTTTCGGCCGTGATGATCTGCTGGCGCGTACCTTCGTTGAGCTCGCTAACGCGGTTGAGCTGCAGGTGCAACGGATCACGCAACACGGCGGCGCTCATTTCGCGCAGCGCGGCGCCCCCGCTGGTAGCCGAGAACAACAGGGTCTGCTGACGCTTGGCACATTCTCCCACCAGGCGCTGCACGTCTTCGGCGAAGCCCATGTCGAGCATACGGTCGGCTTCGTCAAGGATCAGCAACTCGACATCCTTGAGGATCAGGGTACCGGCGTTGAGATGTTCGATCATGCGACCTGGTGTGCCGACGAGGATGTCCGGCACCTTGCGCAGGATCGCCGCCTGGACCTTGAAGTCCTCGCCGCCGGTGATCATCGCCGACTTGATAAAGGTGAACTGCGAGAAGCGTTCGACTTCCTTGAGCGTCTGTTGGGCCAGCTCACGGGTCGGAAGCAGGATCACCGCACGCACATCGGTACGCACCACGGCATCGCCGATCAGCCGATTGAGCATTGGCAGCACGAAGGCGGCGGTCTTGCCACTGCCGGTCTGGGCCGTCACCCGCAGATCACGCCCTTCCAGCGCGGGGGGGATAGCCGCTACCTGCACCGGGGTCGGCTCGACGAATTTGAGTTCGGCGACCGCCTTAAGCAGGCGTTCGTGGAGGGCGAATTGGTCAAACAAGGGTGACACCTCAAGCAAGTCGAAAAAAACGTGGCATAGAGTAACCCGTCCGACGCGCGCAGAGTCGTCTTTGTACTGCGCGACGACAGGCTGACCGACAGCTAGAACCGGACGTTCAGCTCGTGAAAAACGGCATTGGCTTCGCTCGCCGCCTCGTTGATAGCGCGAGAGTCAGGGCAATGTCACTGAGGCTCGCAGGTCAGCTTGATGCGCAGGCGGATCACATCGCGCTTGAACTTGGCGGTCATGGGCTTGCTTTCCCCTGACTCGAGCGTGACCCGTCGGGTGCGCGGCATTTCCGGCCCGTTGCGAAACGAGGCGGTACACTCGACCGGGCGGTCCCCAAGGTTCTGCAGTACCAGGCCAGCCATATCGCGGTCGATGGTCTCGGTGCTCGCCAGCACCTCGGCGCCGTTGAGCTCCTGCTCGAGGTCCACGGGGTAGCTGACGGCAAGCGCACTCAGTGGGAAGATGACGAGCGCAGCGAAGCAAAGTCTTTTCATTTTTTATGTGGGCTCCTCGATTAGGCGACCGCCAGCGTACCAGACCGACGCAACAGGAAAACAATGGAATGAAAGTGCCCCGTGTGACCCTTGATCAATGGCGAACCCTGCAGGCGGTGATCGACCACGGCGGCTTCGCCCAGGCCGCTGAAATGCTGCATCGTTCGCAATCCTCGGTGAGCTATACGGTGGCGCGCATGCAAGAGCAATTAGGCGTCCCCCTGTTACGTATCGATGGCCGCAAGGCGGTACTGACCGATGCCGGTGAAGTGCTTTTGCGCCGCTCCCGGCAGCTGGTCAACCAGGCCGGGCAGCTGGAAGAGCTGGCGCACCACATGGAGCAAGGCTGGGAAGCTGAAGTGCGGCTAGTGGTCGATGCCGCCTACCCCAACGCCAAGCTGATCCGTGCGCTGACCGCGTTCATGCCGCAAAGCCGAGGTTGCCGGGTGCGGCTGCGTGAAGAAGTGCTGTCCGGTGTTGAAGAGGTCCTGAAGGACGGCACAGCGGATCTGGCGATCAGCGGTCTGGATATCACCGGCTACCTTGGCCAGGAACTGGGCACTGTCGAATTCATCGCTGTCGCGCACCCCAACCACTCGCTGCATCAGCTGCAACGCAAGCTCAGCGTCCAGGATCTACAAAGTCAGATGCAGGTGGTGGTGCGCGACTCCGGCCAGCGCCAGCCGCGCGACAGCGGCTGGCTGGGGGCCGAACAACGCTGGACGGTCGGCAGCCTGGCCACTTCGGTCGGCTTCGTCAGCAGCGGCCTGGGCTTTGCCTGGCTACCTCGGCACATGATTCATCGCGAACTGGCCGAAGGAGCCCTCAAGCCGCTGCCTCTGGTTCAGGGCAGCGTTCGCCGGCCACTTTTCTACCTCTACACGAACCCCGACAAACCGCTCGGTCCGGCCACACAGATTCTCATCGACCTGATCAGGACGTACGATGCACAAGCGCAATCGCCTGTTCAGCCGGTGAGCAACACCAAGCACGACGGCTGAAGCACCTGTGCAACCGGCCTGCATGAACGGGCTGACCCAGGCTTACCCATACCAGGAATAGACCATGAAACGACTCGCACTCGCCGCCTGCTCACTGCTGCTCGCCGGCAACCTGTTCGCCGCTGAGAATCCTCACGTACTGCTGAACACCAGCATGGGCGAAATCGAAATCGAGCTGGAGGCCGAAAAGGCCCCGGTCAGCGTGAAGAACTTTCTCGAATATGTCGAAAGCGGCTTCTACGACGGCACCGTCTTCCACCGCGTGATCCCTGGTTTCATGATCCAGGGCGGCGGCTTCAACGAGGGCCTGAGCCAGAAGAAGACCCGTGAGCCGATCAAGAACGAGGCCGACAACGGTCTGCACAACGTACGCGGCACCCTCGCCATGGCGCGCACACAGAACGTCGACTCGGCGACCAGTCAGTTCTTCATCAACCACCGTGACAATGACTTCCTTGACCATGGCAGCCGCGACTTCGGCTATGCGGTATTCGCCAAGGTGGTGCGCGGCATGGACGTGGTTGACCAGATCGCCCAGGTGCCGACTGGCAACCGCAGCATGATGCAGAACGTACCGCTGACGCCGGTAAAGATTGTCTCAGCGAAGAAACTCTGACCTTTCCACGTCAGTCGACAGTGTGCACGGCACCCGCCGTGCACCGGCTGCTGAACAGGAGACCTGACATGAGTGAACAGAACATGCTGAACACCGCCGAAGGGGAAGCACAACTGCTTCAAGACCTGCTGAGCGCGGAGCGCGCCGGAGCCAAGGTCGCCGGTGAAAGCCTGCAGCAGTGTAACGATCCAACCCAGCAGAAGTTGCTCGAGCAGATCCGCCAGGGCGAGGTCGACAGCTGCCGGCTGGTCCTGAACTGCATGAATCATCTGAACATCGAGCCCAACCGCGAAACCGGCGCGTTTTACGGTAAGGCCATGGCCATCGAGTCGCTGGAAGAGCGCCTGACCTTCGTTGATCGAGGCCAGCAGTGGGTGATCCGCAAGCTGCGTGAGTACCTGCCCGGCTGCGACGATGATTTCATCCGCACGGAGCTGGAAAAAATGCTGAAGATTCACGAGATCAACAGCCAGGCCGCCTGATACCTGGCTCATCGTGCAGCGCAGCTGAGTTTGGTCAGTCGGCGGCGACGTCCCAATAGCGCTGCCAGCGTGCCACCAGCTCCTTAGGCGCCTCCGAATAGATCTTCTCCCCCAGCTTGAGCGCGGCGCTCTGCAACTCGCTCCGACGTTCTGCTATGGCAGTGTTGAGTCGCTCGCGCAGGGTGTCGTCGCCGAACAATGCCGGCTGAGCCTGCGTCAGCTCCGTCAGCACCGCCAGGTCATGATCATCGCCCAGCTGATCCGCCAGATCCTTGAGCGAGTCGCTGCGCAGCTGCATCAGCTTCGGCCAACTCGGCGTCAGTAGCCTGGTCTGGTACCAGTGATCCTTGACCCGCTTGCGCCATTGGTGGAGCTGTTCGTCGCTGAGATCGAGCTTGGTTTTGGCCAGCTCAGCGCAACCGTCTGCGTAGGTGCGTTCGACACCGCCAGACAGCAAGTCGAAGCCCTTGGCTTGAAGTGACCAGGTGTCGATGCAGCTTCGCGCATCCTTCAGCTCATCGATTACTTTGCCGATGCGCGAATCGAGGTCGGTAGTGCCACTTTCGGCCTGCTTCGCCCGAGCCTGCAGGCGACGCCGGGTCAGCTTGAAATCCGCCTCGGCGAACAGGTCCGGGAAACGCTTTGCCAGCGCATCCCAACTTTCCAGCATGGCAGTAGCGTCGCGCGACTCGGCCAAGGCGCGCCCCAGATCCCGCAAACGGTGATTTTCTCGCTGAAACTCGTTTCCCAGCGGCTTGCGCACCAGGCGCAGAAGCGCCCGCAACTCTTTGAACCGTTTGCGCGCCTGATGCACGCCCTCGGCGCGGTCTTCGGGTGCAACGCTCAGCGCCTCGATGGCTTTGTCGATGCCCTGCCGGGCGACTTTTCGCACCTCGGCGGCAGGGTCTTGCGGACGCAGCTTGTAGCCCATGACAACTCCCGTTCAGGCCCGCTGCCACACTCGCACAGCAGGCATGACGGGCGATTCAACCGTAGCGCTTGCGCGCCTCGATGGCCAGGCCGCTACCGATACTGCCGAAGCGATTGCCTTCAACGTGGCGTGCCCGTGGCAGCAAGGCGGCGACGCTATTGCGCAGCGCCGGGATCGCACTGGAGCCGCCCGTGAAGAAGACCGTGTCGATGTCCTCGTGCTTGAGCCCGGCGCTCTTGAGCAATTGACTGACATTGGTGCGGATTCGTTCGAGCAGAGGGTTGATCGCCGTTTCGAATACAGGACGCGTGAGTGTGGCTTCGAGGCCGGATTCGATTCGCGCGAAGTCGATCAGGAAGCGTTCATGCTCGGTCAGTTCGATCTTGCCCTGCTCGACCTGCATCGCCAGCCAATGCCCGGCGCGTTGCTCTATCAGGCTGAACAACCGGTCGATTCCGGTGGGGTCGACAATGTCGTAGCGCATGCTCTGCAATGCGCGCAGCGAAGCTGGAGCGTAGACCGCGTTGATCGTGTGCCAGGTGGCCAGATTGAGATGAGTGCTGGTGGGCATGGGTGCATCGCTTTTCATCCGGCTGCCGTAGCCGAACAGGGGCATTACCCCCTGCAAGCTGAGCTGCTTGTCGAAATCGGTACCGCCGATGTGCACGCCCGAGGTGGCAAGGATGTCGTCCTGACGGTCATCGATCTGCCGCCGCTCCGGTGCCAGCCGCACCAGTGAAAAGTCCGAGGTACCGCCGCCGATGTCGACGATCAGCACGCGCTCTTCCCGCTCGATGCGCGACTCGTAGTCGAACGCTGCAGCGATGGGTTCGTACTGGAAGGAGACGTCCTTGAAACCGATCTTGTTGGCCGCAGCGGCGAGTGTATTCGCCGCTTCCCTATCTGCATCCGGGTCGTCGTCTACGAAAAACACCGGGCGTCCCAGCACCACCTCATCGAACGAGCGCCCGGCCTGCTCTTCAGCGCGTTGTTTGAGGGTCCCGAGAAACAGCCCGAGAATGTCCTTGAACGGCATGGCGCCGCCGAGCACGGTCGTCTCACTCTTGAGCAGCTTGGACCCGAGCAGGCTTTTCAGCGAGCGCATCAAACGCCCTTCGTAGCCTTCCAGGTATTCGGCCAGGGCCAGACGGCCATAGACCGGACGACACTCTTCGGTGTTAAAGAACACCACCGAGGGCAAGGTTTGCTGATCGCCTTCCAGCACCAACAGCGGCTCGGCGTCAGGACGCCACCAACCGACGGTGGAATTGGAGGTACCGAAGTCAATGCCGCAGGCGCGGGCGGGGGACGGGTTATGCATGTGCGGGCCGGACTTCTAAAAACGGCCGCGCAGTTTATGCGAGCCTGCCAGCAAATGCAGGCCAATCGTCGGGCGGGCTCAACCAGGCAAACCACTGCGGCAGTCGAGCGCCGCCGCAGTGGAGCGCCGTTAGGCGAGTGACGGCTCGGCAGCGGCTGCGGCCGCGGAGTCGGTCATGCCATCCGTCATGCGCTTGGCGTCATGGCAGAAAGTGCGGGAGGCCTGGAACAGGAACACCATGGTAAGCAGCAGCGAGCCGGGGATCAGATACATCGCACCGTGTAGACCTTCGGCGCGGAAGACTTCGCTCATCTCGCTGGCACCTGCGGCAAGCATTGCCGACTCGGCAAAGTGGTCCGACAGCAGCCCCACCACCACCGTGCCCATGCCACCACCAAGCAGGTACAGACCGGCGAAGAACAGGGCCATAGCTGTGGCCCGCAGACGTGGTTCGACGACGTCCTGAATGGCTGTGTAGACGCAGGTGTAAAAGTTGTAGGAGAACAGCCAGCCGATACTGAAGACCGCGACGAACATGCCTACTTCAATCCGCCCGGCAAGCAACGCATAACCGGTCAGAACGGTGGCGATGAGCATGCTCACCGCGGCGAAGATCAGGCGGCCGCGGGCAAAGCGTTGATGGATCTTGTCTGCTACCCAACCGCCAAGGGTTAAACCGACCAGCCCCGTCAAGCCGACGATCACCCCGGTGGCGATCGACGCTTCCACCAGCGGCACCGCGTGATAGCGCATCAGCAACGGCACCATAAAGGCGTTGCAGGCGTAGGTGGCGAAGTTGAACGCCAGCCCCGCCAGCACCAGCCACCAGAATGTGCGGATCGCGAACACCTTACGAATAGGCTGCTCCACACGCGCCTGCGACACTTTCACCGTTTCCGCCGCGCCACGCTGGGGTTCCTTGACGAAAAAGATGAACAGCGCCAGCACCAGACCAGGCACTGCCGCAATGAAGAACGGTGCGCGCCAGCTACCGAAATATTCCACCATCGAGCCAATGGTGAAGAAGGCCAGCAGCAGCCCAAGCGGCAGCCCCAGCATGAAGATACCCATGGCCCGAGCGCGTTTGTGCGCCGGAAACAGATCGCCAATCAGCGAATTGGCCGCGGGCGCATAGCTGGCCTCACCGATGCCGATGCCCATGCGCACCAGCAGAAAGGTCCAGAAATTCCAGGCCAGACCGTTTACAGCGGTCAGCCCGCTCCAGACGGTCAACCCCCAGCCCATGATCTTGCGCCGTGAGCCGATGTCGGCCATGCGGCCCAGTGGCACGCCGGCGATCGCGTAGATGATGGTGAAAGCGGTGCCGATCAAGCCCAGCTGGAAATCGTTGAGATCCCACTCCAGGCGGATAGGCTCGGCAATGATTGCCGGGATGGTGCGATCGAAAAAATTGAACAGGTTGGCCAGAAACAGCAGAAACAGGACGCGCCAGGCGTTCGCGGCTTGGGTGGATGGCTGCATGACGTCGCTCTCGATTTATTGTTATGCGTCGGTCGTGTGCCGACCGATTCTCGGAACTGACTCTAGGGTTCTAATGTGCGTCTGTCTGTCACCATCACTTTCGCTGATGCCGGCCGATGCGACGCGTCAGCTCTGCCGCCAAGCCTCTAGCCAACCAAGGCTGGTTGAGGTGCCGGCGCTATCGGGGCGGTATTCGGCCGCCAACCAGCCGGAATAGCCCACTGCTTGCAACGCTTCGAGCAGCGGTTCGAACGCTATCGAACCCGTGCCGGGCGCACCACGGCCGGGACAGTCGGCGAACTGAACATGACCTATCCGCGATCCCAGAAGCCGGATACCCGCGGCGACGTCCAGCCCTTGACGGGCCATGTGATACAGGTCCAGCTGAGCCTGGCAATTGGGATGGTCGACGCGCTCCAGCAGCGTTTGCAGATGCGCGGGTGTATTGATCAGATAGCCGGGCATGTCGAGTGGATTGATCGCCTCGCACACCACTCGAACTCCAAGCAATGCGAACGCCTCGGCGCTTTTGCCCAGGTTGGCTGCCAGGGTTTCCGAGGCTTGCTCACGCGTGACACCTTCGGCCAGCCGGCCCGGCAAGACATTGACGCACAGTGGGCGCGTCATGGCCGCATAGGTCAGGCCTTCCTGAAGCGCCGCATCGAACTCAGCCTGCCGTGACGGCACTGCCGCCAGCCCCGCACCGCCCTGCATGAAATCGCCTGCCGGCAGGTTAATCAGCACCAGCGGCAGACCCGCACGCTCCAGCAACTCCTTTAGCTGCAGGGCCGGGAGCTCGTAGGGGAACTGGATTTCTACACCATCGAACCCGGCAATCCGAGCGGCCATGATGCGCTCGGCCAACGGCAGTTCGGTGAACAACATGGACAGGTTGGCTGCAATCTTCATTGATCTTGCTCCCGGAACATCCTGACCAGCGTGGACGGGTCATTTTCCAGCTCGCCCTGACTACCGTGCAGGCGCATCAGCTGTGCGGCGAGGCCGGTCATGGGCGTGGCTCCGCCTGCTTCACGAGAAAGCTGCACGGCCGTATCGAGGTCCTTGAGCAGGGTGCGAACGCGCCACTTCACCGGCTCGAACTCGCTGTGGGCCATTTGCGGGGCGAGGATCTGCAGCGGTTTGGAATCGGCGAAACCGCCAGCCAGTGCCGACGCGATGAGAGTGGCGTCGACCCCGGCGCGTTCGGCCAAAGCCACCACTTCGGCGATGACCAATGCATTACAGGCGACGATCATCTGGTTACAGGCTTTGGTCACCTGGCCGGCGCCGACATCGCCCATGTGGGTCAACCGCTGGCCGAGGTGTGCCAACACGGGTCGAACCCGTTCGACATCCTCGCCGCGTCCGCCTGCCATGATTGCCAGGCTGCCCGTCTCGGCACCCGCCGTACCACCGGACACCGGTGCATCGACCCAGCGCATGCCGCTGCGGGATTCGAGTTCGGCGGCCATGGCGCGTGTGGCCGTTGGCTCCAGACTGGAATGATCGACCAGCAATTGGCCCGCTTTTGCTCCCTCGACGATACCACCCGAGCCAAACACCACCTCACGTACCACCGCGGTGTCTGCCAGACAAAGCAGCACCATGTCTGCGTCACTGCACAGGTCGGCGGGGTTGCTGGCCTGTCGCGCGCCAGCCTCTATCAGAGGGGCACATTTTTCGGGGGAACGGTTCCAGACCGTCAATCGATAACCGGCAGCGAGCAGCCGGCGGCACATTGGCAGGCCCATCAGGCCGATGCCGGCAAAAGCGATCGTTGGCAAATCAGACATGCGGGTGGTTCCTGTAAAACCGGACCCGGGATTCTAGCGCCGCTCAAGCTCCGATGGCCAAGCCGGCCTCAAAGCAGCTCCCCTTTATCCCACAAGCGCACCAGCTCCCCAGGCGCCTGCTCTTCGGGGACTTGCAGCAGCATTTCTCCGTCATGCTCGTTTTCGCGGTAATGAAGCTCGATCTGGTAGTAACGACGATCGCCCTGCCCGGCGTCGGCACTCGCCAACGGAAGGCAGCCTTCCAGCACGGAGCAAATCTGGCCGCGTTGGCGTTCGTCACAGCTGGCGAAATCGATCTCACGCGGCCGAGAGAGAGCCTGCATCGCGGCGAACCCGCCCTGCCGCGAGAGGCGAACGGTTGCTTCTTTGCCCAGCGGTGGTAGCTGTTTCATGACGTCTCCTCGTTGGGGCCTGTTTACGGCACAAGGACACCGACATCTGTCCATGCCTGCCTTACCGCCTGAACCTCGCTACTGCCGGCACCGAAGCGGATCACCGCGTTATCGAGCGTCAAACCAGCGAACGCGACGAAATCCGCATCCTTGGCCAAACGCTGATCACAGAGGGTGTCATACCAGATGCGCCCAGCCTTCTCCCAGGCATAACCGCCGAGCGCCCGAGCGGCGAGATAGAACGCGCGATTGGGAATGCCGGAGTTCAAATGCACACCACCATTGTCGTCACGGGTGTCGATAAAGTCGCGCATATGCGCTGGCTGCGGGTCCTTGCCCAGCAGCGGATCGTCATAGGCGCTGCCGGGGTTGGCCATCGAGCGCAGTGCCGAGCCGCTCACCTTGTCGTTCAGCAACTCGGCGCCGATCAACCAATCGGCCTGGTCCGCTGTCTGCTTGAGGCTGAACTGTTTCACCAACACGCCGAACACGTCGGATAGCGATTCATTCAGGGCACCGGACTGATCGGAGTACAGCAGCCCGGCCTCGCTTTCGATGACGCCATGGGTCAGCTCGTGCGCCACGACATCCAGAGATCGCGTGAAGCGATTGAAAATCTCGCCGTCACCATCGCCGAAGACCATCTGTGCGCCGTTCCAAAAGGCATTCTCGTAGCCGACCCCGTAGTGCACCGTGCCGATCAGCGGGAAACCATGATTGTCGATCGAGTCGCGCCCGAACACCTGCCAGAAGCATTCGTGGGCCTTGCCGAGTGCATCGTAGGCCTCGTCGACCGCCGCATCGCCGACCGGCGGCTGTCCCTCGATTCTTGCCAGCATCCCAGGCAGCAACATCTGCTGCCCTGCATCGTGAATGCTGCGTCGCGGTTCGCCGGGCAGGTCTCGTTCAGGCAACACGCTGACGATTGGCTGACGGTTGGGTGGCCCGGGGTTGGGTAGCAGAGCGCGCACCTGCACCAGCGTTTCCAGCGCCCGCTCGCGCTGCCACTCCGAGCCGTGCAAGATGATCCGGTCGAGTATGTAAGGCGGAATGAAGCCGTGGCGCATGGTTGAGTTATGCATGGGTTCCCCTTCAGCCAGCTCGCTTGCAAGGCATCCACGCACGTTGATCCGATTAAGGCGCAGCGTTGTCGTGCCGGCTGTTTTCGATGTCTGCTTTCAGCAGGCTAGAGCAAAAGCCCAAGTCGGCAAGCCGCAAATGGGGGTGCTTTGATTTGGGGAGCGCGGTGGAGGATTCAGCCAGTGATCGAGCTGGCGTTGGCGGCAACATGCACCTCAGCGATCACGCTGCTGCGGTTGAGCGCTTCGATAGCCTGGTCGAGCTGCTTGACGCAGAGGTCTACCGCCATTTGGCGCAAAGACTCTGGCCACTCATGGTCGGTAACCGGTTCGATCATGTCCAGGATGTCGGTATAGCCGACGAGCATCCCATGCTTCACCTTTAGGGTTTCGCCAGCTGAAAGAACTGTGAGCGGGTCTCGCGAGGTGATTACCGCCCCCGCGTCGAGCAGTCCGTCGATGTGTTTACGCAGGGCATGGAGTGCGCGCTTGTCCCGGGTCGAATCCATATCAAAAAGCCATCATCCATAAAGGCGGCGGATTCTACTAAATGTGACAAGCATCACAAATGTAATTTCGAATCTGCCGCACCGACCCCGCGTTATGGACTCGCCCAGAGTCAATCTGTGGGCGCAGCGTTACGCGTTAGCGCTTCGAAATGCTATGCATCATGGGGCTTCTCTTCGGTTCGCCAGAGGTACCGAAGTCATCCTGACGAGTATCAACAAGCTGACCCAGGCAAATCTCGACAGCGACGTGTCGTGATTCTGGGCACGGCCAAACATGCCTGGCGATGACGGTAACCAAGCTCCGAATGCCGGTCTCATTGAAGAGCCGCCCATTACGTACCGTGAGTGTGCACTCGTGAAAATCGATGGTGATCGGACTGCGCCCGGTCAGGCCCGCCCCGGCGCTGAGCAAATAATCGATGTGCCGGCGCAATGTATGGTTTTCACGACGTTCGGAGCGCATGACGGTCATCTGCCGGTCCGACCCCGCATCACAGCTAGCTGATCGTTCTGCATTAGCACGCTTGGCCTTGCTTGACCGAAGCGCCATTCTCCGGATTGTTTTCAAGCTCGTTGTCAATGGCCTCGTCGAGCTGACGGCAGCAAAGGTCAGCAGCCATCTCGCGCAACGACTCCGGCCATTCACCGTCCGTGGTCGGCTCGATCAGTGCGAGCGATTTGTAGTAGCTGATGAGCATGCCGTGCTCGACCCGCAGGGCCTGACTGCCATCGAGCAGGATTAACGGATCCCGCTGGGCAATAACGGCCCCGCTCGCCAGGAGCGCATCGATGTGTTTTCGCAGCGCATGAAGCTTCCGCTTTTCTTCTCTGAAATCACTCATACCGCAACCCTCGTCCTTGAAGGCACGAGATTCTAGTCAAACCTTGATGGCGCTTAAATATCTAAATGCCACTACACCCATCATTCGCCGCTCTAAGCTGAGCATCATTTGATCCATGTCATTCCCACCTGCGCCTACGCAGGGGGCTGGCACAGTACATGTGGGTTCCCGGCCGGATAGACAGCGCACCAAACTTGCCACACCACGCCGTTTACCTCCGTTTCGCCAAGCGGCAGCGCCATCTCGGCCAGACGCTTGCGTTGGCGCAGCCTTCTACCTCTATAATCCGCGCGCTTTTTCCGCTATTGAACCGGAGAACCACAATGCTGAAGCGCACCCTGGCAGCCGTCACCGGCCTTGCCCTCTCGTTGTCTATTGCCACCACCCATGCCGCCGACGTTCTTCGCGTATCGGCCATCCCCGACGAAGCCCCGACTGAGCTGATTCGCAAGTTCGAACCGCTGGGCCAATACCTCGAAAAAGAACTGGGCATGCCGGTGAAGTTCACTCCGGTCTCCGATTACGCTGCAGTTGTCGAAGCACTTGCTTCCGACCGCCTCGACCTGGCCTGGCTCGGCGGTTTCACCTTCGTCCAGACTCGCCTGAAAACGGGCGATGCGATCCCGCTCGTACAGCGTGAGCAGGACGAGAAATTCACCAGCAAATTCATCACTGCCGATCCCGAGGTCAAAACGCTGCAGGACCTCAAGGGCAAGACCTTTGCGTTTGGCTCCGTGTCCTCGACCTCCGGCAGCCTGATGCCGCGCTATTTCATGATCAAGGACGGCATCGACCCCGAGCAGTTCTTCAAGCGCATCGCCTATTCCGGCGCCCACGACGCCACGGCCGCCTGGGTTCAGGCTGGCAAGGCCGACGGTGGCGTACTCAATGCCTCGGTTTGGGACAAGCTGGTCGCGGCTGGCAAGGTCGACACTGACAAGGTGCGGGTGATCTCAACCACGCCGCCCTATTACGACTACAACTGGACCGTACGCGGCAACCTGGAGCCAGCGCTGGCAGAGAAGATCAAACACGCGTTTCTCAAACTCGACCCGAAGAACCCGGAACACAAGAAGATTCTTGATCTTCAGGCCGCAACGCGCTTCATCGAAACGCGTCCGGAAAACTACGAAGGCATCGAGGAAGCCGCGCGCGCCGCTGGCCTGTTGAAGTGAGTTCCGCCAGTCGGTCCGCGGCAACTCTGCGGACCGCTCGGGCAGTACCAGGCGAGCACGCTTGAATGAGCGTGTCGATGCTGTCTTCGAGCCCGCGCACTTCGCTAACAAACCAGTCCGAACCGGCCCTGAGCCTGTCCGGCGTAAGCTACTGCCATGCCAACGGTCACGTCGCACTGCGCGACGTTGACCTGCAGATCGCGAAAGGCGAGCGCGTTGCGCTTATCGGTCCCTCTGGCGCAGGCAAGACCACCTTGTTGCGCTTGCTTGCCACGCACGTGCAGCCGAGCAAGGGTGAGTTCGAACTGCTCGGCTGCCAGCCCTGGACGTTATCAGTTGGTGCCCGGCAGAAACTGCGTGGTCGCATCGGTCTGATTCATCAGGCACCACCGCTGCCACCTCGCCAACGCGTGATTACCTCAGTGCTGGCCGGGCGGCTGGGGCAATGGTCGCTCGGCCGCAGCCTGCTCAGTCTGGTCTACCCGCTGGACAAGAACGGCGCAGCCGAAGTACTGGGTAAGCTGGATCTGGCAGACAAGCTCTATGAGCGCTGCGATCAGCTGTCCGGTGGTCAATTGCAGCGCGTCGGCATCGCCCGTGCGCTGTACCAGAGCCCGAGGCTCATGCTGGCAGACGAGCCGGTATCCGCGATGGACCCGGTGCTAGCGGCTTATTCGTTGAACGTACTAAACCGCGAAGCGACGCGTTGCCAGGCCACACTCATAGCCAGCCTGCACGCGGTCGAGCTGGCGCTGGAGCACTTCCCTCGGGTGATCGCGGTTCGTGACGGGCGAATCCTGTTCGATAAAGCATCCAACACCGTGACGGCGGACGAGCTCGATGCGCTCTATGCCAACGACCAGCTAGAAGGCTTCGCACGTGTTGAGCCGACGCCGGGCCAGAGCCTGCATATTCCTCGATGCTGAACCCCGCCCTCACCCAGCGCGACCCTGCCGCTCGCTCACGCCTGTTGCTGACATTGGTAGCGCTGGCTCTGCTTTGGCCTGGACTGTCACTAAGCGAGCTGGATCTCAGCGTGCTCGTCGATGGCAGCAACGCCGACACCATGGGCGCCTTTTTGTCCGGTTTCTGGCCTCCGGCACATGACACGGAATTTCTACTTCTGCTGGGGCGTGCAACGCTGGAAACGCTCGCCATCGCCACGGCGGGTATGGCGCTGGCACTGGCTGTTGCCATTCCCTGCGCGCTTCTGGCAACACGCGCGCTGTCGATTTCGGCCCTAAGTCGCGGCGGCCGTCCGCCCTGGTGGGCGCAGGCCGTTCGCTGGCCCGTTCGAGGGCTGCTGATCCTGCTACGCAGCGTGCCGGAAATCGTCTGGGCGCTGCTCTTCGTGCGGGCCGTCGGCCTTGGTCCGACCGCTGGCGTACTGGCCATCGCCATCACCTACGCCGGCATGCTCGGCAAGGTCTACGCAGAAATCTTCGAGTCGGTCGATCCGCTGCCGACGCGCGCATTGATCGGCGCGGGCGGTTCACGGTTGCAGGCCTTTGCCTACGGCGTGCTGCCACAGGCAACGGGCGAGATGCTGTCCTATACCGTCTATCGT
Source organism: Pseudomonas sp. 10B238 (assembly GCF_000970615.1). Taxonomy (NCBI): domain Bacteria; kingdom Pseudomonadati; phylum Pseudomonadota; class Gammaproteobacteria; order Pseudomonadales; family Pseudomonadaceae; genus Pseudomonas; species Pseudomonas sp. 10B238. Next base: position 196,660 of record NZ_KQ033931.1, read on the forward strand.
TGGGAGTGCGCCATCCGTGCGTCGGTCGTCATGGGCTTTGTCGGTGCGGGCGGCTTGGGTCAGCAGATGGATCTGTCGATGCGCATGTTCGCCGGCGGCGAAGTGGCGAGCATGCTGCTGACCTTCCTCCTCCTAGTGCTGCTGGCGGATCTGTTCAGCCAGCTGCTGCGCAGGAGGTTCGTATGAAGCCGCTTGCGCGCTATGCGCTACCACTATTGCTAATCATGGCGGTGGTCGCTTCGTTCGCCTACTTGCAGCTCGACACCAGCGCACTGATGAGCCGTGATGGCGCAGTGCAAATGGGCGAATACGCTGCTGCTTTCTTCAGCCCCGATCTGTCGGCACCGCACCTACGCGCAATCGCTTACGGCACACTGGAAACGCTGGCGATGTCGGCCATCGGCACGCTTCTCGCGGCTGTGCTCGGTTTAATACTGGCGCTGCCAGCCGCCGGACGCTTCGGATTGGTCACCCAGGGCGCTTCACGGCTGCTGCTCAATGCGCTTCGTGCGATACCCGAACTCGTCTGGGCGGCGCTGATGGTGCTGGCGGCGGGCCTGGGACCGAATGCTGGCACCCTGGCCCTGGCGCTGCACACAGCCGGTGTGCTGGGTCGCCTGTTCGCCGAAGCGCTGGAAAACACACCGAACGCGCCAAGCGAGGCGTTGCGGCTGGCCGGCAGTGGGCGGATCGGTGCGTTCTGCTACGGCACCCTTCCGACGCTATGGCCGCAGATCATGGCTTATACGCTGTATCGCTGGGAGAACAACATACGCATGGCCAGCGTGCTCGGCTTTGTCGGCGCCGGCGGCCTCGGACAGATGCTTTACATGAGCCTCAGCCTGTTCCAAGAGGCCCAGGCCTCGACTGTCATTCTGGCCATGCTACTGATGGTACTGGCAGTCGATGCGTTGAGTGGCTGGGCGCGCCAGCGCTGGGTGCGCAGCTAGCGACTGACTTGAATCAGTGCAGGCTGGGCTTCGCTGCCCTTTCCTGCACCAGCACCCAGGGTGCAACGACAACGGCCCAGAGTGACGGATCGCGTTCAAGCCAGTCTTGGGCCTGCTCTGCCTCAAGCTTGCCGAGATGGCCTTCTGCTAGCCATGCGGTCACTTTTTCCCGATCATCCTCAGCGACCGCCTGTGCCGCCGCGATCAGATCAAAGTCACTGGCCACCCGCAGCAGCGCACCACGAGCAAAGAACGGTTGCAGCTCCTGCCAGGTAATCGAGGCTGTTTCACCCAGCAGCTTGGCATAGAGAGTGCTTGAATCTTCGCTCATGAGGTCCACCCGGTCTAAAAGGGCGCAATGATAGCGCTCGGGTAAATCTCATCAAGCGGATGGAATTCCTGACTGTGCAAACAGGTGCTGACGCTTCTACACTGTGCCGGTACAGTTGCCGTACCGTTTGGGGACGTTGAGCCCTTAACGACACTGCAGCCCGCAGGATCCAAACAATAATGATGCAAGTGGAGCGCATATGAAGACCAAGCAGCGTCTTTCGAAACTATTCATGGCTATCGCTTTGACGGGTGCAGCGAGCTACACGCTGGCCGCCGACAACATCAAGATCGGCTTGGCCGGTCCGGTTACCGGGGCTGTCGCGCAGTACGGGGACATGCAGTTCATCGGTGCCCAGATGGCCATCGAACAAATCAACAAGGAAGGTGGCGTCAACGGTCAGCAGCTTGAAGGTATCGTTTATGACGACGCCTGCGACCCCAAGCAGGCCGTGGCGGTTGCCAACAAGATCGTTAACGACGAGGTCAGCTTCGTTGTAGGTCACCTCTGCTCCAGCTCCACCCAGCCGGCGTCCGATATCTATGAAGACGAAGGCATTCTGATGATTACCGCAGCGTCGACCAGCCCGGACATCACCTCTCGTGGCTACGAGTTGGTCTTCCGCACCATCGGTCTGGACAGCCTGCAGGGCCCGACCGCCGGTAACTTCATCGCCGATACCATCAAGCCGAAAAATGTTGCCGTCATCCACGACAAGCAGCAGTACGGCGAAGGGATCGCGACCGCGGTCAAGGAAACCCTGGAGAAGAAAGGCGTCAAGGTTGGCCTGTTCGAGGGCATCAACGCTGGCGACAAGGACTTCTCCTCGATGATCTCCAAGCTCAAGCAGGAGAATGTCGACTTCGTCTACTACGGCGGCTATCACCCAGAGCTGGGCCTGCTGCTGCGTCAAGCCAAGGAGAAGGGCCTGAATGTCCGTTTCATGGGCCCAGAAGGTGTAGGCAACAAGGAAATCTCCGCCATTGCCGGCCCGGCTTCCGAAGGCCTGCTGGTCACGCTCCCGCAATCTTTCGATCAGGATCCGCGCAACCAGAAGCTGGTCGACGCATTCAAGGCGAAGAAGCAGGACCCGAGCGGCCCGTTCGTGTTCCCGGCCTACGCCGCTGTTCAAGTCATTGCCGAGGGTATCGAGAAAGCCGGCAGCACCGACACCGCCAAGGTGGCCGAAGCGCTGCGCAGCAACACCTTCGAAACGCCGACCGGCAACCTCTCGTTCGACGAGAAGGGTGACCTGAAAGACTTCAACTTCGTGGTTTACGAATGGCACCAGGACGGCACCAAGACCGAAGCCAAGTAAACCTATAACCACAACCGATCCGAAGCCCACGGCATCCGCTGTGGGCTTTGTTTTAGCTGATCGGGGCCAACCCGGCCACAAGCACGGGACGCCCCAGCAACACCTTCAACCAAGCGAGTGGCCTGCACAGCTGGCCCGCCTCGAACCTGGCCCGTGCGTGATCCGCATATAGCCCTTGGCGCCGCATTCTCCGTGCAGCGTGTTCGAAGCAGGTCCGCCTTGGCGGTCGAGCACGGGCTGCTGGGTGTTCAGGAGAATGTAATGCCTGAGCTTTACCACTACTTCCAACAGCTGATCAACGGCCTGACCGTTGGCAGCACTTATGCCTTGATAGCCATCGGTTACACGATGGTCTACGGCATCATCGGCATGATCAACTTCGCCCACGGCGAGGTGTACATGATCGGCTCGTATGTCACCTTTATCGCCATCGTCGGGCTGACCATGATGGGGCTCGATTCGCTGCCCATCCTCATGATCGGCGCATTCGCAGCAGCCATGATCGTCACCAGCGCCTATGGCTACAGCATCGAGCGGGTCGCCTATCGACCGCTACGCGGAAGCAACCGGCTGATCCCACTGATCTCCGCGATCGGCATGTCGATCTTCCTGCAGAACGTCGTCCTGCTCTCCCAGGACTCCAAAGACAAGGCGATTCCCAACCTGATGCCCGGCAACTTCATCTTTGGTGAAAGCGCCATGAACGGGGTGGTGATTTCCTACATGCAGGTGCTGATCTTCGTCGTCACCATCATCGCCATGATGGGCCTGACCCTGTTCATTTCCCGCTCTCGCCTGGGCCGCGCCTGCCGCGCCTGCGCCGAAGACTTGAAGATGGCCAACCTGCTCGGCATCAACACCAACAGCATCATCGCCCTGACCTTCGTCATCGGCGCTGCGCTGGCAGCCGTCGCAGCCGTTCTGATCAGCATGCAATATGGTGTGATCAACCCGCACATCGGCTTCCTGGCCGGAATCAAGGCGTTTACCGCTGCGGTACTTGGCGGTATCGGCAGCATTCCAGGTGCCATGCTCGGTGGTCTGGTACTGGGTGTAGCTGAAGCCTTCGGCGCTGACATCTTCGGTGACCAATACAAGGACGTGGTTGCGTTCAGCCTGCTGGTGCTGGTGTTGCTGTTCCGTCCGACTGGCATTCTCGGCCGTCCGGAGGTTGAAAAGGTATGACTCGCAATCTGCGCACCGCATTTTTCAGCGCACTGCTGGTATTTGCCGTAGCGGTACCGGTTTTCGGCCTGAAACTCACCACTGTCGGCATCCGACTCGAAGTTCATGGCAGCGACGCTCAGACCTTCTGGATCATCGCAGCCTGTGCGGTTGCGATGTTCTTCTGGCAGCTGTTCCGTCACCACGCGGCGGCCGGCTGGGCGGCGTCGCCTAACCTGCCGAGCATACCGGCCGGAGCGGGCAGCTTCCTGACCCTGCCGTCGACCCAGCGTTACATCATCATCGGCCTGATTCTGCTCGCACTGGTGTGGCCATTCTTCGGCTCACGCGGCGCGGTGGATATCGCCACGCTGATTCTGATCTACGTGATGCTCGGCCTCGGCCTGAACATCGTGGTCGGCCTGGCAGGCTTGCTGGATCTCGGTTACGTCGGTTTCTATGCCGTTGGCGCTTATACCTATGCCCTGCTCTCGCACTACTACGGGATCGGGTTCTGGGTGGCGTTGCCGATTGCTGGGGCCATGGCCGCGCTGTTCGGCTTCCTGCTGGGCTTCCCGGTGCTGCGTCTGCGCGGGGATTATCTGGCCATCGTGACCCTGGGCTTTGGTGAGATCATCCGTCTGTTGCTGCGTAACATGACCGATCTCACCGGCGGCCCGAACGGCATCAGCGGTATCGACAAGCCGACGCTGTTCGGCCTCTCGTTCGACCGCCGCGCCGCCGAAGGCATGCAGACCTTCCACGAGTTTTTCGGTTTGGAATATCAATCCATCAACAAGGTGATCTTCCTCTACTTGATCGCCGTGCTGCTGGTATTGCTGACCCTGTTCGTGATCAACCGCCTGCTGCGCATGCCCATCGGCCGCGCCTGGGAAGCCTTGCGTGAAGACGAGATCGCCTGCCGCGCGCTGGGCATGAACCCCACCGTAATCAAGCTTTCCGCCTTCACCTTGGGTGCGACCTTTGCCGGTTTCGCCGGCAGCTTTTTTGCGGCGCGCCAGGGCTTGGTATCCCCGGAGTCGTTCACTTTCATCGAATCGGCCATCATCCTCGCCATCGTGGTATTGGGCGGCATGGGCTCGCAGTTGGGGGTGATTCTCGCCGCCATCGTGATGATCCTGCTGCCTGAACTGATGCGTGAGTTCAGCGAGTACCGCATGCTGATGTTCGGCGCCTTGATGGTGCTGATGATGATCTGGCGTCCGCAGGGGCTGCTGCCCATGCAACGCCCCCACATGGAGCTGAAGCGATGAGCCGCCCGATTCTCGAAGTAAGCGGCCTGACCATGCGCTTCGGCGGCCTTTTGGCTGTCAACGGGGTTGGCCTGACCGTACACGACAAACAAGTGGTTTCGATGATCGGTCCCAACGGGGCCGGCAAGACCACGGTGTTCAACTGCCTGACCGGCTTTTACCAGCCCACCGACGGCAAGATCCTGCTCGACGGCGAAGCGATCCAGGGCCTGCCCGGCCATAAGATCGCCCGCAAGGGCGTGGTGCGGACGTTCCAGAACGTTCGCCTGTTCAAGGACATGACTGCCATCGAGAACTTGTTGGTCGCCCAACACCGGCACCTGAACACCGGCTTTCTGTCCGGCCTGTTGAAGACCAAGGCGTTTCGCAAGAGCGAGCGCCAGGCGATGGATTTCGCCGCGCATTGGCTCGATCAGGTCAACCTGACCGATATCGCCAACCGCCCGGCCGGCACCCTTGCCTACGGCCAGCAGCGGCGGCTGGAAATCGCGCGCTGCATGATGACGCGCCCGCGCATCCTCATGCTCGACGAGCCGGCAGCGGGGCTGAACCCAAAGGAAACCGAAGACCTGAAGGCGCTGATCGGCATGCTGCGCGACACCCATGGCGTCACGGTGCTGCTCATCGAGCACGACATGAAACTGGTCATGAGCATTTCCGACCACATCGTCGTGATCAATCAGGGTTGTCCGCTGGCTGACGGCACGCCGGAGCAGATCCGCGACAATCCGGACGTGATCAAAGCCTATCTGGGAGAGGCGTAACCATGCTGTATTTCGAAAACGTCTCGACCTTTTACGGCAAGATCCAGGCGCTCCATAACGTCAACGTCGAAGTCCGCAAGGGCGAGATCGTCACCCTGATCGGTGCCAACGGCGCCGGTAAATCGACCCTTCTGATGACGCTCTGCGGTACGCCCATGGCGTCTGAAGGCAGCATCCGCTTCGAGGGCGAGGAGCTGGTCGGCAAGCAGACCTGCGACATCATGCGCAAGGACATTGCCGTGGTGCCTGAAGGGCGGCGCATCTTTGCCCGCCTGACGGTCGAGGAAAATCTGGCCATGGGCGGGTTCTTCACCAACAAGGCCGATTTCCAGGAGCAGCTGGACAAGGTGTTATTGCTGTTTCCACGACTGAAGGAGCGCTTCCAACAGCGTGGCGGCACCATGTCCGGCGGTGAGCAGCAGATGCTCGCCATTGCTCGCGCGCTGATGAGCAAGCCCAAGCTGCTGCTGCTCGACGAACCGTCGCTGGGGCTGGCGCCGATCATCATTCAGCAGATCTTCGACATCATCGAGCAGCTGCGTGAAGACGGCGTGACCATCTTCCTGGTCGAGCAGAACGCCAACCAGGCGCTCAAGCTGGCCGACCGCGCCTACGTGCTGGAGAACGGTCATATCGTCATGCAGGGCAGCGGCGAAGAGCTGCTGGTCAACCCCAAGGTACGCGACGCCTACCTGGGCGGCTGATTCTGGGATGGGGAAAAAGCCGGGCACTTGCCCGGCTTTTTCATGTTCGCACGCAGGGGATGACAAGCGCGGACGGAGCCTTTATCGTGCTCCGCGTCACGTCATTCCCGACGCCCAACTGGGTGTCCGACGAGACCCCTGGATCAGCAGACAGGGCATAACTGAGCTGGCAATTCTGAACTCAACTCAGGAGAAGCCGGCCATGACTGCCAGCCGTATCTGGATCAAGAACCCCCTCGCCCTCTACACCGCCAACGATCACAAAGCCCCAGGCGGGCTGGTGATCGACCAAGGCGTCATTGTCGAAATGCTCGGCGCCGGGCAATCGCCATCGTTCGCCGTCGACAGCACTTTCGACGCCCGAGAGCACGTCGTGCTGCCGGGGCTGATCAACACGCACCACCACTTCTATCAAACCCTCACACGCGCCTGGGGCCCCGTGGTCAACCAGCCGCTCTTTCCGTGGCTGAAGACCCTGTATCCGGTCTGGGCCCGCCTGACACCGGATCGCCTGGCGCTCGCCAGTAAGGTGGCTCTGGCCGAGCTGCTGCTGTCCGGCTGCACCACCGCGGCGGATCACCACTACCTGTTTCCGGATGGCCTCGAAAACGCTATCGACATACAGATCGACGTTGTCCGCGAGCTGGGCATGCGCGCCATGCTCACCCGGGGTTCCATGAGCCTGGGCGAAGCGGATGGCGGTCTGCCGCCGCAACATACCGTGCAGACAGCCGAAGCGATTCTTGAGGACAGCGAGCGGCTGATCGGCCTCTATCACGAACGAGGCGCCGGTGCGCAGATACAGATCGGCCTCGCGCCCTGCTCACCATTTTCGGTTACCCCGGAAATCATGCGCGCCAGCGCCGCGCTGGCCGAGCACCACGACGTGCGTCTGCACACGCACCTGGCTGAAACCCTGGACGAAGAAGAGTTCTGCCTGCAGCGCTTCGGCCTGCGCACCGTGGACTACCTGGACAGCGTTGGCTGGTTATCGGAGCGGACGTGGCTGGCGCACGGCATTCATTTCAACGACGAGGAAATCGCCCGCCTCGGCGCGGCCGGCACCGGCATTTGTCATTGCCCGTGCTCGAACATGCGACTGGCCTCAGGCATCTGCCCAACCGTGGCGCTTGAAGCGGCGGGAGCGCCTATTGGCCTCGGCGTGGATGGTTCGGCCTCCAACGATGCCTCGAACATGATTCTTGAAGCCAGGCAGGCGCTATACATCCAGCGGCTGCGCTATGGTGCAGAAGCGATCACGCCTGAGCGGGCGCTGGGCTGGGCGACCCGCGGCTCGGCACGGTTACTGGGACGCGATGATGTGGGCGAGCTGGCTGTCGGCAAGCAAGCCGATCTGGCCCTGTTCAAGCTCGACGAACTGCGCTTCTCCGGCAGTCATGATCCGATAGCGGCTCTACTGCTGTGTGGTGCAGACCGGGCTGACCAGGTGATGGTCGGCGGGAAGTGGCGCGTGATCGATGGACAGATCGAAGGCCTGGACGTGGCCGGGCTGATCGCCAACCACAGCCAGGCCGCACGCGAACTGATCGCGGGCTAGCCCCGAGGCAGAAGTTTCGCTCAAGGGCTGGCGAGTCCTATGACCGGCGAGCCACGACGCTCGCCGGCGTCAGGACTGAGCAGCCAGCTTCTCAGTTCTTCGATAAGCCAATCTTGAGCGAAACACGCGGGTCAAAAGCAAACTGCCGGGCCAGGTCGGACGGCCAGTTTGCTCAGGCGCGTCTATGCATGCGGCGTTGGGCGCAGCGCCTTGGCCATACACTGCAGAGCCTCACGCGGCCCACCGCAGATCAGCGTAGCGGGCACAGCCAGCATGAGATTCAGGGGCAGGTCGAACGCTTCCAGTTGCAACCCATCGCAGTCGAGGCCGGGCACGCCGCAGAGCTGCGGATGCTGACGTTGCAAGCGTTCGGCATAACTGCCCTCCCCCTCCAGATAGCCATAGATCGACTTGCCCTGTGCCGCGGCATAACCGACTTCGAAACTGGTGCCGCTGTCCGGCTCACCACCGCGAAAGAAGTTCAGATCGGCAAGCACCGCATCGGCTTGATTGAGCAAGTCCAGGTTAGCCCGGTAGATCCACGCCGCCTGCTCACGCGGTGCCTCGATCCCGTTCGGTACCTGCTTATCCAGCGGATACAAACCGATGAAGCCAAACTCGCTACACAGCGCTTTGAGCCGCTCACCATGTTCAAGCGCGTCCGACCGGAACACACCGGGGCCGGCGAGGTAAATACGCAACGTCATTGAGGTTCCGTCCGACTGAGCAGGTCATAGCCCGATCAGCGCAAGCACAATGAAGGAGGCGAACAGCACGAAGAGGGTCGTCCCTCGATCGCGTAAGTTTCACCTTCGTTTAAATTGATAACGGCAACAGTGATGGTGATCAGAACGACGGTTAGCTGCGCCGGCGTCATCATTTGAAAACGGCTGGCTACTATAACAGCGCCAACGCTTCGATGATCGGCTGCCCGAATCGCCGTAGACAGCGAGGCACCAAGCGCAATGTTAACCGTTTACTGCTTGCGGCTGGCCAGGCGTCGCGCAAGGTGGTCAGAACTTCCTGTGCAGCCGCAATGCGCCTACGACAAGACGGCAAAATGGACGCTGCTCAGGGTTTGGCCGGGCTCACCGTAGTTTCCTAGACGCTTGATGGTCCGACGCACTTAGCCGTAGCAAACGCCGCTTCGCATGCACCGTTCCGGATCGGCGGAGCCAAGCGCAGCGTTAGAACGTGGCCAGGCCGCTGAACCGCCTCCGTAACTGTCCAGCTGGTCAGCTTTTTGCATCTGATGCGGTAATCCTTGAGACCGACAGACTAAGCGGCATAAGCGTAGGGGCGGACTCATCCAACCCGCCCCCAACAAAGCCATTTCTCGCTTCGCCGAATCCACGCCTGTCGCCCCAGGCAGCAAGAACTGTCTGCCCGAGCCACACTCAAGGCATATTCAAACCCGCCATTTGGCGTGAATGTGGTCATCCAAGGTCTGCCCATCGGACACATTGACTTTTGAGTCAGTATTTTCTCGACCGAAAAGTCAGATAACGATAATTTCCACCGCCAGAGCCCAGAACAAAAACGCCCCGGAGGCCCGCCTTGATCCAGTTTCTTCTCAATCGAGAACTGCGCCGTGAGCAGACACTCGATCCGAATACCACCGTGCTGGAATACCTGCGTGAACACCGCGGCAAGCCCGGCACCAAAGAAGGTTGCGCATCCGGCGATTGCGGTGCCTGTACCGTCGTAGTCGGAGAGCTGGACGGAGAAAAGCTGCGCTACCGCACGCTCAATTCCTGCCTGACCTTCGTCTCCGCGCTGCACGGCAAGCAACTCATCACCGTGGAAGACCTCAAGCATCAAGGCCAACTACACAGCGTTCAGCAGGCGATGGTCGATTGCCACGGCTCGCAGTGCGGTTTCTGCACGCCCGGATTTGTCATGAGCCTGTTCGCCCTGCAGAAGTCGGCGGACGGTTACGACAAGGCGGACACCCATGAAGCGTTAGCCGGCAACCTCTGCCGTTGCACCGGCTACCGTCCGATTCTCGAAGCTGCCGAGCAGGCGTGCTGCAGCAAGCAGCCGGACCAGTTCGATGCGCGCGAAGCCGAGACAATCGCTCAGCTGAAAACCATCGAGCCGCGTGAAACCGCCGAGCTTAACAGCGGCGACAAGCGCTGCCTGTCGCCACTGACTGTGGCTGATCTGGCTGATATCTATGGCGCCAACCCCCACGCGCGCCTACTGGCCGGCGGTACCGATCTAGCGCTGGAAGTCACCCAGTTTCACCGCGAACTGCCGGCGATGATCTACGTCGGGCATATCGCCGAGATGAAAAAGGTGGAGATCACCGATACCAGCATCGAAATCGGCGCGGCCACTCCGTTGACCGATTGCTACGAAGCGCTGGCGAATGAGTACGCAGACTTCGGCGAACTGCTGCACCGCTTCGCCTCTCTACAGATCCGCAACCAGGGCACCCTGGGCGGCAACATCGGCAACGCCTCACCCATCGGCGACTCGCCACCGCTACTGATCGCGCTGGGTGCGCAGGTCGTGCTGCGCAAGGGTGGCAACAGCCGCACTCTGCTGCTGCAGGACTACTTCATCGACTACAAGGTCACCGCCCGCGAGCAGGGCGAATTCATCGAGAAGATCATCGTGCCGCGCGCCCAGCCAAACCGGGTGTTCCGTGCCTATAAGGTCTCCAAGCGCCTGGACGACGATATCTCCGCCGTCTGCGCAGCTTTTGATCTGAAACTCGAAGGCGGCCTAATCGATGACGCCCGCATTGCGTTCGGCGGCATGGCCGCCATCCCCAAGCGCGCCGTTGCTTGTGAACGCGCCCTGATTGGCGCGCCGTTCAATGCAGACACCATCGAACGGGCCTGCGAAGCCTTGAGCCAGGATTTCACACCGCTGACCGATTTCCGCGCCAGCCGTGAGTACCGCCTGCTGGTCGCGCAGAACCTGCTGCGCAAATGCTTCCACGAACAACAAGCGCCGGCGTACGAGACGAGGGTCACTTCCTATGCATAAGCCAACCAAAACTCAGGAAGAAATCGCAGCCCTGTTCACACAGGACCTGGTCACCGGCGTTGGCCGCAGCGTCAAGCATGACAGCGCGCCCAAGCACGTCACCGGCGAAGCCGTCTACGTCGACGACCGGCTGGAGTTTCCCAACCAACTGCATGTGTACGCCCGCATGAGTGACCGTGCCCATGCCCGTATCATCAGCATCGATACCAGCCCTTGCTATAGCGTGCCGGGCGTCGCAATCGCGATCACCGCCAAGGATGTGCCTGGCCAACTGGACATCGGCGCCGTCCTGCCCGGTGATCCGCTACTCGCTGACGACAAGGTCGAATACGTTGGCCAGCCGGTCATCGCCGTTGCCGCTGACAGCCTGGAAACCGCACGCAAGGCCGCCATGGCTGCGATCATCGAATACCAAGACCTGGAGCCGGTGATCGATGTGATCGATGCGCTGCGCAAGAAGCACTTCGTGCTCGACAGCCACACCCACAAGCGTGGCGATTCGGCTGGCGCGCTGGCCACCGCGCCGCGTCGCATGCAGGGCAGCTTGCATATCGGCGGCCAGGAACATTTCTATCTGGAAACCCAGGTGTCCTCGGTGATGCCCACCGAAGACGGCGGCATGATCGTCTACACCTCCACACAGAACCCCACCGAGGTGCAGAAGCTCGTCGCTGAAGTGCTCGGCGTCTCGATGAACAAGATCGTCATCGACATGCGTCGCATGGGCGGCGGTTTCGGCGGCAAGGAAACCCAGGCTGCAGGACCGGCATGCATGTGTGCGGTAATCGCGCACCTCACCGGCCGCCCGACCAAGATGCGTCTGCCGCGCATGGAAGACATGACCATGACCGGCAAGCGCCACCCCTTTTACGTCGAGTACGACGTCGGCTTCGATGACGATGGCCTGCTGCACGGCATTGAGATCGACCTGGCTGGCAACTGTGGCTATTCGCCGGATCTCTCTGGCTCCATCGTCGACCGCGCCATGTTCCACTCCGACAACGCCTACTACCTGGGCGATGCCACCATCAATGGCCATCGCTGCAAGACCAACCTGGCGTCGAACACCGCCTACCGCGGCTTCGGCGGCCCGCAAGGCATGGTCGCCATCGAGGAGATCATGGACGCGGTGGCCCGCGTGCTCGGCAAGGACCCGCTCGACGTGCGCAAGCGCAACTACTACGGCAAGACCGAGCGCAACGTCACGCCCTACTACCAGACCGTCGAGCACAACATGCTCGAAGAGATGACCGCCGAACTCGAAGCCAGCAGTGAATATGCACGCCGCCGCGAGGAAATCCGCGCGTTCAACGCCAAGAGCCCGATCCTGAAGAAAGGTCTGGCTCTGACCCCGGTGAAATTCGGCATCAGCTTCACTGCCAGCTTCCTCAACCAGGGTGGCGCGCTGGTCCACGTCTACACCGATGGCAGCATCCATCTGAACCACGGCGGCACCGAGATGGGCCAGGGCCTGAACACCAAGGTGGCCCAGGTGGTGGCTGAGGTGTTCCAGGTCGACATCGACCGCATCCAGATCACCGCCACCAATACCGACAAGGTTCCGAACACGTCACCGACCGCCGCTTCCAGTGGCACCGACCTTAACGGCAAGGCGGCACAGAACGCGGCGCAGACCATCAAGCAGCGCCTGATCGAGTTTGCCGCACGGCACTTCAAGGTCACTGAAGAAGATGTGGAGTTCAAGAACGGTCAGGTGCGCATCCGTGACCAGTACGTCTCCTTCGACGAGCTGATCCAGCAGGCCTATTTCGGCCAAGTCTCGCTGTCGTCCACCGGTTTCTACCGCACACCGAAGATCTACTACGACCGTAGCCAGGCACGCGGCCGGCCGTTCTACTACTTCGCCTACGGCGCGGCGTGCTCCGAGGTGATCGTCGACACCCTGACCGGCGAATACAAGATGCTTCGCAGCGACATCCTGCATGACGTTGGCGCCTCGCTGAACCCGGCCATCGACATCGGCCAGGTGGAAGGCGGCTTCGTCCAGGGCATGGGCTGGCTGACCATGGAAGAATTGGTCTGGAACGACAAAGGCAAGCTGATGACCAGCGGCCCGGCCAGCTACAAGGTGCCGGCCGTCGCCGACATGCCGCTGGATCTGCGCGTCAAACTGGTGGAAAACCGCAAGAACCCCGAGGACACGGTGTTCCACTCCAAGGCAGTCGGCGAGCCGCCGTTCATGCTCGGCATTTCGGTCTGGTGTGCGATCAAGGATGCCGTCGCCAGCCTGGCCGACTACAAGGCCCAACCGAAGATCGACGCACCAGCGACGCCCGAGCGGGTGCTCTGGGGCGTGGAGCAGATGCGCACGTTGAAGCGGACCGCTGCGGCCATTCCGGCAACCGAAACCACGCCAGCCTGAAACTCAATGGTGGGCTGAAGCCCACCCTACGAGCTACACCGGCCTGACGTAGGGTGGACAACGCTTTGCTTGTCCACCATCGACACAACTTGATCGTTTTGGTGGAAGACATTTCGCGGTCTTCCGCCCTACGAGGGACATAAACATGAGCAACACGGCCTGGATCGACGCGCTCGCCGACCTGCAACACCAAGGCGAACCCTGCGTGCTGGTGACCATCATCGAAGAGCGCGGCTCGACGCCGCGCAATGCCGGCTCGAAGATGGTCGTCAGCCGCGAGCGGCTGTACGACACCATCGGCGGCGGCCATCTGGAATACAAGGCGCAGCAGATTGCCCGTGAGATGCTGGAGAACCGCAGCCGCAACACCCGTCTCGAACGCTTCTCCCTCGGTGCTAGCCTGGGCCAATGCTGCGGCGGCGCCACGGTACTGCTGTTCGAGCCCATGGGTCAGCCGCAGGCGCATATCGCTGTCTTTGGTGCCGGCCATGTCGGTCGTGCCCTTGTGCCATTGCTCGCCAGCCTGCCGTGCAAGGTGCGTTGGATCGATTCGCGTGAGAGCGAATTTCCGGCCCAGATTCCTGCTGGGGTGGAAAAGGTCGTCAATGACGACGTGGTCGACGAGGTGGAAAGCATGCCCGCCGGCAGTTACTTCATTGTCATGACCCACAACCATCAGCTAGACCTGGAATTGACCGCGGCCATCCTCGAACGCAACGATTTCACCTACTACGGGCTGATTGGCTCGAAGAGCAAGCGCGCCAAGTTCGAGCACCGCCTGCGCGACCGCGGCTTTCAGCCGGAAAGGGTGCAGCGCATGCGCTGCCCGATGGGTATTGCCGAAGTGAAGGGCAAGCTGCCGGTGGAGATCGCCGTGTCCATTGCTGGTGAGGTGATCGCCATCTACAACGCCAACTTCGGTGAAAAAACCGCGGATGGCGAAAAACCGGTGCCCATGCTGGTTCCGGCCTCGCGGCGTTCGCAAGTGGGTTGATGCCCAAGGCATCACAGCTCGTAGCGTAAGAGCGCAATTGCTCACGAATGAACTCAACGCGACAGGATCGCCAGCAAGCTGGCTCCTACGATTAGAACCCAAGCCTCTGGAATTACCCGTTGATTCCGGGCCGGAACACATACACCACGATTTTTGAGAACCACCATGTCCCAAGCCAAAGCCTACCGTGCCGCCCTGCTCCACTGTCTCGCCGATCCGCGCGAGGTGGGCATCGAGCAGTCCCATGAGTATTTTGAAGACGGCTTGCTGGTCGTCGAGGACGGTAAGATCGTCAAAATGGGTGATGCGGCCGAATTGCTGCCGACTCTGTCCGCCGGCACTGAGGTCGTCGAGTACCTCGACGCGCTGATCACTCCAGGCTTCATCGATACCCATATTCACTACCCACAAGTCGGCGTCATCGGCTCTTATGGCGCACAACTGCTGGATTGGCTGGAAACTTATACCTTTCCGAACGAAGGGCGCTTCAGCGACATGGCCCACGCACGCGAGCAAGCCGATCTGTTCCTCGGCGAGCTGCTGCGCAACGGCACCACCACGGCGCTGGTGTTCGGCACGGCGCATAAGCAATCGGTGGATGCCTTCTTCGAAGCGGCGGAAAAGCTCAACCTGCGGATGATCGCCGGCAAGGTGCTGATGGACCGCAACGCGCCGGACTTCCTCACCGACACGGCCGAGTCCGGCTACGCCGACAGCAAGGCACTGATTGAGCGCTGGCACGGCAAAGGCCGTTTGCACTACGCCGTCACCCCGCGCTTCGCACCGACCAGCACACCCGAGCAACTGACCCTGGCCGGCAAGCTGTTCGCCGAATTCCCCGACCTCTACATGCACACTCATATCTCCGAGAACAAGCAGGAGGTCGAATGGGTCAAGGAGCTGTTCCCCGAGCGCAAGGGTTATCTGGACGTCTACGACCACCACGGCCTGATCGGCGCGCGCTCAGTATTCGCCCACGGCATCCACCTGTGCGATGACGAATGCAAGCGCCTCGGCGAGACCGGTTCGGCAGTCGCCTTTTGTCCCACCTCCAACCTTTTCCTCGGCAGCGGTTTGTTCGATCTGGCAAAGGTCGAAGGCTACGGCGTGCGGGTGGGCCTGGGTACGGATGTCGGCGGCGGCACTAGCTTCTCGCAGCTGCAAAGCCTCAATGAGGCCTACAAGGTGCTGCAGCTGCAGGGTCAGAAGCTGGATGCATTCAAGGCGCTGTACCTCGCGACCCTCGGCGGCGCGCGGGCGCTTTATCTGGACGACAAGATCGGCAACCTGCAACCGGGCAAGGATGCCGACTTCGTCGTGCTCGATTACAAGGCGACGCCGTTGATCAGCTACCGCCTGAGCCAGGCCACGACGCTGCAGGAAAAGCTCTTTGCGCTGATGATTCTGGGCGACGACCGCGCCGTGAAGGAAACCTATGCGGCAGGGGTTTCGGTGCACCGGAAAGCGTAAGCCGAATACCGCTGTGCAAATGGGTTTCGATGCCGCAAGTATTGAGACACGCGAAACAGGTTGGCTAAAGCGGAGCGCCGCCCGGCCCACCTTACGCAGCCCCACAAGTGAGACCGCGTACCGCACCGCGGGCTTCGTCCACTGTAGGGTGGGCTTCAGCCCACCGCGACGGGGCCGCAAACGATTGGTGGGCTAAAGCCCACCCTACTTCATGGCAACGAGCGCCGCCGGTCCACCCTATGCCTGTACTGGCACGCAGCTCGTAGGGTGGATGTCGCCTTTTACATCCACCGCCAGATTGCACCAAGTTAATGAACGCATGGATCGGTGAAGCGCGATCCACCCTACGGCTCGGAGCCACAGCCGCCGTTCGTAGGGGATGTCGTTTTTTAGATCCACCAAATGATCGCTCGATACTCCATGAGCGCATGGAGCAATGTTTCACAGCCCGCCCTACGGCTTTAGCGCCCCTGTCAGTATTTTCTAGGTTGTGCTCGAACATCCCCAGATAGGTACTAGCCGGCCCCTCACTGGCCAGTGCATCCGAATACAGCGTGCCGCCGACCGTGGCGTCGGCCTCATGGCTATCTGCGGATCAGTCGCGGGTCCCGGATGTTCTCGACAAACACGGCCCGCACGCCTTCGCTGCGAATCTGCCGAATCAAGGCCGCCACTTCAGCTGCAGAAGGCTCGTCATGGTAGACAACCCCCTGCGGTGCGATGAATTCCAGCTGCGATGCCTGCCCCAGATAGCCGAAAGCATCATGACTGGTGAGCACTTTGCCGCTGCGGCGTCAGAGACGCACCGAGCAGCACCGCTTGAAGCTGGACGGAAAATTAGCGAGCGGTACGTGGCTTCTTTTTCGCCAAAGCCAGGTGCGAAAACACCGCATGGAGATCATCCGACGCGCTGTCTTCATCGAGGTTGAGTTTGCTGTCGATATGATCCATGTGATGCATCATCAGGCGCACCGCCTTTTCGCTGTCGCGCGCGGCGATGGCGTCGATCAATTCATTGTGCTCGTCAAACGAGCAATGCGAGCGATTGCCGCTTTCGTACTGCGCGATGATCAGCGAGGTTTGCGATACCAAGCTGCGCTGGAAGCTCACCAGCGGCGCGTTCTTGGCGGCCTCGGCCAGCTTCAGGTGAAACTCGCCGGACAGACGAATCCCCGCGCCGCGATCACCGCGTGCAAAGCAATCCTGCTCATCGGTCACCATCTGCCGCAGTTCGCTCAGCTGGTCGGCGCTGGCGTGCTGCACAGCCAGTTCGGTAATGGCGCGCTCGACCATGCGCCGGGCAAAGAAGATCTGCCGCGCTTCCTCAACACTCGGGCTGGCCACTACCGCGCCGCGATTCGGCCGCAGCAGCACTACACCTTCATGGGCGAGCCGTGACAGGGCACGGCGAATGATGGTGCGGCTTACACCGAAGATCTCGCCCAACGCCTCTTCGCTGAGCTTGGTGCCCGGCGCCAGTCGCTGTTCAAGGATTGCATCAAAGATATGAGCGTAAACGATGTCGTCCTGGGTCCCGGTACGGGCCTTGCCGCTTCGTGTCGGCTTTTTCAAAGGCTGCAACTGTTCGTTCATGGTGACTCGCGTCGGAGGGGTCGGCAGGTTCGAACTTTACTGCCTTTCGTAACGCAGCTGGGAGACGCCAATACGAAAACAAGCAAATAAAGCGCATTTTATTGTGCACAATCAGCGCACCAAGAATATTTCTATAACTCAATCAGCCGCGCTAATACGCACGCTTTCGCCTGCCACATCGCAAGCTGAATCAGGGAATACGCGGCAGCTAGGGAATTGCCTGTTGCATTTCTTGTATACAAAAGCATAATCGCGCCAAGCCTTTCTGACCTTTCGGTCAACAAAACCGAATGAAAGCGCCCCACCATCACCTGCCCTCGAGAGCGCTGCTCTGGGTGATAGACAACAAGAACGATGAGGAACACCTTGTGGAAACCACCAAGCAGGAACAGCCGGCCCTCGGCCTGCAGCCAGAAAACCCCGGCTTGCTCGACCGATTTTTCAAACTCAGCGCTCACCGAACCACTATCAAGACAGAGATGCTCGCCGGCCTGACGACCTTCGTCACCATGGCCTACATCATCTTCGTCAATCCCAACATCATGGCCGACGCAGGTATCGACCACGGTGCAGCCTTTGTCGCGACCTGTATCGGTGCAGCGCTCGGCTGCCTGTTAATGGGACTGTATGCCAACTGGCCGGTGGGCCTGGCGCCCGGCATGGGCCTCAACGCGTTTTTCACTTATACCGTGGTGGGCGAGATGGGCTACAGCTGGGAGATCGCCCTCGGGGCGGTATTCCTTTCCGGCATCCTGTTCATGATCATGAGCCTGTCCCGTCTGCGCGAGTGGTTGCTCAACAGCATTCCGATGAGCCTGCGCTTCGCCATGGGTGCCGGGGTCGGGTTGTTTCTCGGGCTGATCGGCCTCAAGACCGCCGGCATCGTTGTCGACAGCCCCGCTACCCTGCTGACCATGGGTTCGTTCGGCGAGCCCACCGCCCTGCTCGCCGCGGTGTGCTTCCTGATGATCGCTGTGCTCAGTCATCGCAACGTGTTCGGCGCGATCCTGCTGAGCATGCTGGCGGTCACCGGTATCGGCTGGGCGATGGGGCTGGTCGAGTACAACGGGCTGGTCTCGATGCCACCCAGCCTGGCGCCGACCTGGCTGGCGATGGATATCGCCGGTGCGCTGAACGTGACCATGGTCAGCGTGATCCTGGCGTTCCTCTTCGTGAACATGTTCGATACTGCCGGCACCCTGATGGGCGTTGCGCACCGTGCGCATCTGGTGGACGAGGATGGCAAGATCCAGAACCTCTCGCGCGCACTGAAAGCCGACAGCACCTCCAGCGTCGTGGGCGCCTTCGTTGGTTGTCCACCAGTGACCAGCTACGTGGAAAGCGCTTCGGGCGTTGCCGCGGGTGGACGCACTGGCCTTACGGCTGTCACCGTCGGCGCGCTGTTTCTGATTGCGATGTTCTTCGCACCGCTGGCCGGCATGATCCCTGCGTACGCAACGGCTGGCGCGCTGATCTATGTGGCGATGCTGATGATGAGCGGCATGGCGCACATCGACTGGAAGGACCATACCGATACCATCCCGGCCATCGTCACCGTGGTGATGATGCCGCTGACCTTCTCCATCGCCAACGGCATCGCGCTGGGCTTTCTGACCTATGCGACGCTCAAGCTGCTGACCGGCCAGCGCGACAAGGTCTCAATCAGCCTGTATGTGTTGTGTGTAATCTTCGTCGCCAAGTTCGCCTTCCTGTAAGTCAGGCGAGCTCAGAGCCCCATCGCTTCGGCGGTGGGGCTTTTGCACGTTCTGTCCTGAGACAAACCTGCTGAGCGACGTTGTCGCCAGCCCCATGACCAGCGCGCCGCGGCCGTCTGCCGGCACGCAAGATCTGCCATGCGCTATAGAGGAGCACAGAGATGAGTCTGGAAACCTGGTTGTTGTTTGCGAGTGCGGCGTTGGTGGTCATCCTGATCCCTGGCCCGTTATCGCTGCTGATGATCAGCAACAGCCTCAACTACGGACTGCGACGTTCCTGGCCGGCGTTTGTCGGCGGGGTCAGTGCATCGATCTGCCTGCTCAGCGCTTCGGCCCTGGGGCTAGGCGCACTGCTGCTGGCATCGGAACAAGTGTTCAGCGCTCTGAAAATCATCGGCGCATTTTATCTCTTCTATCTGGCGTGGCAGAGCTGGCAGGAATCACGCCGCCCCGCCAGCGGGCCCAGCATGACAACCAGCGAAGTGAGCCCGCGCTTTCGCCAGTTGTTCTGGCGCGCCTTCGGGCTAGGCGCCAGCAACCCCAAGGACATCCTCTTCTTCGCCGCCTTCCTGCCGCAGTTTCTCAGTGCAGATCGGCCCTTCATGCCGCAGTTGCTGGTGATGATCCTGACCTGGGCGGTTCTGGATCTCTGTTGCAAGCTGGCCTACGGGTTGGGCGCGCATGGGGCGGCGCGTTACCTGCGCACGGGCAAGGGGCAAGTTTGGTTCAACAGAACCAGCGCTGCGCTGTTTGGGGGCGCGGGGGCGGCTTCGTTGGTGAGTCGGTGAGGACGCTGAGTCCATTACACGCGAGCACCTGCGCCATGAATCGGTGCCGACAAGCACTGTCGCGCTGGCTGAAGTTCAGCGCCGCCCACACCGCGGCCAGGCGCCCTACGAGAAAACAGTAGGGTGGGCTTCAGCCCACCGGCGTTGACGCACCGGATTCGGTGGGCTGAAGCCCACCCTACCTGTCTGATCGACAGCGACCAGACACCACCGAACGCCCATTTCAAAAAAAACCCGCCATCGCTGGCGGGTCGGGGACTCAGGGGAGTCAAGGTTTCACGCATGGGAGAAGTACCGCCGCGTCGCTGCAAACGCGGCATGTGCCATTAGCTACCTCGATAGGTCGAGTAGCTATACGGCGAAATCAGCAGCGGCACGTGGTAGTGATCCTGCTCGGCGCTGATGCCGAAGCGCAGCACCACTACATCCAGAAAGGCCGGTTCGGGAAGCGCAACGCCGCGCCCGCGGTAGTAGTCGCCGGCTGCGAACTGCAATTGGTACACGCCAGAACGATAGTCGTCACCTTCCAGCAGAGGCGAGTCGCAACGGCCATCGCTATTGGTCTGACTCGTCGTAACCAGCTCGAGGCGTTCGCCTTCGACACGATAGAGTTCGATGCGGATGTCGCTGCCTGGGCAACCGTGGGCTGCATCCAGTACATGAGTAGTCAAACGTCCCATAGATTCCAGCACCAGCGATCAATCGCCAATGCCCGCCTCCTCTTAGTGGTGATTGGTGGAGATGGATCGAGCATAGCATCCCGCCGAAAAAAACAAAGACAGTTTTAAAGAAAATTGTACACAGTTTATAAATCACCAGTTTGGCCCGCTTCCTGCTGGTTAGTATTGGCTGGAAGCGGCTGGCTCGCAGGCCGGCGAGACAAACCATAAGAGAAGAGGCGCCGCTCGCAGATCATGACGAATAGATTTTCAGGTTTTTTGATTTACAAACCGCAAAACGTTTTGTATACAATTGAGCCATGATGGTCGTCGGTACTTCACAGCGGCGACCCGCGGATCAGACAAGGAATAACAACAGTGAGCGCAGACTACCCTCGCGATCTCATCGGCTATGCCGAGAACCCACCCCATCCGCAATGGCCAGGCAAGGCCCGTATCGCCCTGTCCTTCGTACTCAACTACGAGGAAGGCGGAGAGCGTTGCGTACTGCATGGCGACACCGAATCCGAAGCCTTCCTGTCCGAAATGGTGTCAGCCCAGCCATTGCAGGGCGCGCGCAACATGAGCATGGAATCCCTCTACGAATACGGTAGCCGTGCCGGCGTGTGGCGGCTGCTGAAGCTGTTCCGCAAATTCGATATTCCGTTGACGATCTTCGCGGTGGCGATGGCTGCGCAGCGTCACCCCGACGTGATCAAAGCCATGGTTGCCGACGGCCACGAGATCTGCAGCCATGGCTATCGCTGGATCGACTATCAGTACATGGACGAGGCGCAAGAGCGCGAGCACATGCTCGAGGCCATCCGCATCCTCACCGACATCACCGGTGAGCGTCCGCTGGGTTGGTACACCGGCCGCACCGGGCCGAACACCCGCCGTCTGGTACGCGAGGAAGGCGGCTTCCTTTATGACTCCGACACCTACGACGACGACCTGCCCTACTGGGACCCTGAATCGACGCCAGACAAACCGCATCTGGTGATCCCCTACACGTTGGACACCAACGACATGCGCTTCACCCAGGCGCAGGGTTTCAACAAGGGTGATGACTTCTTCGAATACCTGAAGGACGCCTTCGACGTGCTCTACGCCGAAGGATGTGAGGGCGCGCCGAAGATGCTGTCCATTGGGATGCATTGCCGCCTGCTGGGCCGGCCTGCCCGCATGGCCGCGCTGCAGCGCTTCATCGAGTACGCCAAGGGTCACGAGCAGGTGTGGTTTGCCCGCCGTGTCGACATCGCCCGCCACTGGCACTCGACTCATCCGCTTACTCAGGAACGCAGCTAATGACCCCGTTCAAGACCATCAAGCCGTCCACACTCGACCGCGACACCTTTATCTCAACTTTCGCTGATGTCTACGAGCATTCGCCGTGGGTAGCCGACACTGTTTATCAGGCAGGCGTGGACGAGACGCTGGACAACATCGAAGTGATGCACGAGCGGATGTCCCAGGCCATGTTGTCGGCCCATCCCGACACCCAATTGGCGCTGATCAACGCTCACCCGGACCTTGCCGGCAAGGCTGCCGTTCGTGGCGAGCTGACCGCCTCAAGCACCGCAGAACAGGCCGGCGCCGGCATTCATGAATGCACCCCGGAAGAGTTCACCCGCTTTACCGAACTGAACGATGCCTATAAAGCCAAGTTCGGCTTCATCTTCATCATGGCCGTCAAAGGCAGTAACCGGCACCAGATCCTGGCCGCGTTCGAAGAGCGCATGCACAACTCGCAGGATCAGGAATTTGCCCGCGCCCTGGCTGAGATCAACAAAATCGCCCTGTTCCGTCTGCAGGCGATGTAAGCAAGCACCATCAGACGACACGAAGAGAAGAACAACGTATGAAGAGCTACGCCGTACCTTTCGAAAAATACGTCAACCTGGCCGACGCCCGCCTGGGCACCAAGGCTATCTCCGTCACAGACGACTGGTTTGCCGACGTCAATCGGCTGTTCCAGCCGACGCCGGCCGTATGGAAGGAGGGCGTTTTCGATGACAACGGCAAGTGGATGGACGGCTGGGAGTCGCGCCGCAAGCGCTTCGAAGGCTACGACCAAGCGGTCATTCGCCTCGGCGTGCCCGGCTCGATCAAGGGCGTCGACATCGACACCAGCTTCTTCACTGGCAACTTCCCGCCCTCCGCTTCGCTGGAAGCCTGCTTCCTCGCCGAAGGCGATCCGGACGACAACACGGTATGGACTGAAATCCTTCCCGCGGTAGAGCTGCAGGGCAACAGCCATCACTACCACGAGATCGGGTTCGACAAGCCGGTCAGCCACCTGCGCTTCAACATCTACCCGGACGGCGGCGTCGCCCGTCTGCGTGTGCACGGCATTCCGTACCGCGACTGGAGCAGCGTTGGCGACAACGAGCAGCTCGACCTGGCCTCGGCGCTCAACGGCGGTCGCGCGCTGGCCTGCTCCGACGAGCATTTCGGTCGCATGAGCAACATCCTCAACCCGGGTCGTGGCATCAACATGGGTGACGGCTGGGAAACCGCACGTCGCCGCACGCCGGGCAACGACTGGGTCATCGTCGCGCTGGGCGCTCCCGGCGAAATCGAGCGCATCGTCGTCGACACCCTGCACTTCAAGGGTAACTACCCGGACAGCTGCAGCATTCAGGCGGCCTACGTTAAAGGCGGTACCGACAGCCAGATCGAAACCCAGAGCCTGTTCTGGCGTGAACTGCTGCCGAGCCAAAAGCTGGAAATGCACGCCGAACACGAGTTCAGCGAACAGATCGCCAAGCTTGGCCCGATCACCCACGTGCGCCTGAGCATCTTCCCGGACGGTGGCGTGAGTCGTCTGCGGTTATTTGGCAAGGCGGTGAAGTAAGCCGACAACGCCAATGGCGTAGCAATCGGCCATTGGCGGGCTGGACGGCGTTTCGCTCCAGCCCGTCTGGGACGAAGACCGGCCGCTACAGCGGTGGGCTGAAGCCCACCCTACGGCTGGATTCGTAGGTTCTGTAGGGTGGGCTTCAGCCCACCGAAACCTGCCCCCAAGACGGTGGCTTACAAATCAGCAAACATATACGGGCACAGCATGCGCACACTCAAGATCGAACCGTTGACCAAGGAAGCCTTCGCCCCGTTCGGTGATGTGATCGAAACCGAAGGCAGCGACTATTTCATGATCAACAACGGTTCCACTCGCCGCTATCACAAGCTGGCGACGGTCGAGACCGCGCAGCCGGACGATCAGGCCATCATCAGCATCTTCGCCGCCGACGCGCTGGACATGCCGCTGATCATTCGCATGCTCGAACGACATCCGCAGGGCAGCCAGGCTTTCATTCCGCTGCTCGGCAATCCCTTTCTGGTCGTGGTCGCGCCACTTGGCGATGCACCTGTACCGGGTAACGTCCGCGCCTTCCGCAGCAACGGCAGGCAGGGCGTCAATTACCACCGCGGCGTCTGGCACCACCCGGTGCTGACGATCGAAAAGCGGGATGAATTCCTGGTGGTCGATCGCAGCGGTTCTGGCAACAACTGCGACGAGCATTTTTTCACCGAGGAAGAGCAGCTTCTCCTCGACCCCCACCGGGACTCCGAGCAAGCGATCGATTGATTACCGAAGGGCCATTACCGGAACGGCTGGCAAACACAACCGATACCGGCATGCGTGCTTCGGAACAAGCGGGACACTTGCGACGAGTCGAATAAGAAGAAACATCGGTTGGCGTGCCAGCCGTGCAAGAGGTAATTATCGTGGAAGCACATCTGACCGAATGGCTGAACCTTACTGTTCGCTGGATTCACATGATCGTCGGCATCGCCTGGATCGGTGCATCGTTCTACTTCGTCTGGTTGGAAAACAACCTTAACCGCGCCAACCCCCGCGATGGCCTGTCCGGCGATCTCTGGGCGATTCACGGCGGCGGTATCTACCACCTGGAAAAATACAAGCTGGCTCCGCCACAAATGCCGGAGAACCTGCACTGGTTCAAGTGGGAGGCCTACACCACCTGGCTGTCGGGCGTGACCCTGCTGATGGTGGTCTACTACCTCAACCCTTCGCTCTACCTGATCGCACCTGGCAGTGATCTGGCGCCAGCGATGGCCATTGCCATCGGCTTCGGTTCGTTGATCGTCGGCTGGTTTGTCTATGACCTGCTCTGCGACTCGCCGCTAGGCAAGAAGCCCGCACTGCTCGGCCTGATCCTGTTCGTCCTGGTGATCTTCGCCGCCTGGGCTTATTCGCAAGTATTCAGCGGTCGCGCGGCCTACATCCACACCGGCGCGCTGATCGGCACCATCATGGTAGGCAACGTGTTCCGCATCATCATGCCGGCACAACGTGCGCTGGTTGCGGCCATCGAACAGAACCGCACGCCGGATCCGTTGCTGCCAGCCAAGGGCCTGCTGCGTTCGCGCCACAACAACTATTTCACCCTGCCTGTGCTGTTCATCATGATCAGCAACCACTTCCCGAGCACCTATGGCAGCCAGTACAACTGGCTGATCCTCGCCGGGATTTCGGTACTCGCGGTACTGGTGCGCCACTACTTCAACACCCGTCATGACAGCAACCGCTTCGCCTGGACGCTGCCGGCTGCGGCAGTCGGCATGATCTGCCTGGCGTTCGTCACCGCGCCCAACCGTCAGGGTGGTGTTCCCAACGCCGTGCCGACCAGCCCGCGCGAGCAGAGCATTGAGGCGCAACAGGCCGCTGCAGCAGCGCCGGCCGAGCAAGCCGGCAACAGCGAGTTCGCCGAAGTCCATCGCATCATCAACGAGCGCTGCACGGTTTGCCACGCCGCTCAGCCGAGCAGCCCGCTGTTCAGCGCAGCGCCTGCAGGCGTGATGTTCGATACACCTGAGCAGATCCGCCAGCAGGCCGCGAAGATCCACGCCCAGGCCGTCGCGAGCCAGATCATGCCGCTGGGCAACATGACCAACATGACCCAGGAGGAGCGCGACCTGCTCGGCGCCTGGATCGACAAGGGCGCACCGATCGACTGATCAGCGCCCACCAGCCGCGCTCCCGGGCGCGGCTTTTTTTCACCTGTACGCTCAAGCCACGCAACACCAGGCGAGGCGTCAGCTCAACCCGAGATCATACCCAGCGGACGGCGACAGCCGAACCCTGAGCACCCTATACCCGGCCCCGCACGTTCAGCGGGGTCACCGCGACCATCCAATAACAAAAGCGTCCGAGGTGTATTGCATGAACGATGTGACCGAGCGGGAAACCGCCCCAGCGGAGAAGCGACTGCCCTTGCTGCAGATGCTGCTGGTGAGCTTTCAGCACGTGCTGCTGATGTACGGCGGAGCGGTGGCCGTCCCGCTGATCGTGGGTCAGGCCGCCGGACTGTCTCGTGAGGAGATCGCCTTCCTGATTAACGCCGACTTGCTGGTGGCGGGTATCGCCACGCTCGTACAGTCGATGGGCATCGGGCCGGTGGGCATCCGCATGCCGGTGATGATGGGCGCCAGCTTCGCCGCGGTCAGCAGCATGGTGGTGATGGCAGGCATGCCCGGCGTGGGCATGACCGGGATTTTCGGCGCGACCATCGCTGCCGGTTTCTTCGGCCTGTTGATTGCGCCTTTCGTGTGCAAGATTGTGCGGCTGTTTCCACCGCTGGTGACCGGCACCGTGATCACTGCGATCGGGCTTTCGCTGTTTCCAGTCGCGGTGAACTGGGCGGGCGGCGGCAGCGGTACCGGCCAGTTCGGCGCTCTGCCCTACCTTGGCGTGGCCGCAGCGGTACTGGCCGTGATCCTGCTGATCAACCAGTTCATGCGTGGCTTTTGGGTCAACGTGTCGGTGTTGGTTGGCATGGCGCTGGGCTATGTGCTGGCTGGCAGCCTGGGCATGGTGGACTTGTCCGGTATCAGTGCTGCGCCGGTCTTCCAGATCGTCACGCCAAACCACTTCGGGGCGCCGCAGTTCCTGCTCGCACCGATCCTGTCGATGTGCCTCGTGGTGGTGATCATCTTTGTCGAATCAGCCGGCATGTTTCTCGCGTTGGGCAAGATCACCGGGCAGGAGGTCGACCCGAAGCAACTGCGCCGCGGCCTGCTGTGTGACGCCGGCGCGACCTTTCTGGCCGGCTTCATGAACACCTTCACCCACTCTTCGTTCGCTCAAAACATCGGCCTGGTTCAGATGACCGGCGTGCGCAGCCGCTACGTCACTGCCGTTGCCGGCCTGTTTCTGCTCAGCCTGAGTTTGCTGCCCAAAGCTGCATTCATGGTCGCCTCGATTCCCGCCGCCGTGCTCGGCGGTGCAGGGATCGCCATGTTTGGCATGGTCGCGGCCACCGGCATCAAGATCTTGCAGGAAGCCGACATCGGTGACCGTCGCAACCAACTACTGGTCGCGGTGAGCATTGGCCTGGGCATGGTCCCGGTGGTGCGTCCGGAGTTCTTCGCGCACCTGCCGCACTGGATGGAGCCGATTACCCATAGCGGCATCGCCGTAGCCACCATAAGCGCGGTAACGCTCAACCTGCTGTTCAATGTGCTGGGGGGAGCCGAGCGCCAGGCACTGACCGGCGCCGCTCACCACTGACGGCAGCGCGCCAAGAAAGAAACAGAGCCCGCCATGTGCGGGCTTTGTTTTTTTCTGCCTTGTTTTTCTCACTCAACACCCGAGACTCGACAAGCGTTATACCCCCGTTAAAATGCCCCGCCGTCACCCCGCCCGCGCCAACCGAGAAGGACTGATCGATGATCGAAGCAACCTGGATCGCCTTCGCGTTCATCCTGGGCCTAGCGGCACGTTCGGTCGGGTTACCCCCATTGATCGGCTACCTGGGCGCGGGCTTTGCCCTGGCCGCGTTCGGCGGGCATTTCGGCGTCGGCCCGACCGACAGCGTGATTCTCGAACACCTGGCGCACCTGGGTGTGTTGCTGCTGCTGTTCACCGTCGGGCTCAAGCTCAAACTGAGCAATCTGGTACGGCGCGAGGTGATCGGCGGCAGCTTGCTGCATTTCGGCATTTCCAGCCTGGTGGTGTTACCAGCGATCCTGGTGTTTCTCGATACCAGCTGGCGCGAGAGTGTGCTGCTGGCGGTCGCATTGTCGTTTTCCAGTACCGTGCTGGCAGCCAAGGTACTGGAAGGCAAACGCGAGCTGCGCGCCTTTCACGGCCGAGTCGCCATTGGCGTACTGATCATTCAGGACCTGATCGCCCTGGTGGTGATGAGCATCGCCAGCGGCAAGGTTCCTTCGGCTTGGGCGCTGCTGGTGTTCGGCCTTCCGCTACTGCGCCCGTTGCTATTCCGCCTGCTCGATCACAGTGGCCACGAGGAGCTGATGGTGCTGCTGGGACTGATGCTGGCGCTGGTGGCGGGCGGTCTCGGTTTCGAATATGTGGGCCTCAGTTCGGAATTGGGCGCACTGGCCTTTGGCGCCATGCTGGCCAAGCACAAGCGCGCCACCGAGCTTTCCAATTCACTGTGGGCGATCAAGGAAGTCTTTCTAGTCGGCTTTTTCCTGCAGATTGGCATTGGTGGATTGCCGGGCATGGAGGCCATGCTCTTTGCCGGCGCGGCGGCGTTGCTACTGCCGTTGAAAGGCGCACTGTTCTTCTTCCTGTTCCTGCTGTTCCGCCTGCGCGCGCGCAGTGCCTTTCTCAGCGCCTCGAGCCTGACCAACTACAGCGAATTCGGTTTGATCGTTGCCAGTGTGGTACTCCCGCAATGGCTCACCCCGCTGGCCATCACCGTAGCCCTGTCGTTCGTCATTTCCGCTCAGCTCAACCGTATCTCCCACCCGCTCTACGACCGCTTTGCCAGACGCCTGATCCCCTTGGAGCGCAACACACGCCATCCCGATGAGCAGCCGGTGTCGCTGGGCGACGCGCAGATCCTGATCATGGGTATGGGCCGCACCGGACGTGCCGCCTACGATCACCTACAGAATCAGGGCTGGCGATTGATCAGCCTCGATTCGGACCCGGTAACCGTAGAAAAGAGCAGCGAGAAAGGCCGCCATGTACTGTTCGCTGACGCCGAAGACCAGATGTTCTGGGAGAGCCTGGAGATGAACAAGGTTGAGGCGGTGATCCTGGCGATGAACGATGCCGAAGCCAAGATCATCTCCACGCGCAAACTGCGCGGCAAAGGGTTCGAAGGGCTAATCGTCTCCCACGCGATGTACGAAGACATTGCCCAGCAGATTGAGGAGGCCGGCGCGGATCGCACCTACCTAACCATGAGCGAAGCCGGCGCCGGCCTGGCCGAGAACGTCTCCCGCGAATTGCAAGCCAACCGCTGACCGGTACCCACCGCAGCGCCATGCCTGGCGGGCTCCGAGGCTCTCCAGTCATAATTGTGCACAATTTTTAAATTTCTTGTTTCAACAGCTGTTCACAGGTTGTTATAGTCAAGTCCAACCTGACCGATCGAACAGCTTTTCGACGATCAGGTAGCGAGGTCCGTGCAGCCTCGAAAGCCCATGACCGAACAATAACGAATGGCAGGCTTGACTCATGACCGCAACCGAATCCAGGAGCGGTGACGCTCCCAACCAGGACCTGATCTATCAACTCGAAGATCGCCCGGGTCCGATCCCCGCTACATTCGCGGCGATACAGCACGTACTCGCCAGCTTCGTCGGGGTCATTACCCCCACTCTGATCATCGGCAGCGTGCTGGGCCTGGGCGATTATGTGCCCTACCTCGTCAGCATGGCGCTGTTCGTCTCCGGCATCGGCACCTTCATTCAGGCCAAGCGCATTGGCCCGATAGGCGCCGGCATGCTCTGCCTTCAGGGCACCAGCTTCGGCTTTCTCAGCGTGATTCTTGCGGCGGGCTTTATCGTCAAGAACCGCGGCGGAACGCCGGAAGACATCCTGGCCACGCTGTTTGGCGTGAGCTTCTGCGCGGCCTTCGTAGAAATCGCGGTCAGCCGCTATATCGACAAGCTGCGCCGAATCATCACGCCCGTGGTCACCGGCACCATCATCAGTCTGATGGGGCTGTCGCTGATCAAGGTCTCGATGACCGACATCGCTGGCGGCTACGGCGCTGAAAACCCGGGCGCCCTGCAGAATCTGGCATTGGCCGGACTGGTGCTGGGTACCATCATCGTGCTCAACCGCTTCGGTATTCCACTGCTGCGCTTGTCAGCCGTGATCGTCGCGCTGGTGGTCGGCTACGTGGCCGCTTGGATGATGGGCATGGTGGATTTTTCCAGCCTCGCCGCCTTGCCGGCCGTCAGCGTGCCGCAGCCATTCAAGTTCGGCTTCGCCTTCGACTGGATGGCCTTCATCCCCATCGCAGTGATCTTTCTGATCACACCGCTGGAAACCGCTGGCGACCTGACTGCCAATTCGATGATCTCGCGCCAGCCGGTCAAGGGCCCGCTGTACATGAAGCGGATCAAGGGCGGCATTCTTGGCGATGGCTGCAGCTCACTGCTGGCGGCCACCTTCAACAGCCTGCCCATGACCACCTTCAGCCAGAACAATGGCGTGATCCAGCTGACCGGCGTCGCCAGTCGCCACGTCGGGCTCTACATCGCTGGCATCCTGATCCTGCTGGCGCTGTTCCCGGTAGTCGGTGGCGTGTTGCAACTGATGCCCAAGCCGGTGCTCGGCGGCGCCACGCTGATCATGTTCGGCACCGTGGCCATCGCCGGGATCAAGATCCTCGCCGAAGCGGGCCTCAACCGTCGCAACATGCTTATCGTGGCGATCTCGCTGGGCCTGGGGCTGGGCGTCGCCGCCGTTCCGGAAGTGCTGACCAACCTGCCCGATGTCCTGAAGAATATCTTCGGTTCACCGATCACCATCGGCGCCTTCAGCGCCATCCTGCTCAACTTCTTCCTCCCGCGCGAGCCGGAAGAAATGGATGATTACGATCCGGACAATCTGATCGAGGACTCGGTCGGAACAAACACCTTGGCCGTGAATATCCCCGATTACTCCAAGGTCCATCCGAAAGCCACCACCTCGGACCCTTCGGCTCAGCTGACACCTACCGGCTGATCGACCCGCGCCCGGCCAGACGAGCCGGGCGCTGCTCCCGCATGCATCACAACAACAAAACCAAAGGGTATCTCCATGACTTTCAAGCGCACTCCCCTGTCGCTGGCGCTGGCCGGCTGCCTGCTGTCCGCTCCGGCCTTCGCCGATGGCATGCTGCAGTGGCAGAACAACAGCCTCAGCTATC
Source organism: Pseudomonas sp. 10B238 (assembly GCF_000970615.1). NCBI lineage: Bacteria > Pseudomonadati > Pseudomonadota > Gammaproteobacteria > Pseudomonadales > Pseudomonadaceae > Pseudomonas > Pseudomonas sp. 10B238. The sequence goes on from NZ_KQ033931.1 coordinate 227,467, forward strand.
TCTACGGCAAGGATTTCAAAGTCGACGCTGGCGAGATCCAGCAGACCGTGACCTTCGAACACGCCAGCGGCTGGAGCTGGGGCGACATGTTCCTGTTTGTCGATAACAAGTGGTACAACGGCCTATCCGGCGAAGAAGGCCACACCTACTACGGGGAATTCAGCCCGCGCCTGTCGTTCGGCAAACTGAGCGGTCAGGACATGAGCTTCGGCCCAGTCAAGGACGTGCTACTGGCAGCCACCTACGAGCGCGGCGAAAGCAGCGCCGGCCGACCCAACCAGACCTACCTGCTCGGCCCAGCTGTCGATCTCGATGTGCCCGGCTTCGATCGGCTCGCCATCAACGTCTACTACCGCAAACCCGACGGCACTACCCGTCGCGCCTCGGGCCAGTGGCAGGTCACGCCAACCTGGGCCATGACTTTCCCGGTCGGCAAATCGGACATTCTGTTCGATGGTTTCATCGACTGGGTAGTCAACGATGCCGGCTCGGAGCGCAGCGGAGACTTCATGTCGAAAAACCTGCATATCAACCCTCAGATCAAGTACGACCTGGGCAAGGCGCTGGACGGCGAGCCGGGCAAACTCTACGTCGGTATTGAATACGACTACTGGTCTGACAAGTACGGCATAGAAGACGGTGGGTTTGTGAGCGATCTGGTCGGGGGCACCAACCAGAACACCGCCAGCTTGCTGGTCAAAGCGCACTTTTAACCGCAGCCAGCTACAAAAAAAGCAGCCAGATGGCTGCTTTTTTATTGCTACATGGTTACCGGTGATAGCGACCACTCATCAAGTGGGACGCGCACGGCATCAAAGTTTGAAGCTACCCATCTGCCGACTGAGATCATCCGCCAGACGACTCAACTGCTGACAATCTTCACGACAGCCCTGCACATCGCTGGCAGTCGCCTGTGCCAGATCGGCGATGCCTTGCACGTTATGGGTGATCTCTTCAGTAACGCTGCTCTGCTCTTCGGTCGCTGCCGCCACTTGGGTGTTCATGTCACTGATCGCCTCGACCTGTTCGGTGATGGCACCGAGGGAAAGCCCCGTGCGCTGGCTGGCCTGCACCCCAGCACCGGTCGCAGCCTGCCCCGCATGCATCGAGTTGACTGCATTCTCGGCACCACTCTTGAGCCCCTGGATCATCTGCTGAATTTCATCCGTCGACGTCTGGGTCCGGCTGGCAAGCGTTCGTACCTCATCGGCAACCACTGCGAAACCACGCCCCATCTCGCCGGCACGCGCAGCCTCGATGGCCGCGTTGAGGGCCAGCAGGTTGGTCTGCTCGGAGATGCTCCGGATCACAGCCAGTACCTTGTCGATGGACGCGACCTGCTGCGCCAGGTCAGTAACCGACTCAGCCGCACGGCCGATCTCGCCTGACATCTTCTCGACATGGGCGATCGAGTCGCTGACGACTTTACGCGCGTCCATCGCCTCGCTCCGTGCACCTTGTGAGGCCTGTGCGGCATTGCTGGCGTTGCGCGCGATCTCCTGCACGGTCAGGCCCATCTCATGCACCGCAGTGGCAACCATATCGGTCATTTCATGCTGACGACCGGCGCGTGTCGCGGTGTTGTCGACCACCTGAGTCACCTGTCCGACAGCGGTGCGCAGTTGCTGGCTGGTGTTCAGCACATCGCCGATCAATTCACGCAGACTACCGATGAAATGGTTGAAGCCACGCGCCAAATCACCCAGCTCGTCGGCTCGGCTCTCGTCCAGACGACGGGTAAGGTCGCCACCCCCGCCACCGATTTCAACGAGTGCGCTGGTCACCTGACGGATAGGCTTCACCAGCCCGCGCGCCAGCACCACCACCAGGCCGAGGAACACCAGTGCGATGCAGGCACCAATCAGGCTGATGGTCCACAACGTGCGGCGCGCCTCGGCAAAGATTTCTGCTTCCGGCACTTCGCTGACCAGCACCCAACCCAGGCTTTCCAGAGGCTGAGCGATCGCCAGAAAGGCTTCGCCGTCACGCTCGAATCGCACCGCGTCGGGTGCGTCATTGAGGAGCTTCTGCGCGGCATCGCTGCCTGTCAGCGCGCTAAGCTCGACTTGATCGTTGTTCTCGGTTTTGGGGTGAACCTTGACGCGGCCATCCGCATCGATGAGGTACACCTCACCGCGCTCGCCGAAGCGGAAGTTGCTGACCAGCTCGGACATGCTTTTGAGGCTGAAGCCAAGACCAGCCACCCCTACGGTCTTGCCGTCTGCCTCGATGCGCTGGTTGATGAACAAAGTCGGCTGGCGAGAGGCTTTGTCGATGTCGATTTCGAAGCGCCGTTCGATGCCGCTGTCGACCAGGCCGTAGAACCAGCCATCACCCGCAGCACTGCGGTTGAGCGTCCGCGAGAGTCCCGCTTCGGAGTAGTAGTTACCACTGTCGAGCACGGCGATTGAGGTGGTCAACGCGTTCTGCTGAGCCTTGACGCCCTCAAGGTAACGGCCCATCGCGTCCGCCTGGTCAGCGCTCTCGCCTTCACGCAGCCAGTCCTGAACCAGCGTATTGCCGGCAATCCCGGCCGTCGCGGTAATCGGCGCCGCCAATGTGCGCTCAATATCGTTGCGGATTGCCGAAATATTGGCAGGCAACGCTTGCCCCACCAGGTAGCGCTCGGCAAGGCGATTGACTGCCGATGAATAAATCAGAATGACGATCAGGATGCTGGTAAGCAACGCCGCCCCCATGCTGACGATCAATTGCCATTGAATACTGCGTTGCATGAAAGGCATGTGCGTTACCTCTGTTGTTTTTTGTTAACGTACACAACCTTGATAGCAATGTGTATACATAAATAATGTTTGACGCCAACATTCTATCGGTCGTAACAACCGAGGCTTGATGACCGTTTGGCGGATAGCGCAGAGCCAGCTCGATTGAGCGCTGTGGACCGGCGCTCTTGACTTGCGACTTCTATGACGTGACTTGGCGGAAGGCATACGCTCGCTGTCTTCCAGCGCTCAGGTTCCGCTCGCACCAAGGTTGCTGTCCTGTCTTGAGGCCGTTCGGAAGCCGATGCTAGGATGCCGCGGCAGGCCACCAGGCTGGGTGGTCATGAATTGAACAGGCCCTATGTCCAGTATCCGCGAACGCAACAAAGAACTGATCCTTCGTGCTGCCAGCGAAGAATTCGCCGAGAAGGGCTTCGCCGCCAGCAAAACCAGCGACATCGCCGACCGCGCCGGGCTGCCCAAGCCCAACGTCTACTACTATTTCAAAAGCAAGGAAAACCTCTATCGTGAGGTACTGGACAGCATCGTCGAGCCCTTGCTGCAGGCGTCTGCCCCGTTCAATCAGCCCGGCGAACCGGCAGACGTGTTACGCGCCTACATCCGCACCAAGATTCGTATCTCCAGGGAACACGCTTGCGCCTCTAAGGTATTTGCCAGCGAGATCATGCATGGCGCGCCACATCTACCAGCCGAGCGTGCCGCGCAGCTCAATGCTCAGGCCAGCCATAATGTGGCTCGCATCCGGGGCTGGATTGAAAAGGGACTGATGGCGACCGTCGACCCTCATCACCTGATGTTCAGCATCTGGGCAGCGACCCAGACCTACGCCGATTTCGACTGGCAGATTTCCGCAGTTACCGGCAAGCCCGAACTCGATGATGTTGACTATGAAGCCGCCGCGGAAACGATCATCCGGATGGTCATCAAGGGTTGCGAGGTAAAGGAAGCGAATCCTGTTGGCTAACTCTGGGATCAAACCACGTTGGAGCCTATGGCATAGCCCTGAGGCATCTCTTTCCGGTTCAATCAGGATTCGATCAAGGGCCCGGCAGAACATCCAACAATCTGATACGTTTTGCCTCGCGCGCATATACCCGTCTTTGACGCATCACTCACGACAACCAATACTTGCGCTGGGCACCGGCTCGGAAGAAGGAAGTTCTATTGACCGCATTGCGCAACAGTCTGTCTAGGAAGCTGCTCCGCATCGTTCTGCTGTCTGCGCTCGCCGTTGGCCTGGTACTGAGCTGCGCGCAGATCGTCTTCGATGCTTACAAGACCCGCCAGCTGATCGATGCCGAAGCCCAACGAATCCTGCGCATGACCCGCGACCCGTCCACTCAGGCGATCTATAGTCTGGACCGGGAAATGGGCGCGCAGGTCATGGAAGGACTGTTCCAGCACGAGTCGATTCGTAAAGCCTCGATTGGCCACCCAGGGGAAGCGCCGCTGGCGGCCAAGTCCCGCCCGCTTATGCCACGTTCCTCGCGTTGGTTGACCGACCCGATACTAGGCCGCGATCAGGAATTCTCCATCCCCCTGATCGGCCGCCCGCCTTATAACGAGTACTACGGCGATCTGCGTATCACACTCGATACCGCCCCCTATGGCGAAGCGTTTCTCAGCAGCTCGGCCGTGCTCTTCGTCGTCGGCATCCTGCGTGCGCTGGTACTGGGCTTACTGCTGTATCTGATCTATGAATGGCTGCTGACACGACCGCTGACCAAGCTCATCGAGCACATGTCGCGCATCAACCCGGGCCGCCCCGGCGAGCACTCGCTGCCAATGCCCAAGGGGCATGAGCGCAATGAACTGGGGCTTTGGGTCGAAACGGCCAATGGTCTGCTCGCCTCCATTCAGCACAACATGCAGTTGCGCCATGCCGCCGAAAGCAACCTGCAACGCATGACCCAATACGACTCGCTCACCAACTTGCCCAACCGCCTGCAGTTGCAACAGCAACTGGACAACATCCTGAGCGAAGCCGCCCGACTGCAGCGTCGCGTGGCCGTGCTCTGCCTCGGGCTGGACGATTTCAAGGGCATGAACGAACAGTTCAGCTACCAGAACGGCGATCGCCTGCTGGTAGCGCTGGCCGATCGTCTACGCAGCCAGAGTGGGCGTGTCGGAGCACTCGCCCGGCTGGGCGGCGACCAATTCGTACTGGTGCTGGTCGGTTTCGAACAACCCTACGAAGCCGCCGAACTGGCGCAGAAGGTCCTCGATGATCTGGAGCGGCCCGTCACCCTCGACGATCAGCACATACGGTTGCGCGCCACCATCGGCATCACGCTGTATCCCGAAGACGGTAGCAGCACTGAAAAGCTGCTGCAGAAAGCTGAGCAGACCATGACACTGGCCAAGAGCCGCTCACGCAATCGCTATCAGTTCTACGTAGCCAGCATCGACAGCGAAATGAGGACGCGCCGGGAGTTGCAGAATGACCTGGCCGAGGCGCTTACCCGGGGCGAGTTTCACCTGGTCTATCAGCCGCAGATCGACTACCGCCTCAAACGCATCACCGGTGTCGAAGCTTTGCTTCGCTGGTCTCACCCAAGCGGCAAGATGGTACCGCCCGACATATTCATTCCTCTCGCCGAACAGAACGGCAGCATCATCGCCATAGGCGAGTGGGTGCTCGACCAGGCTTGCCGACAGCTGAGCGAATGGCATCAACAAGGTTTCAGTGATCTGCGCATGGCAGTCAACTTGTCCACGGTTCAACTGCACCACGCCGGGCTGCCAGCGATGATCAGCAACCTGCTCAGCAGTCACAGGCTGCCGCCCGAGACGCTAGAGCTCGAGGTGACGGAAACGGGCCTGATGGAAGACATCGCCGCCGCCACCCATAACCTGCACTGCCTGCGCCGCTCCGGCGCGTTGATCGCCATTGATGATTTCGGCACCGGCTATTCATCGCTGAGCTATTTGAAAAGCTTGCCGCTGGACAAGATCAAAATCGACAAGAGCTTCGTTCGCGATATGGCAGCTGTTGAAGGCGATACGACCATCGTTCGAGCCATCATCCAGCTGGGCAAGAGCCTGGGCATGCTGGTCATCGCCGAGGGTGTGGAGACCGCCAAGCAGGAACGCTACCTGATCGACGAAGGCTGCAATGAAGGCCAGGGTTACTACTACAGCAAACCCGTGGCGGCGCCTGAACTCACCGCTTTGCTCGAGCAATCGCTGCGGTTCGAGCACAGGCTTAACTCCGAGCGCTTATAAACGCTGCTCGCCGCGCCGTGCACCAAGCGCGGCCCCTCTAATGCCAACCCAAGAGCGTCACCGATGAAGCGTTTTGTATTGATCGACACCGCCGAAATTCCGGATGGCGGCGGTGCCCTGTGCCTGTTCGAGTATGGCGACGACTTCGTTATCAAGATTCAGGGCGGTAACGGTAACCAGCTGATGAACACCCGCACGCACGGCTCGGAAGATGCGCTGGCGGAGATACCCTGCCGCAAGATCGCGCAGCGGCCGCAACCACGGGTGCTGATTGGCGGCTTGGGCATGGGCTTCACCCTCGCTTCGGCGCTCAGGCATCTCGGCGATGATGCCGAGGTGCAGGTCGCTGAGCTGGTTCCCGGCGTGATCGACTGGAACCGTGGCCCATTGGGCGAGAAGTCCGGCATGCCGATCAACGATCCACGAACCCGAGTGCTGCGTAGCGATGTCGCCGAGGTTCTGAAGAGCGAGCCGCAGGGCTATGACGCCATCATGCTCGATGTAGACAACGGCCCCGAGGGGCTGACACGCAAGAGCAACAGCTGGTTGTATTCCTCAACCGGGCTCGACGCTTGCGCCAGGGCGCTGCGCCCCAAAGGTCTGCTTGCCGTATGGTCGGCCAGTGCCGATCAAGCCTTCTCCCAACGACTTGCCAGGTCAGGTTTCCTCGCCGAAGAAGTCCAAGTGTTCGCGCACGGGAATCGCGGCACCCGGCATACCATCTGGATTGCTGAAAAGCGTGGATGAAGTTCAGAGCGTCCAGTGAAGGTGACCTATAGCCGTCAAAGCAGCTGTTCGCTTCCGAGGCGCTCGCCTACACTCAAAGCACCCAAGACCGGTCCGTCCCCATACCGCGCAGTGCTCAAGTGGTACGTACGATGAAAACCGAGCCTCCCCCCTCGCTGGAAACTGTTCTGGATTTGATGCTTGATGCGGTCTGCGTGGTCGACGCCGATGGCTGCTTCGTCTATGTCAGCGCTGCTTGCGAAAGCATTTTTGGCTATACGCAGGAGGAAATGATCGGTCGTCAGATGATGGAATTGGTGGCGCCCGAAGACCGCGAGCGCACCCTGCTGGCGGCGCAGCAGGTGATGTCAGGCCAACCCAGCCTGCATTTCGAAAACCGCTATATCCGCAGAGACGGACAACGGGTGGATATCATGTGGTCGGCCCGCTGGTCAGAAGATGACCAGTTACGTATTGGTGTGGCGCGCGACATCACCCGACGCAAGCGTTCCGAATCGCTGCAAGAAGCGGTCTACGCAATATCCGAGGCGGCCCACAATGCCGCCGATCTGCCCTCATTGTTCGAACAGGTCCATCAGATCACCAGCCGGCTTATCCCGACGCCGAGCTTTTTCGTCGCCTTGAACGCGCCCGATCAGGGCCGGCCGATATTTCCCTACGTCAGAACCGATGGCGATCCAGCACGACTTCCCCTCGATCCGGCTGCGGTGCTGTGCGCAGAAGTCACTCGGACCGGGCAGGCGCTGCTGCTGACAGCGAGTAGCGAAGGCGTCTGCGACACCCTCAAGGCATTGACCGCCACGGAGAGCTTCTGCTGGTTAGCAGCGCCACTCTCGACCCGTCAGGGCTGCATCGGCGCGCTACTACTCAACGATACGGCACAGAACGCGACCTATTGCGAGCAAGACATAGACCTGTTGCAGTTCGTCGCCAACCAGGTCGCCACCGCCATCGAACGCAAACAGATGCAGGCTCGCCTCGAGCGGATGGCGCAATACGATGAGCTTACCGGCCTGCCCAATCGCGCATTCCTATTCGACCGGCTAAAAACCGCGCTGGCGCGCGCGCGGCGCAATGACGAGCGGTTATCGCTGCTGTATCTAGATCTCAATGGGTTCAAACAGGTCAACGATGGCTATGGGCACAGCGTGGGCGACCTGCTGCTGCAAGCCTTCGCTCGTCGGCTTAACCAACACACCCGTGAAACCGACACGGTTGCGAGAATGGGTGGCGACGAATTCGTCGTGTTGCTGGAAGGCAGCCCGACAGCAGCCGATACGGCAGTAGTAGTCACGCACATTCTCGCCGCGATGCAAGCGCCGATAGAACTCGCCGGCTTGGCCCTGGCGATTCAACCGAGCATCGGCGTGGCCCACTTTCCAGAGCACGGAACTGACGAAGCATCGCTGCTCAGGCGCGCTGATGAGGCGATGTACCAGGCGAAATCAGCGAGCGCACAGCAGCGCGCAAACGACGGCGCTGTCATCGACATCGCGCTCCATCAAAATCACCGCTAAGCGACACGTGCATGGCTGTCTGATTCCGCCGTCGTGGCTCAACCCACCACGCGGGTTGCCAGCAACGCCGCGCCAAGCAGACAAAGCATCGCCCCGCCAGCCGCCTGCCAGCGATAGCGCCGAACGAGCACTTCCTCACCATGACTGGACAGCACGAACGGCAAATCCTCAGCGGGGCGCGCCAGCTTGTGCAGCGCTTGCCGGCCGCTGGCTAGCCGATGGCGTTGTTGCGCTTCCAGGCTGGCGGCGAGGCGCACACGGCTCCACTCCGCCTGATCGAGCTGGCCGTCGCGGTTATGGTCAAAACGCTGCAATAGCCCGGCGTAGTCTTCTTTCCATTCGCGCACCACTTGGCCCTGGGCAGCCTGCAGGTCAAGGCCCTGCCGGCCACCGCCAGATGTACGAAACTCGCCAATCGCATACAACGGCTCGTCAGCGTGCAGCCGCTCCTCGGTGTACCGGTACTGACGGTGGCCAGTGAGCCAGACCAGCACACCGCTGGACGGCGCACCTCGAGGGTGGCGCTGGTCACCGGTCCAGCAATCACGCCGTGCGGGGAGCACTTCAGCGCCTCGAGGATCGATCAGACACTCTCCGGTCGCATCAAACAACCGCAACAGCCCTTCGCTGCTGACCTGTTCCAACACGCTCCAGCTCCCGCGTTTGCTGCCGGTTCGGTATTCCTCGATACGATAGCGCCACCAGAGACAGGGCGTGGCCGTCAGCGGCGCCATTAATGGCGGCGTATCGGGAAGGTCGCGCAGCACCCCGGCCAGCTCGACATAACCTTGCGCCGCCGAGCGAATCCTCGAAGTCGGCGTATCCAGCAAGTGGCGCAGTTTCGACCAGTGACTGACCCACAGCCAGCCGCCAACCAGACACATCGCCACGCCTGCAGCGATCAGCAGCACCTGAACCCCCAGCTCAACTGAACAGCGGCTTCAGGTCGACATCGGCTTTTTCCGCCTCGCTGAACTGCAGCAAAGGGGCCGCGCGGAATCCGAACGCGCGAGCCAGCAAGACATCGGGAAACTGCTCGATGCGTACGTTGTTCAGATTGACTGACTCGTTGTACAGCTCGCGGCGATCGGCGATACCACTTTCCAGCCCGCTGATGCGCTGCTGCAAATGACGAAAGCTCTCGTTCGCACGCAGCTCTGGATAGCTCTCGGCCAAGGCGAAGAGGCGTCCGAGTCCGGCGCGCAGTCCGGTTTCGGCCTGGCCGAGCGCACCGACGTTGCCTTGCTCGCGCGCATCGGAGACCGCAGTGCGCGCCCTGATCACCTGCTCCAGGGTGCTGCGTTCGTGCTGCATGTACTGCTTGCAGGTTTCCACCAGCTTGGGCAATTCATCATGACGCTGGCGCAACAGCACGTCGATGTTTGACCAGGCCTTGCTTACTCCATGCTTGAGGCGCACCAGACCGTTATAGAGAACCACGGCATAAGCCGCGGCGAGAAACAGCAGGACCCATGCAACGGCAGCACTCAGGCTCATCAGGGCGACTCCATAAGATGACCAGACTCGGAGGTGGCATTCTAGCCGCACCGGCTGAAGCGATACGCGACCTGTTACACGCATTTTCTTTGCACAAAATGCAAATCTTTCGCATTATGTTCTGCATCCATTTGTCGCAGCCCTGCTGCCGGCTCACTCACACCACCCTGCAAGCAAAGGAACCCGCCATGCTACGCACTCCCGTCTGGGCTACCGCCAGCCTTCTGGCTGTCGCCATTTCACTCGCTGGTTGCGGCGAAGACAAAGCACCGGCCGAACAGGCCGCTGCCCCGCAAGCCGCCACAACCCAGAGCGAACCGGCACCGGCTGCCCAAGAGACCGTGAACAGCGAAGCCGCGCAGGCAGTGGTCAAGCACTACGCCGATATCGCACATGCTGTCTTCAGCGACGCGCACAGTGCCGCTCTGAAACTGCAGGAAGCCGTCGACGCTCTCCTGGCCAATCCGACCGAAGTAACCCTGCAAGCGGCCAAAGCGGCCTGGATCGCCGCCCGCGTCCCGTATATGCAGAGCGAAGTGTTCCGTTTCGGCAACCCGGTCGTCGACGACTGGGAAGGTCAGCTCAACGCCTGGCCGCTGGACGAAGGCATGATCGACTACGTCAAAGGTGACTATCAGCACGCCCTCGGCAACCCTGGCGCCACCGCCAACATCATCGCCAACAAAGAGCTGCAGATTGGCGAAGACAAGATCGACGTCAGCGAGATCACCGGTGAAAAGCTTGCCAGCCTGAACGAACTGGCCGGATCCGAAGCCAACGTCGCCACTGGCTACCATGCCATCGAGTTCCTTCTCTGGGGTCAGGACCTGAACGGCACCAACGCTGGCGCTGGCGAACGTCCAGTGAGCGACTTCATCGAAGGTGAAGGCTGCACGGGCGGCAATTGCGACCGCCGTCGCGCCTACCTGAAGGCCGCCACCGAGTTGCTGGTCAGTGACCTCGAAGAAATGGTCAACGAGTGGAAGCCGGGCGCAGACAACTACCGCGCCAGCCTCGAAAAAGAGTCGGCCGAAAATGGCCTGCGTAAAATGTTCTTCGGTATGGGTAGCCTGTCGCTGGGCGAGCTGGCCGGCGAACGCATGAAAGTCGCACTTGAAGCCAACTCGCCAGAAGACGAGCACGACTGCTTCAGCGACAACACGCATAACTCCCACTACTACAACGCCAAAGGCATTCGTAACGTCTACCTCGGCGAGTACGAGCGCATCGATGGCAGCAAGCTGACCGGTCCAAGCCTGGCATCGCTGGTCGAAGGCACTGCGCCTGAGGTCAACAGCACCCTGAAGACCGACCTGGAAACCACCGAAGCCAAGCTGCGCGTGCTGGTCGAAAGCGCCGAAAACGGCGAGGCCTTCGATCAGTTGATCGGCCCAGATAACAGCGAAGGCCAGGAAAAGGTCCGCGCTGCGATCGCCGCGCTGGTTCAGCAAACCGGTTCGATCGAGAAGGCAGCTGCCGCATTGGGCATCAGCGACCTGAACCCGGACACCGCTGACCACGAGTTCTGATACACCGGCCTAAGGGGTGGCGCAACGCCGCCCCTCTGGCACTGATGCGCCCTCTGACGCCAGCTTTACTGCTTGGCTGGCCAATCGGCTTTTCGCCAAATGCAAATTGCTCTTATTCAACCACTCGTAGCCTGCTACGATTAGCGCCCTTTCAGAGGCCTTGGGCTACCGATGCGTCCGTTTTTCTTCCCTGTCGTTGCGCTGCTGCTGGCTTTGGGCCTGACGGCATGCGATGAAAACCCGCCACGCTTTGAACAGGCCGAACCAGGCGAGGCGCTATCGGGTGGCAGCACTACGGTCATCAAGTCCGACCAGAACGCCTTCTCGATGCCATCCGCCAACCTGTCACCGGTTCGCCGTCTGGACTTCAGCGTCGGCAACAGCTTCTTTCGCAACCCTTGGGTCATCGCACCCTCCTCGACGACGGCACGCGACGGTCTTGGCCCATTGCTCAACACCAACGCCTGTCAGAACTGCCACATCAAAGATGGCCGTGGCCGCCCGGCGGAAGCCGAGCGTGGAAATGCAGTGTCGATGCTGGTGCGCCTGTCGATTCCGGCAGGCAAGGAACACGCCGAGGTTGTCCATGAGCGAGGCATCGCGCCCGAGCCCACCTATGGCGGCCAGCTGCAGGACATGGCGATTCCCGGCGTCGCGCCGGAGGGCAAGGTTCGCCTCAGCTACAGTACGCACACCGAACGATTCGCCGACGGCTTCGAAGTCGAACTGCGTTCGCCGCAGCTGACAATTACCGACCTGGGCTACGGCCCGATGCATCCCGACACGCAGTTCTCGGTCCGCGTGGCGCCCGCAATGGTCGGCCTTGGCCTGCTAGAGGCGATCCCGGAAGCGGCGATACTCGCCAACGCCGATCCGGACGATCGCAACGGTGATGGCATTTCCGGGCGTCCGAACCGGGTGTTCGATCAGGTCACACGGGAGACCAGCCTGGGGCGCTTCGGCTGGAAAGCCGGGCAGCCGAACCTGAACCAACAGAACGCTGATGCATTCTTCAACGACATGGGTCTGACTACCAGCCTGTTGTCGGGGAGCAGCTGCACGCAAGCGCAGACTGATTGCCTGGCGATGCCCGACGGCGGCGAACCTGAAGTCAGCGACCATATTCTGTCGCTGGTGCTGTTTTATTCACGCAACCTGGGCGTACCGGCTCGACGCAACGTGGATGACCCGCAGGTGCTGGCGGGCAAGACGTTGTTCCACCGCGCGGGTTGCCAAAGCTGTCACGTCCCGAAATTCACGACTGGCGAGGCGGCCGAGCCGGAACTCGCCAACCAGGTGATCCGCCCGTATACCGACCTGCTGCTGCATGACATGGGCGAAGCGTTGGCCGATCACCGTCCGGAATTCGAGGCCACGGGTCGTGAATGGCGTACCCCGCCGCTCTGGGGCCTCGGCATGACCGAGGCTGTCAGCGGGCATACCCAGCTTCTGCATGACGGTCGCGCGCGCAATCCGCTCGAAGCCATACTCTGGCATGGCGGCGAAGCGGAGCGCGCCAAGCAGGCCGTGCTCGACTTCGACAGCGATGAGCGCAGCGCCCTGCTGGCCTTTCTCGAGTCTCTTTAATGCCGAACCAGACGCACCCGTGCCCAGCCCTGAGGAGCAACATGTACCCCAACCGAATCTTCCGTGCCGTCACTGCCACCGCACTGGGCCTGCTATTAGGTGCCTGTGCACCATCCGATCCATACGCGCAGACAAGCCAGGCACTGACCGACGAAGTGCTGTTGCCGGCCTATGCAGACTGGGCCGAAGCCAACCGCCGTATGGCAGCCAGCAGCATCGCCTTCTGTGCAGACAACGAGGAGCTGGCCGATGCGCGCGAGGCGTTCCTTCAGGCGCAGCTCGCCTGGGCCGGATTGCAGCCCTTGCTGATCGGGCCGATGGGTGAGGGCAACCGTGCCTGGCAAGTACAGTTCTGGCCTGACAAGAAGAACCTGGTCGGTCGCCAGATCGGCTCGCTGTTGAAAAGGAAGCCCCAACTGACGCAGGCGGACCTGGAGAGCGGCAGCGTCGTGCTGCAAGGGCTTTCTGCCTATGAATATGTGCTGTACGACAAGGCCGTCGATCTGACCGACAGCGCGACCAAAGCGCGCTATTGCCCCTTGCTGCAAGCTATCGGTGAGCATCAGCAGAAGCTCGCGGCCGACATGCTGCAGACCTGGAATGCCAAAGACGGCATGGCCGCCCAGCTGAGCGAATTTCCCAACGAGCGCTACGCTGAATCAGCCGAAGCGATCGCCGACCTGCTCCGAGTCCAGGTCACTGCACTGGACGGCCTGAAGAAAAAACTCGGCGCACCGCTGGGTCGCCAGAGCAAAGGCTTTCCGCAGCCCTTCCAGGCCGAAGCCTGGCGCAGCGACGCCACTCTGCCCAGCATCGATGCCGCGCTCGCAGGCGCTCAGCAATTGTGGCTGGGCACGGATGGGAACGGTCTCAAGGCGCTGGTACCGACCGAGCAGGCTGATCTGGCCAAACGCATCGATGTCGCGTACGAAACGGCGCGCCAGCACTTGGTGGATATCATGCTGCCGTTCAGCGAGTTGATTGCCGACGAAGCCGGTCGAGCACGTCTCGATGCGCTGTACCAAGACATCGATGCTTTGCACCGTTTGCACCAGACCGAACTGGCGCGGGCCCTCGGAGTGCAGATCGGCTTCAATGCCCACGACGGAGACTGATATGAAACGCCGTGCTTTCCTCGGCCTGGGCAGCGCGCTGGTGGCCGCGTCAGCCGTTGGCGGCTGGGCGTTGACCCATCACACCGAACAACCGTTACTTCTCTCGGCCCGTAACGATGCCGACGGCCGCCACTATGCGGTCGGCTACCGGCTCGATGGCAGCCCGGTATTTGCCACGCCGGTCAAGGAGCGCTGCCACGATGTCTATGCGCATCCGCATCTGCCGCTTGCGGTGTTCGTCGGGCGTCGACCGAGCCGTGAAAGCTATCTGATCGACAGCCGTGACGGGACGTTACTACAGGTACTGACGTCACCACCTGACCGCCATTTCTATGGCCACGGAGTGTTCCACTCCAGCGGTGACTGGTTCTATACCACCGAAAACGATACCGCCGAAGCCGGTCGCGGCGTGCTTGGCGTCTATCGCGTCGAGGGCCGCCAACTGATACGGAGCGGTGAGCGTTCGACCCACGGTATCGGGCCGCACCAGCTACTGTGGATGCCCGATGGCGAAACCCTGGTGATCGCCAACGGCGGGATCCGGACCGAGGCCGACAGCCGGGAAATGATGAATCTCCACGCCATGGAGCCCAGCCTGGTGCTGTTGCACCGCGATGGCACGCTAATCAGCAAGGAACAGTTACCCGAGCAGATGAATAGCGTGCGTCACCTCGCGGTAGCGGCGGACGGCACGGTGGTGTCGGGCCAGCAGTATGAAGGCGACCCGATGGATCCTGTGCCACTGCTGGCGATCAAGCGTCCCGGTCAGGCGTTCCAGGCGTTCCCGCTGGGTGAAACGCAACGCCAGACCATGAACCAGTACACCGCCAGCCTGGCGATCAATGACAGCCTTCGCCTGCTGGCCGTGACCGCGCCACGTGGCAACAAGGTGTTCATCTGGGACTTGGATACAGCAGCGCTGCGTGAGGAAATTCATCTACCGGACTGTGCTGGCGTTGGGGCAGTCGAGCAAGGTTTTGTCGTCAGCTCCGGCCAGGGCCGCTGCCGCCTCGTCGACTGCACCGGCAAGGCGTTCGTCAGTACCCCGCTGCAGCTACCCCCAGGGCTTTGGGATAATCATCTGCGACTGGTCTGAAAGCCTTCAAGTATCGAACAAACCGGCCGAAACGCCGGCAAGCGAGCAGTCTTTCTGACTGCACGTTGGAAACTTGCCCCTAGCGCAAGCGCATCCTCTTCGATACGAGAACGCCCAGATGTTCCTGAAAAAATCCCTGCGTGCCCAGCTGCTCGCGCTGATAGGCGGAAGCTTGTTGTTGATGCTGGCCATCGCGCTCGCCAGCTTTTCGTTTCTCTCCGATGACATCGGGGCGTATCAGCGTCTTCTCAAAGGACCGATCGAAGCCTCACGCCTCATCGATCAATCCAACCTCGAGTTCAAAGTGCAGGTTCAGGAGTGGAAGAACGTATTGCTGCGCGGTAAGTCTCCGGAAAACCTGGCCAAATACTGGCAGAGTTTCGAGGAACAGGAACGCAAGGTACAGACGCTGCTTGGCACGCTGATACAGCAAAGCCAGGGCGACCCGGCATTGGCGGGCCAGATTAAAAGCCTGCGTGACGAACACCTGAAGCTTGGCACGGCCTATCGCGCGGGACGCGATGCATTCATCGCTGCCGGCGCGGATCCGGCTGCAGGCGACGCAGCTGTCAAAGGCATCGACCGTGACACCAGCGAGCAGCTCAGCGCACTGGTCGCACAACTACGTGATTCGGCCCTCGGCAGCTCGGAAACTATCAGCGAAGCGGCAGACCGGACCATCACTGTTGGGGCCCTGATCATGCTTGCCGCTGGCGTGCTGATCGGCCTGTTCAGTGCCTGGCTGGTCAATCGCAACCTGATCAATCCGATCCGCCATCTGATCGATCATGTTGCCAATCTCAGCAAGGGCAACTTCAAAGAGCGTGTGGACACCAGCCGCGCTGATGAACTGGGTCGTCTTGCGGTTGCCGCCAACGTGCTACGCGACTTCCTCGCCGATACCTTCACCCGTTTGCAGCGCAGCACATCAGATTTGGACACCGCCAGCGGGGAGCTCAACGCGATTGCGGCCCTGATGGGCCAGGGCACCCGCGAGCAGTTTTCCCGAACCGATCAGGTCGCCACAGCGATGCACGAGATGTCTGCCACCGCGCAAGAGGTCGCACGCCATGCGGCCGACGCTGCGCACGCCGCAGACGCCGCCGACCAATCAGCGCAACAAGGCGAGGCCATGATGCGCTCGACGATCGAGACGATCACCCATATGCGTGGCGAGATCAGCAATACCGCCACCGTGATCCGTCGGCTGGAAGCCGACAGCGGTCGCATCGGCAAGGTGCTGGAAGTGATCCGCGGCATTGCCGACCAGACCAACCTGCTCGCGCTGAACGCAGCCATCGAAGCCGCCCGTGCCGGCGATGCAGGCCGCGGCTTCGCCGTGGTAGCGGATGAGGTGCGTACGTTGGCCAAGCGTACCGCCGACTCCACAGCGGAAATTCACCAAATCATCGACACCGTACAGACGGGGGCGGTGAATGCCGTGCGGGCAATCGAAAGTGGCCAGAGCCGCAGCGATGAAGGCGTCGAACAGGTCACCGAAGCGGGCGGCATGTTGCAGCGCATCACGTTGGAAGTGGAAGCGATTCGCGACATGAACCGCCAGATCGCGACCGCTGCAGAAGAGC
Organism: Pseudomonas sp. 10B238; assembly: GCF_000970615.1. Taxonomy (NCBI): domain Bacteria; kingdom Pseudomonadati; phylum Pseudomonadota; class Gammaproteobacteria; order Pseudomonadales; family Pseudomonadaceae; genus Pseudomonas; species Pseudomonas sp. 10B238. The sequence goes on from NZ_KQ033931.1 coordinate 244,110, forward strand.
AGACATCCGTCGCAGAGGACATCTCACGCAACCTCACTGAAATTACCGCCATCGCCACGGCCAATCAGGACAATGTTGAGCGCACCGAGAAGGCCAGCCAGGATCTACATGGGCTGTCCGCTCAGCTCAGCGAAGTCACTCACCGCCTGGCGGGCTGATTGCCAATGCAACGGAAAGGCCCTGCCCATACGGGGCCAGATGGAATTTGGTCGATAGGCATCTAGGGTCCCAGGGGCGCCGTTAGCGTCCCTTCCCTTACCCTCGGACGAAGCCTGATATCCCGCTTTACTTGCACCCACTTCACGGCTAACTTCCATTCTCCTTCTGCTCCAGGGCTGAAGCGCCATGGCGGCGAATCGCTGCACCTGCCCGTGGCTCGCGCGTTCAATAGAACTGCGTCGCTTCATAGCCATGGTCAGCCGGCTCATTACTCCAAGGAATACGGAAAATGTTGCGCCGCATGCTGCTGATGCTTGGCGCGGTGATCGTCACGGTATTGATCCTTGCCGCCCTCAAATTCAACTCGATCTACTCACAGATTCAGCAATTCAAGGCGCCGAAGCCGCCGATCAATGTCGAGGTCGTTACCTCCAGCAAGCAGCCCTGGCAGAGCCGTCTACCGGCCATCGGCACGCTTAGCGCATCGCAGGGCATCGACCTGTCGGTGGAGATCGCCGGCACCATCAGCGATGTGCAGTTCCGCTCGGGTGAAAAAGTGCGACAGGGTCAGCCCATCGTCCTGCTCGACAGCGAGATCGAGCAGGCGAGCCTGGCAGCTGCAGAAGCGGACCTGCATCTGGCAAAGGTGGAATTTCAGCGTGCTCGCAGTCTGATCGACGGACAGGCCATATCACGCAGTGAGTTTGATCGGCTCAACGCCCAGTCGCAGAAAGCCGCCGCTACGGTCGCACAACTGAAGGCCAGCCTGGCGAAAAAGCGCATTCTTGCGCCCTTCTCCGGGACCATTGGGATTCGTCAGGTAGACGTCGGTGACTTCGTTGCCGCCGGCACGCCGATTGCCACCCTGCAGGACCTTTCGACGCTGTTCGTCGATTTCTACCTGGCCGAACAGCAGGTGCCATTGCTCGCCATTGGGCAAGCCGTGCGCATCCAGGTCGCCGCGTTTCCCGGCGAGCAGTTCGAGGCACGAATCGTCGCGCTGAATCCCAAGGTGGAAGTCACCACCCGTAACGTGCAGGTGCGTGCGGAGCTGGACAACCCCGACGAACGCCTGCTGCCAGGAATGTTCGCCGATCTGCAGGTGCTGCTGCCCAGCGAGGTGCCACGGGTCGTGGTGCCGGAAACTGCCCTCACCTTCACCCTGTACGGCAATTCGGTTCTGGTCGTGAAGGCCGGTGAAGCGCCTCAGGCCGAGGAAGGAGCCGAAGAAACCCGCGAGGTTCCCGAACGCGACGAGCCCTACCTGATCGTGGAGCGCCGTTTCGTCGAGACCGGCGAACGCCGTGACGGCCGGGTTGTGATCCTCGAAGGTCTGGAGCCTGGTGAACAGGTTGTTATCGCCGGTCAGCTCAAGCTGGACAACGGCGCTCATGTCGCCATCGCCGAGCAGCGCACGCTCGAACTCGAGCCAGACAGCGCGTCGGACGACCGCTGACTGAGGCACTGACTACAGGGACATAGATCGCCATGGCTTTTACCGACCCGTTCATACGCCGTCCCGTGCTGGCCAGCGTGATCAGCCTGCTGATCGTGCTGCTTGGCCTACAGGCTTTCAATAGCCTTGTGATTCGCCAGTATCCGCAGATGGAAAGTGCGCTGATCACGGTGACCACCGCCTATCCGGGCGCCAACGCGGAAACCATCCAGGGCTACATTACCCAACCGCTGCAGCAGAGTCTGGCCAGCGCCGAGGGCGTGGACTACATGACCTCGGTCAGCCAGCAGAACGTATCGATCATCTCGGTCTACGCGCGAATTGGTGCCGATACCGACCGGCTCTACACGGAGTTGCTCAGCCAGGCCAATTCGGTGAAGAACCAGTTGCCGCAGAACGCCGAAGACCCAGTGCTGAACAAGCAAGCCGCTGATTCCACGGCGCTCATGTACATCAGTTTCTACAGCGAACAACTGAGCAACCCGCAGATTACCGACTACCTGTCGCGCGTCATCCAGCCGAAGCTGGCCACCCTCCCCGGCATGGCCGAGGCGGAGATCCTCGGCAATCAGGTATTCGCCATGCGCCTGTGGCTGGACCCGGTGAAGCTCGCCGCCTACGGACTCTCGGCGGGGGACGTGAACGAGGCCGTGCGCAAGTACAACTTCCTCTCGGCAGCCGGCGAGGTGAAGGGGCAGTACGTTGTCACCAGCATCAACGCCGATACCGAACTGAAGACCCCGGAGGCCTTCGCCGCCATTCCGCTGAAGACCCAGGGCGACAGCCGCGTGCTGCTCGGAGATGTGGCGCGGGTCGAGATGGGTGCTGAAAGCTACAACGCCATCAGCTCGTTCGACGGCATTCCGTCGGTCTATATCGGCGTCAAGGGCACCCCGAGCGCCAACCCGCTGGATGTGATCAGCGAAGTACGCGCCGTCATGCCGGAAATCGAGTCGCAGCTACCACCCGGCCTAAAGGTCACCATCGCCTACGACGCCACCCGCTTCATCCAGGCGTCCATCGACGAAGTGGTAAAAACCCTCGCCGAGGCCGTGGTGATCGTGATCGTCGTAGTGTTTCTGTTCCTCGGCTCGCTGCGCTCGGTGCTAATCCCGGTGGTCACCATTCCGTTGTCGATGATCGGTGTGATGTTCTTCATGCAGACCATGGGCTACTCGATCAATCTGCTGACGTTGCTGGCCATGGTGCTGGCGATCGGCCTGGTGGTCGATGATGCCATCGTGGTGGTGGAGAACATCCATCGGCACATCGAAGACGGCAAGACCCCGTTTCAGGCGGCGATCGACGGCGCGCGGGAGATCGCCATGCCGGTCGTCACCATGACCATCACCCTGGCGGCGGTCTATGCACCCATTGGTTTTCTTCAAGGCGTGACGGGCGCGCTGTTTCAGGAGTTCGCGCTGACGCTGGCTGGAGCGGTACTGATCTCCGGCGTGGTGGCGCTGACGCTATCGCCGATGATGTGCTCTCGCCTGCTGCGTCATGAAGAGAACCCGACTGGGCTGGCCCATCGGTTGGACCTGATCTTTGACCGGTTGAAAGTTCGCTATCAACGAGCGCTGCATGGCACCTTGGACACCCGGCCAGTGGTGTTAGTGTTTGCACTGATCGTCCTCGGGCTGATTCCCGCCCTGCTCACTTTTACTGAAAGCGAGCTGGCGCCCGAAGAAGACCAGGGCATCATCTTCATGATGGCCAGCGCGCCGCAGACGGCCAACCTCGACTACCTCAACGCCTACACCGATCAGTTCCTGACCATCTTCAAAACGTTTCCCGAGTACTACTCCTGGTTTCAGATCAACGGCTTCAACGGCGTCCAAAGCGGCATCGGGGGCTTCCTGATGACGCCCTGGAACGAGCGGGATCGCACTCAAATGGAGGTGCTGCCAGAGGTGCAGGCGCAGATCGACAAGATTCCGGGCCTGCAGGTCTTCGGCTTCAACCTGCCTTCCCTGCCCGGTACCGGCGAAGGCCTGCCGTTCCAGTTCGTAATCAATACGGCATCCGATTACGAGTCGCTGCTGCAGGTGACCGAGCGCATCAAGGAGAAAGCCCAGGCCTCGGGCAAGTTCGCCTTTCTCGACGTGGACCTGGCATTCGACAAGCCTGAGATCGTCGTCGATATCGACCGCGAAAAGGCCGCACAGATGGGCGTGACGATGGAAGACCTCGGCATGACCCTGGCGACACTGCTTGGCGAAAGCGAGATCAACCGCTTCACCATCGAAGGCCGCAGTTACAAGGTGATCGCGCAGGTCGAACAGGCCTACCGAGACAACCCAGGCTGGCTGAGCAACTATTACGTGAAGAACGATCAGGGCGAAATGCTGCCCTTGTCCACGCTCATCACTGTCAGCGACCGCGCCCGTCCCACTCAGCTGAGCCAGTTCCAGCAGCTCAATGCCGCAACCATCCAGGGCTTTCCGATCGTCAGCATGGGCGAGGCCATCGATACGTTGCGCAGCATCGCTCGCGAGGAGGCGCCGCAGGGGTTCACCTTCGATTACGCCGGAGCCTCGCGCCAGTACATCCAGGAAGGCAACGCCCTGTATATGACCTTTGCACTCGCCTTGGCCATCATCTTTCTGGTCCTGGCGGCGCAATTCGAGAGCTTCCGCGATCCGCTGGTCATCCTTGTTACGGTGCCACTTTCCATCTGTGGAGCGCTGGTTCCCCTGTTTCTCGGCCTGTCGAGCATGAACATCTATACCCAGGTCGGACTTGTGACGCTGATCGGATTGATCAGTAAACACGGGATCATGATTGTCGAGTTCGCCAATCAACTACGTCGTGAACAGGGGCTAAACCGTAGAGAGGCTGTCGAGGAAGCCGCAGCGATACGTTTGCGACCGGTCCTGATGACCACTGCCGCGACAGTATTCGGCATGGTTCCGCTGATCCTGGCCAGCGGTGCCGGTGCGGTGAGTCGCTTCGATATAGGAATGGTGATCGCCACGGGCATGACCGTGGGCACATTGTTCACGCTGTTCGTGCTACCAGCCGTCTATACGGTGCTGGCAAGCCCTGAGCGTGCCGGTAACGCGGCGACGGTAGATTAACCGTCGATAGTGTCAGTCAACGCCAAAGGGGCAACGTAGAGGTGGAATCGACTCAACTGCGCCCTACAAGGCTCTGCGACAGCCCGTACATGAACAGCAGCAAATCCTGATCAGGCTGGGTGTTCTGTATCTCTGTGCGAGCAATACGCGGCACCGCACAGTGGCTGCTCTGGTCGCTTTGGGCAACAACTCTGGCATCCGGTTCGCTCCATGCCGCCGCACACAATGATGCGACGCCGAGCGAGCCGGCTAGGAATACTCCTCGAGCAATTTCAAGTTTCATCGCGCAAGCCTTTGTTATTCGGTGAATCGAGAAAGTCACCATAGACGACGTACTGCCAACGCGCCTGAAAAAAAGACAAATGGACCAAATTTCTTAAAGAGGCCACAGGAGCCGAGGCGACTGCATACGCCACGGTCGGATCAACCGAAACGACGGGCATAAAAAAGCCCCGCACTAGGCGGGGCTTTCTACAGCGGGAGCCGGGTGGCTTACATCATGCCGCCCATACCACCCATACCGCCCATGCCACCCATATCCGGCATGCCGCCACCAGCCTTGTCGTCAGCCACTTCAGCAATCATCGCTTCAGTGGTGATCATCAGGCTGGCGATGGAAGCCGCGGCCTGCAGAGCCGAACGGGTTACCTTGGCAGGATCGAGAATACCCATCTCGATCATGTCGCCGTACTCGTCGGTCGCAGCGTTGTAACCGTAGTTACCGCTGCCCTGCTTGACCTTGTCGACCACAACGCTTGGCTCGCCACCGGAGTTAGCAACGATCTGGCGCAGCGGCGCTTCGACAGCGCGACGCAGCAGGGTGATGCCCACGTCCTGATCGGCGTTTTCGCCCTTCAGCTCGGAGATCGCCTGCAGTGCACGGACCAGAGCGACACCGCCGCCAGGGACCACGCCCTCTTCAACGGCAGCACGGGTTGCGTGCAGCGCGTCTTCGACACGGGCCTTCTTCTCTTTCATTTCAACTTCGGTACCGGCACCGACCTTGATCACGGCAACACCGCCAGCCAGCTTGGCCAGACGCTCTTGCAGCTTCTCTTTGTCGTAGTCGGAAGTCGTGTCTTCAACCTGCTTGCGGATCTGCGCAACGCGGGCTTCGATGTCGACCTGCTGACCAGCACCATCGATGATGGTGGTGTTTTCCTTGTTCAGTACGACGCGCTTGGCGTTACCCAGGTGCTCCAGGGTAGCGGTTTCCAGGCTCAGGCCGACTTCTTCGGAAATCACGGTACCGCCAGTCAGGATGGCGAGATCCTGCAGCATGGCCTTGCGACGATCGCCGAAGCCAGGTGCCTTGACCGCAGCAACCTTGACGATGCCACGCATGTTGTTCACGACCAGAGTCGCCAGGGCTTCGCCCTCGACGTCTTCAGCAACGATCAGCAGCGGGCGACCGGCTTTGGCAACAGCTTCCAGCACCGGCAGCATTTCGCGAATGTTGGAGATCTTCTTGTCGACCAGCAGCAGCAGCGGGCTGTCCAGCTCGGCGACCATTGTGTCCGGCTTGTTGATGAAGTAAGGGGACAGGTAGCCACGATCGAACTGCATGCCTTCTACGACGGACAGTTCGTTTTCCAGGCCCGAGCCTTCTTCAACTGTGATCACGCCTTCTTTACCGACCTTTTCCATGGCTTCGGCGATGATGGCGCCGATGGAGCTGTCGGAGTTGGCGGAGATGGTGCCAACCTGAGCGATGGCCTTGAAGTCAGCGCATGGCTTGGACTGGTTCTTCAGCTCTGCAACGATGGCGATGGTCGCCTTGTCGATGCCGCGCTTCAGATCCATCGGGTTCATGCCGGCAGCGACAGCCTTCAGGCCTTCGTTGACGATCGACTGAGCCAGAACGGTAGCAGTGGTGGTGCCGTCGCCCGCGTCATCGTTGGCACGGGAAGCAACGTCCTTGACCAGCTGCGCGCCCATGTTTTCGAAACGGTCCTTCAGCTCGATTTCCTTGGCAACGGAAACGCCATCCTTGGTGATGGTCGGAGCGCCAAAGCTCTTCTCGATCACGACGTTACGGCCTTTCGGGCCGAGGGTCGCTTTTACCGCGTCAGCCAGGACGTTGACGCCAACCAGCATCTTCTTGCGAGCGGAGTCGCCGAACTTAACTTCTTTAGCAGCCATGTTGATTCTTCCTCAAATTCTGTTGATGGAACGCTGTTCGCTAAAAACGAGCGCTGATCAGCCTTCGACGACGGCGAGAATTTCGTTCTCGCTCATCACCAGCAGGTCTTCACCGTCAACCTTGACGGTGTTGCTGCCGGAGTAAGGGCCGAACACAACCTGATCGCCAACCTTGACGGCCAGCTGACGGACTTCGCCGTTGTCCAGAACGCGGCCAGTGCCTACAGCGACGATTTCGCCACGGTTTGGCTTCTCGGCAGCGGAGCCCGGCAGCACGATGCCGCCTGCGGTCTTGGTTTCTTCTTCGCTGCGACGAATTACGACGCGGTCATGCAGAGGACGAAGCTTCATTGTCGATCTCTCCTAGTACAGTGGTTTCCATGCCGATGCATTCTCATCGGCGGGTTGGCAAATCCGGCGGTGCCGGTTGCGGCCCGCAATGCGAGCCGCAGAAGACGGACTGTCAAAATGCGACAGCGACCTTGCGGTGACCGCTACATGCGGGCGTCAAAAATGATTTCAAGGGCGGGACGATGATTTTTTGCATTTACAGAAGATAAAAAGGCATGCCGTGGCATGCCTCTCTGGAGCGGATGCGACCTACTTGTCGCGACGTTCCCACTCCCCCTCGATGACGTTAGGCCGCTGTGGCCCGTCCCGGTGTTCCTGCTGCTGGCGCAGATCGTCAGCAAAGGCTCGGCGACGCTGAGCCTGCGCCTCGACACGACGCCCGACAAAGCCGAGGAACAGTTTGCGCGTCGGTGGAAACAGCACCAGCAGTGCGACGACGTCGCTGAGAAATCCGGGCAGGAACAACAACCCCCCGGCAAGAGCCATCATCAAGCCCTGGAGCATTTCCCGTTCCGGCAACTCACCGCGAGCCAACCGCTCGCGTGCACGCCAGGCGGTGGCAAATCCGGCCAGACGCATCAGCAGGATGCCGGCCATGCCGCTGATGACCAACAGGAGAATGGTGGGCAACACGCCGATGGAGCTGCCGACCTTAATCAGCAACGCCAGCTCGGCCAGCGGAAACAGGAGAAACAGCAGTAAGAATATTCGCATCGATAATCCTTGGCGGAAGAACGGCTTCCGATTTCGTGTAGATGACGGCGGGCTGCAGCGAATTCAACCCATCCGCCAGATAGGCTGTAACCGGATTATTCTTCGCTGCGCTCACGCGAGTATTAATCAGCGACGAGCCATCGCCACCAGTGCCTGTCGCACGGCGCCTGCGCTGGTACAGCTATCCGGAAATGCCAACCAATGAATGGCCTGACCGATGCTCAGGTGAAAGCCTTCGCTATCGATTCCAATCATGCGCGCCTCCGGGGCAGACGGCAGGCCTGCCTGGTGAACGTAGTGAGCAATCGCCGAGCTGTGGTCCTGATTCATGTGGTCAAGCATGTCGACCTCGCCACCGCTTGCGCGCGCAAACGGATTAGCCAATGCCACCTGATCCAGCCAATGGATCGCGCCGAAGCCGCCGATGTAGCGCCAGCGCACCGGCTGCAACGTCCAGAAGTCAAAGTCGTGGACGCGGTGGTAGTCGCGCGATTCCGGGAAATAACGGTAATAGCGTTCGGCCGCGGCGCCGACCGCTGCTTCGTCCGTTAGCGGCACCGCCTCGGCCAGCAGGGTGAGGCGGCCGGTTGCCTGCACATCCTCGGCGCCACGTTCGGCGACCAGCAGAGAACAGCGCGGGTCCGCCCGCAGATTCTTCGTATGCTGGGCGATCCGACTGATCAAGATCAGCGGCCAGCCTTCTTCGTTCAAGCAGTAAGGGACCGCTGAGCCAAAGGGAAATCCGGGCATGGCCTTGGAGTGAGTCGAGAGCACGCCGCGGTATTCCTTGAGCAGGAGTTGTCGGGCATGCTTGGCGGCTTGAACGCTCACGGGTGTTCCTCAACAGGGACGATTCGGCAGGGCATCAGCATAACGGTTTCGTCAGCGGACGTCGTTTACCGACGTCGGCAGGCATAGATAGGAGATAGGCATGCAGCTGAAAGACAAGGTCATCATTATCACCGGCGGTGGCCAAGGGCTCGGACGCGCAATGGGCGAGTACCTTGCCAGCAAAGGCGCCCGCCTGGCGCTGGTCGACCTTAATCAGGATCGGCTGGATGAAGCCGTGGCAGCCTGCAAGCACGCTGGCGGTGACGCACGCGCCTACCTGTGCAATGTCGCCAACGAAGAGCAGGTTAGCCACATGGTGAGCCAGGTCAGCGACGACTTTGGTGGCCTGGACGGCTTGGTCAACAACGCCGGCATTCTCCGCGATGGGCTCACCATAAAACTCAAGGACGGCGAACTGTCGAAGATGAGCCTGGCGCAGTGGCAGGCGGTGATCGACGTCAACCTCACCGGCGTATTTCTCTGCACCCGCGAGGTCGCCGCGAAGATGGTTGAGCTGAAGCGCCAGGGCGCGATCGTCAACATTTCCTCGATATCCCGTGCCGGCAACATGGGCCAGGCGAACTACTCGGCCGCCAAGGCCGGCGTGGCGGCAGATACCGTGGTGTGGGCGAAGGAGCTGGCGCGCTACGGCATCCGCGTCGCCGGTGTTGCACCCGGTTTCATCGAAACCGAAATGGTCGCGAGCATGAAACCCGAAGCGCTGGAGAAGATGACTGCCGGGATTCCACTGAGGCGTCTGGGCAAACCCCAGGAGATTGCCCACTCGGTAGCCTACATATTCGAGAACGACTACTACACCGGACGCATCCTGGAGCTCGACGGCGGTTTGAGGTTGTAGAAAAAGCTGGAGGCTGGAGGCAGCGTGCGGCATCGCGGCCGTACGCTGGGCAGGCTTGTCGTCAGGCCTCCCGCATCCAGCGCTTCTCCCGTCTCTACCGTTCTTACCAACCCACACCGAATCCGATGCTGTAGCGGGTTTCGTCCAGATCGCTCTCCGCACCGCTGACGATGTCCTTCTCGGCCTTCATGTTGAGCGACGCCCAGTCGGTCACTTTGTAACGCAGCCCCATTTCCGCGTCGAATTGATAGTCGGCGACATTTTCCAGTGGCTTGCCGATTTCACCGTTACTGAATATCTCGAAGGTCTTGCCCACCAGATAACGGTTGTAATTCCACTTCATGGCCAGCGAGTAAAACTGCTCCGTATTGCCGTTGGCGAACTCGTAGTCAGTGCGGTTGGCCAGCGAAGCCAGCGAGAACGCGCCCAGTTCGTTGTCCCAGAACTGGTAACCCGGACCTGTACCCACAGTGCGCTGACGCTGAACGTCCTCGATCTTGTCACGCTTGTATTCCAAGCGACCCTGCCAGAACCAGTGCTCATCGAGGAAGCGGTCCAGCGCGTACTCGGCCTCCCAGTTATCGGTGGCAGTTACGCCGTCGCGGTACTCCCGGTTGTAGCCACCGGAACCGTTGTGACGCCAGAGGCCATGACGCGCAGAGGTCTTGAACGAGATGTCATAGTCATCCGTGTCGGTTTCGGCACGTTTGTAGTCCAGCGCTACGTCAACGTTACCCTTCCAGGTCAGATCCTGAATGAGTGGCTTCGGGTGGATGATCTGCGTGATGCTGGCGAGCGGGACCGTACGCGGCGCGCCACCATTACTCAGCGTGACCATGCCGTCATCGGCCGCTTGTAGTGATTTCGCGACCTCGCCGGAGGCATCGTCCTCCTTGACCAGCAACTGCTGGTTGCTTTCCAGTGTCGCGACCTGGCTCCATTTCACCGGAATGGAGCCACCGTACTCGGTTTCGATGAGCAGCTTGCCGCCATCGAGCACGCTGATCTTGCCGGTCAGGCGATCACCGTTCTTCAGCCACACGGTGTCGGCCAATGTCGGCAGAGAAAGCGTCGAAAGGGTTACGCAAAGCAAGGTTCGTGAGAGCGGTCGGGAGAACATAGGCAAGAGGGCGTCTGCGGGTATAAGAGAAAGGCAGGCATTATCCTTATGCGCCCCAAGACGACAAGCGCTGGCCGCCAAGCGGAGCCTCGAATCACCACCAGCCTCATCACTAATGGAGCCTTTGCATGACGCGCCAGCCCTCTGATGCAGCGCACAGCGATCCCCGCACCGGTGACGCCGAAACCCGACGTGCCGCGTTATATCTGGCATTGGCGCAGATTCCCGAAGGCAAGGTCACCAGCTATGGCGAACTTGCCGCCGTCGCCGGGCTAGGCCGTGCCGCACGTTGGGTCGGGCGGGTCCTGTCACAGTTGCCTGACGATACGCGTCTGCCCTGGCACCGGGTGATGGGCGCAGGCGGTCGCCTGAGCCTGGCCGCCGGAACCGTCTCCGGCGAGGAGCAACGTGCCCGACTTCGCGCCGAGGGTGTGCAGGTGATCAACGACCGCGTCGACATACGTCGGCACGGCTGGCATTCGGCGGAGCACAGCGGGTAGAGTGCGCGCTTCATGTTCTGTCCCTGATTTGCCTTTATGTCCCGTGAAACCTGGCGCGCCGCGCTAGCCGCCTATGCCAGTCCAGCCTCACTGACTCTGCTGATCCTTGGCTTCGCTGCCGGGCTTCCTGCGATCCTGGTTTTTTCCACGCTTTCTGTATGGTTGCGCGAGGCGGGTGTGTCTCGCGAGACCATCGGTTTTGCCAGCTGGATCAGCCTCGCGTACGCGTTCAAATGGGTTTGGTCGCCGATGCTCGACCAGTGGCGGTTGCCCTGGATTGGCGGCTTGGGCCGGCGACGCTCGTGGCTGGTGTTGTCGCAGGCGGTCATCGCGGTCGGCCTGATCGGCATGGCCATGTGCAATCCGCAACAGAACCTGACCATGTTGATCGCACTGGCCGTGGCGGTGGCTTTCGCCTCGGCCACGCAAGACATCGCCATCGATGCCTATCGGCTGGAAATCGCCGAGGACAAATTGCAGGCCACGCTGGCCGCGAGCTACATGACCGGTTATCGCGTCGCCATGCTGTTGGCCAGCGCTGGGGCACTGTTTTTAGCCGAGTGGCTGGGCTCTAGCAACGTCGAATACAACCAGGCCGCCTGGGCCACGACCTATATCGCCTTCGCTCTCCTCATCCTTCCGGGCCTTGTCACCAGCCTGTTGATTCCCGAACCCCAAGGCGCCGCGCCGCTGCCTCATGGGCCGTCCAGATTCAGCTTCAACCATCAGATGGCTGCGGTCGGCCTGCTGCTGGTGCTGCTGATTTCCGTTCCCGCGATGATCAACGCACTGGTCGCCCAGGCCTGGCCACGTGCAACGCTGTATTTGCTGTTCATCATCGGTTCGCTGTCACCCTGGGGACGGTCGCTGATGGTTCCGGTGCGCCAGATGCTCCAACAGGCTGGTCAGCGCCAGCGCCCGGCACGCTTCGATTTTGTCCACCAGGCCGTATCGGTGATCGTTCTGATCATCCTCATGGTGTCTACAACCGGCATGTTCCAGTCCTACTGGGGCGGCTACTGGCCACGCGGCACCATGTATCTGCTGATTTGCTGGGGCTGCCTCTCCGGGCCGGGGCGGATTCTGATGGGACCGGTGCTGACGCCCATCACCGACTTCATCCTGCGCTATCGCTGGCAGGCGCTGTTACTGCTCGGACTGATCGCTACCTACCGGATGTCCGATACGGTAATGGGCGTCATGGCGAATGTCTTTTATATCGACCAGGGCTTTAGCAAGGATCAGATCGCCAGCGTCAGCAAGCTTTTTGGTTTAATCATGACCCTGCTTGGCGCTGCGTTTGGCGGCTTGCTGATCGTGCGTTTCAGCATCTTGCCGATTCTGTTCATTGGCGGTGCGGCATCGGCCGCGACCAATCTCATGTTCATGTTGCTGGTGGAAATGGGCGCCAACCTCAACATGCTGATCGTTACGATCTCATGCGACAACTTCAGTGGCGGGTTGGCCTCGACCGCATTCGTTGCCTATCTTTCGAGCCTGACCAATCTGAAGTTCTCTGCGACCCAGTACGCCCTGCTCAGCTCGTTGATGTTGCTATTGCCAAGGCTATTGGGCGGCTACTCGGGCGTGATGGTCGAGCATCTCGGTTACAGCAACTTCTTTCTGGTGACTGCGTTGCTCGGCATTCCGACGCTGGTACTGATTGTCTGGCAATGGACACGCAGTCGCCCGCAATCCACCAGCGCCGAGCCGATATCCTCGACCGAACACAGCTAACGAAAAAGCCGGCTACTGCCGGCTTTTTTCATCTTGCAGAACAGGTCTTAACGCTGGACCAGGTGTACCACCCGCTGCGGGAATGGAATACCGATCTCGGCTGCGTCGAAGCGCTCCTTGACCAACTCAGTAAAGCCGAAGGTCACCGGCCAGAAGTCACCGGTGGCGACCCACACCCGCAGCGACAGATTCACCGAACTGTCGGCCAGTGCAACAACATGGACCACCGGTTCAGGATCTCCTTGGGACACCGAGCGCCCGGACTAGGGCCGCTCGGCAAATGCGGGAAGTGGCATGAACGCGCGCGGGGTGATCAATCGCGGAAATTATTGAATTGCAGCGGCATTTCAAAATCCTTGGCGCGCAGCAGGGCGATCGCTTCCTGCAGGTCGTCGCGCTTCTTGCCGGTTACACGTACCTGCTCGCCCTGAATGGCCGCCTGCACCTTGAGCTTGGCCTCCTTGATGTACGCTACGATCTTCTTAGCCAGTTCCTTGTCGATACCCTCGCGCAGCACCGCCTCCTGCTTGACGGTCTTGCCGGATGGATAGGGATCCTTCAGCTCCAGACACTGGATATCGATCTTGCGTTTGACCAAGCTCAACTTGAGGATTTCCAACATCTGCTCCAATTGGAAATCTGCGTCGGCGGTCAGATTGATGGTCAGTTCCTTGAATTCGAAACTGCCTTTGCCACGCAGGTCATAGCGCCGGTCGAGTTCCTTGACAGCGTTATCTACCGCGTTGGTTACTTCGTGTTTGTCCAGTTCGGACACCACGTCGAACGAGGGCATGGGCTTCCTCCTGTGGAAACGGCGCAAGGGTGTGACCCAACGCGCTTAGCTTGACGGTTCAAATGCGCCATCATTATAACTGTTCGCGCTGCTCAGGCCTTTCCATTCCCTGTTGCAGCCCCTCTCCTTCTCCGAGTCCCTGAATGCCCAACCCCCAACTCAGCATCCTGGTGGTCGACGACGCCAAGTTCTCCAGCGTGATGATAGGTCGCGCACTCAGCAAGGCCGGGTACGAAGACATTCGTTTCGCCAACAGTGCCAGCGCGGCGTTGGAGCTGATTGAACAACGCCCCGCCAATGTTCTCCTCGCTGATTGGCTGATGCCGGAAATGGACGGCCTGGAGCTGACCGCTCAGGTCCGCCAGCAGGACGAGATGTCCGATCATTACACCTACATCATTCTCCTGACCGGCCGCGACGGCCAAGACGTGCTGAGCAAGGCGTTCGATCACGGCGTGGATGATTTCATCGGCAAGTCGGTGATGAACGACCAGCTCGTGCCCAGGGTGTTTGCCGCCGATCGACTGTGCGGCTCACTGCAGCGGCTAATGCGCGAAAACCGTCTATTGACCGAAAACATCGCCAGCCTGGAAAAGCGCAACCTGATCGACCCGATCACCGGGCTCGGAAACAGTCGTTACCTGCATCAGCGCCTTGGCGACAGCTTGCGCCAGATCGAAAGCCGCGGCGGTGCGCTGTGCTTTCTGCTGATAGGCTTGCCGGAGGTTCCCAGCCAGCGGGAACGCTACGGTGAACAGTTTCATCAGGACCTGCTGCGAGGTATCGCGAGACGTCTCCAGCAACTGGTACGCCCGCTCGACGTCCTCACCCGCCTGGATGATCGCCATTTCGGCGTGCTGACGCTGATTGAGGACTTGCGCGCGTGCGCTCCGAGCAGTTTCAAGCGGCTGCATGAAGGACTCAACCTCAAGGCGTTCAAGACCGACGAGGGCTTCATTTCAATCAAGGCCGGTATAGCGATGATCAGCCTCGATGCAAGCGCGCTGCCGGTCGATCCCAAGCGGGTCATCGCAGAGGCTGGATCGTTATTACCTGACGCATACGCCACGGGACGTATCGTGCCCATGCGGTACAAGCAGCCCGCCTGATGGCTGGCACCTGGCACGTACTGGGTGCCGGCAGCCTGGGCGGGTTGTGGGCGACGCGCCTGTTTCGCGCCGGCGTGCCGCTGCGCATCATCTTGCGTAATCCCCAACGGCTTGCCGAGTACCACGCCGCGGGAGGGCTTACGCTGATCGAGAATGGTGCGAGCCGTGTCTATCCAATACCGGCAGAGCTACCAGGGGCTACGACACCGATAGAGCGGCTACTGGTCGCCTGCAAAGCCTATGACGCAGAAGCCGCCGTCGCGGAACTAGCGCCGCGACTTGCCAAACAGTCGGAAATCCTCCTGTTGCAAAACGGCCTGGGCAGCCAGCAGGCCATTGCGACACGCTGGCCGGAGAGCCGCTGCATTTTCGTTTCCAGCACCGAAGGCGCTTACCGTCAGGCCGACTTTCGAGTCGTGCATGCCGGTCGGGGCCAGAACTGGCTCGGCGATCCGGTCAATCATCAAGCGCCGCCCTGGCTTGCCGAGCTGGACATGGCGGAGATTCCGTACGTCTGGGCGGACGACATCATGGCCAAACTCTGGCGAAAGCTGGCGATCAATTGCGCCATCAACCCGCTTAGCGTGCTGAACGATTGCCGTAACGGCGAATTGCTGAATCATCCCGAGCCGCTGCACCGGCTCTGCAACGAGCTCAGCGAGGTGCTGCGGGCGTGCGGCCAGCGCGCGGCCGCCGATGGGCTCGAGGCGGAAGTGTTGCGCATCATCGAGGCGACCGCGCAAAACTATTCATCGATGTATCAGGACGTGCGGAGCGGGCGCCGAACCGAAGTCGGCTTTCTGCTTGGGCAGGCTTGTAGGGCCGCACGTCAGCATGGTCTGGCAACACCCGAGCTGAACGAACTGTTCGAGCGACTCCAGACGCTCCTGCGCTGTCACGGATTGCCCCCCGACTGAGCCCCCGCTACCCTGCAGAAACACCCTTCGCCCGTGCCTGCCATGACTCTGCGCCAGCGCCTTGAAAATCTTCCGGTCGGCCGCAAGCTGCTGATCGCCTTGCTCGTGCTGCTGGCAGCCTTGCTGCTGGTCTCCAACCTCACGTTTATCAGCGCGGCCTATTGGATATCGCGGCAGAGCGTGGCGCCCCAGGCCATGCATACGCTCGGGGCGCTATTCGCAACACCTGAGCTGAGTGATCGCGCCCTGCAATCCAAAGCGGCTGCTGACGAGCTGCTGGGGAAGCTGAACGAATATGCGCCGCTGCGGGCGGCTGTGGTCTACGACAGCGCGGGGCGCAGCCTGGCTGAACTGTATCGTGGCGATCGGCTGGACTTACCGCAGCAGGTGAGCGACTTGCCGGAGTGGCAGAAGAGCGAGATGCGCGCCAATCTGTTGATCGAGTTGCCACAGGCCGCGGGGCCATCAGGTCATCTATTGATGGTCGCCAGCAGCGAACTGCCAGGCGCGTTCTACACGGGCACCTTGACCGCCAGCCTCGCCATCCTGCTCGCCAGCCTGCTGCTATGGGCGCTGGTGGCACGGCAGATTCGTCGTCTGATTACCCGGCCGATCCGCGACCTGGAGGCCCTGTCCCGCCAGGTCACCCGAGAAGAAGACTATTCCCTCAGGGCGACACCGAAAAACCGGGACGAGATCGGCCACTTGGCCGATGCCTTCAACACCATGCTGTCGCGCATGGAGGCTCGCGAGCAGCAGCTCAAGCGTGCCCGAGACGATGCCCAGGAAGCCTTCGATCACGCCCAAGGTCTGGCAGAGGAGACCCGTCATTCCAACCGCAAGCTCGAGCTCGAAGTCCAGGTTCGCAGCAAGATCGAAAAGAAACTCACCGGCTTCCAGAACTACCTGAACAGCATCATCGACTCGATGCCCTCGGTGCTCATTGCGCTCGATGAGCAACTCTACGTGACCCAGTGGAATCAACAGGCCAGTGTGCTATCCGGAACGTCAATCGATGACGCCTTGAACCAACCCGTTTTTATCGCCTTCGAGCCGCTAAGGCCTTTCCTGACTCAGATCCGTCGTACATCCGAGCATCATCAGGTCGAGAAGATCGAACGTGTCACCTGGGCCTTCAATGGTGAGCCTCGGCATTACGCATTGACGCTCTACCCCCTGATGGGCGGTGGCGGTCGGGGCGTGGTGATCCGCATCGACGACATTACCGAGCGGATCAACATGGAAGAAATCATGGTGCAGTCGGAAAAGATGCTCTCGGTAGGCAGCCTTGCCGCAGGTATGGCGCACGAGATCAACAACCCCCTCGGCGCCATCCTGCACAACGCACAGAACATCCGCCGGCGGCTATCGCCTGAGCTTGAGCGGAACCGTGACGTCGCTCTGGACACCGGGGTCTCGCTGGAAGCCGTCAACCTGTACCTGCAGCAAAGGGAGATCCCGCAGCTGCTCGACGGTATTCAGCAAGCCGGATCGCGAGCGGCCAAGATCGTCAGCCACATGCTGAGTTTCAGTCGCCTGAGCAACCGGCAACTGGCGGAGTGCCCGCTGACCGTGCTTATTGACCAGGCGTTGGAGATTGCCGGCAACGACTTTGCACTGATGGACGGTTTCGACTTCCGCTCTATTGAAATTCTCCGAGACTTCGATCCCCAGGTGGACCGCGTCCCCTGTATCGCCAACGAGCTCGAACAGGTGCTGCTGAACTTGCTGAAAAACGCCGCCCAGGCTATCCATCAGAGACCGGAGCGAAGCCGCGGGCAGATCATCCTGCGCACACGGCTGAATCCGCCTTGGTGCGAAATCCAGGTCGAAGACAATGGCAGCGGAATTCCTGAACATATCCGCAAGCGAATCTTCGAGCCCTTTTTCACTACCAAGGAGGTGGGCCAGGGAACCGGGCTGGGTCTTTCCGTTTCGTATTTCATCATCACCAACAATCACAAGGGCCAGATGGAAGTGCAGAGCAGGCCGGACCAGGGCACCTGCTTTACGCTGCGCCTGCCGCTGACATCCGCTACTGAACCCAACAACAGCTGAATCAAGGAATCCAGATGGGCAACCGACTCTCGAAGATCTATACCCGTACCGGAGATGCCGGAGAAACCGGCTTGGCCGACGGCCGCCGCGTGCCCAAGGATCACCCAAGAATCGAGGCGATGGGCGAAATAGACACCCTCAACAGTCAACTGGGCCTGTTGCTGGCCGAGCTGGCCGAAGCCCAGGCGCGCTGGCCGGATCTGGCCGAACTGATCGAAGTCCTCGGGCCCTGCCAGCATCGCCTGTTCGACCTGGGCGGTGAGTTGGCGATGCCTGAGTATCAGGCACTGACCGACGCCGAGGTCGCCCGTCTTGAGAAGGCGATCGATCATTGGAATCAGGAGCTAGGACCGCTGGAAGATTTCATCATGCCGGGCGGCTCACGACTGATCGCCCTCGCCCATCTGTGTCGGAGCATGGCGCGTACCAGCGAGCGCCGTTGTCAGCAACTTAATGCGATCGAGCCGCTACGCGCGGTCGGCCTGGCTTACCTCAATCGCCTGTCGGACCTTTTCTTCGTTGTGGCCCGGCTGATTGCGCGGCGTCAGGGCTGCGCTGAAATCCTCTGGCATGCGGCCAGTGCGCCTGCCGATGCCTGAGCAAACGCGGCGGCGCGAGCGCTTAATCGACGGGCTGCACGCGGCTTGGGAAGTCCTGATCGTCCTGCTGGTGTGCATCAACCTTGGGCTCATCCTGTTCGATAGCTTGTTCATTTTGCAGCCGATCAATGACGCCCTGGCCGAATGGGCTCCCGCCCTGCATCAACGCTACAACGCGCTGATTCACCAGAACTTCCAGCACATCGACCTCGCCTTCGTCGCGATTTTTGTCTTCGACGTGCTGCTAGGTTGGACCGTCGCGTTGTTTGAACGCCGCTACGCACGCTGGTACTACTACCCCTTCGCTCACTGGTATGACGTGCTCGGCTGCATTCCGTTGAGCGGCTTCCGCTGGCTGCGGGTGCTGCGCGTCGGCAGCCTGTTGATCCGTCTGCAACGGTTGGGGCTGATCGACATGCGACGCTGGGCGGTGTTTGGCCTGGCCAACCGTTATTACCTGTTGCTGCTCGAAGAACTATCCGATCGCGTCATGGTTCGCCTGTTCAGCCGCATGCAGCAGGAGATCGGAGCCAGCGACGACCTCTCCCGCCGCTTGCTGCAAGAGGTGGTCAGGCCGCGCAAGGAAAGGCTGCTCAACGACCTTTCCCGTCGCATGCACAGCATGTTGGAGACCGGCTACCGGGACAATCGGGGAGCCATCGAAGGCTATGTGGGCGGACTGATTCACCAGGCCCTGCTGAACAACCCGGAGGTGATCCGCCTGCGCCGCCTGCCCATGGGGGGACGAGTCGCCGATACCCTGGATGAAGCGCTCAGCGATATCGCCGCGCAGCTACTTCAAGGCGCCGCCGAAGGACTTCAAAGCCCACAGTTCCAGAGACTTGCACGAAACCTGGCCGACGAGTTTTTCGAGGCCTGGGTTTACCAGGATGAGAACACTGACCTGGCGCTCGAAGAGCTGCTGGTGGATGTCATCGAAGTCCTGAAACAGCAGGTTCTGGATCGACGCTGGAGCCGTTTTGTAGGACCCATTCAGCCACCTTCACCCCCAGGCTAGCGACGGTTCGCCGCGGCAACGCCTTCCTGCTGGTCGAGTCGAGCCCCGACTACCATTTCGGTCGCCCAGTTAACGAGGATGTCGGTATAGGCCTTCTGGCAGCAATCACTGGTTAGCGCATGATCAGCACCGAGAATGATCCGGTGCGTCAGGGAATGCGTCTGATGGAAGGCGGCACGGTAACTCATGATGGTGCTGTGCGGAACCAGGTGATCGTGCTCGGACTCGACGATCAGCACGTCGCCACGAAAGTCGGCGCAGGCTGCCAGGGCACGGTTTTCCTCCGGCACGACTCGTCGACCACGCAGTTGATTGAGCAGGTCCCGGTTCAGCTGGCGCTTGGGCACCATCCAGTCATCGTCCCCGTACAGCGCTGGAACCCGCATGGCCAACCATTTAACTGGCCTCAGCGCCGTAAGCAAAGCTGACAGGTAACCGCCGTAGCTGGTGCCCACTACGGCAATCGCCGATGAGTCGATGTTCGGGTGTTGCGCCAGCAGATCGTAGGCGGCCAATAGATCATTGAGATTCTGCTCGCGCGTAACGGTTTGCTGTTGCGCCAGCGTCAAGGCATGGCCGCGCAAGTCGAAGGACAAGCAGATGCATCCCAGCCCCGCTATACCTCGGGCGCGCGTCAGGTCACGTTCCTGGCTCCCCCCCCAGCCGTGCACGAACAGGACGCCGGGCAGTTTGGTTGGCGGGGAGAGGAAAGTTCCGGCGATATGCTCATCGTCGACCAGGATGTCTACGCATTCACTCTGAGTCGCCATAATCCTCCACCACTACGTACTTGGTGATAAAGCCAACCTCGGCGTCTTCGTCCCGGAACAGTACGGTCGCACCGGACGGAACTACTTGCGACTCACCATAGACTTCAACGGTAGACGCCCGTACTGCTCCGCTCTGGCCCTGCATGAGTGTCTCAAGCGCAGCGATTTCGGCGCCGCTTGCGCCCCCGATCCGCCATGACTGCTCCAACACACCGGAACAGGCACGACCACGACCATCAACGCCCTGGGCAATATCGTAGTTACGACGGGACGCGAAAAATCCTCGAAAGCACGCCGATGCGGCATCGTCGTAGACCTGCGCTTGCATAATGGCCAGCCGGGCCTTCTCCGGAAGATCGAGCCCTAGCAGGGCCTCGAAGTCACCGTCCGATACGACCAGATCGGATCCGCCGTAAACCGTCTCGCCAGAATTGTCGGGCGTCAGGCGCTGAGTCCCGTAATAGCTGAGCGTTCTTCCCGCCACCCGAATTTGCCCAACACTGAAGGTCGTCACGTGCTCCAGGTTGGCCTCGAGCACCAGCCCATACTGAGCCATCTCCTTCTCGTCGACGTGTTCCAGCGCATTATCCAGCTGCTGCTCGGTATTGATGCGCTCCTGCCCTCTCCCGCCGGTGGCTCGCACTGGTTTCAGCCGCAGCGAACCTTCATGCAATAGCCGCCGCCCGGCTTCGCGGGCATCTGCGAGCGAAAAAACGCTATAGCCGGGAAGCACGCTGCCACTGACACGCGCCGCGAAGTCACGAGACCAACCAACTGGCGCATCTGCATCCGGACGCACCAGCGGATGCGTGATGGCCTTGGTTTCGATGAATGCCTGCGGTACCACCCCACCGAACAGATCTTCCTCATCATCGAGGCCTAGCTCACGGGCTGCGTCTGTACCGATGATGGTGCCAGACGGCACGAAATACAGTGGATGCGAATACTCGATGGATCGGTCGTACTCACCGAGAAACGTCAGGCCTTTAACTGCCGCTAGACGCTTGGCCAGATGCTCATGCACGGCCTTTTCATGTTTGGGGTCTCTGGACCTGTTGGCCAGAGTCACTACTGCCCCGCGGGGCGTTTGCGGCGCATCCGCATTGATCATATGAGGACTCGCTCCATGGACTGCTGATACATGCACGGCGAGCGGATCGATAGCCGCCCGTTTCGCTCGTTACCACCCGAGCCAAAGCGGATCCGGTGTAATAAGGTAGACCTTGGATATCGACTATCTATCCTTCGAATCGCATCCCGTGTGGGTCTGGACGTCAGCAGCCAGAAACAAAAAAGGGGAGCAGACCTTGGCCTGCTCCCCTTTCTTTTACCTCGACGCTCAGTCTTCGACAGAGCTGCGGATCAGGTGATCGAAGGCACTCAGCGAAGCCTTGGCGCCCTCGCCAACAGCGATGACGATCTGCTTGTACGGCACAGTTGTAACGTCACCAGCGGCGAAGATACCCGGCAGTGATGTCTCGCCACGCGCATCGACGATGATCTCGCCGCGCGACGTCAGCTCTACCGTACCCTTCAACCAATCTGAGTTTGGCAGCAGGCCGATCTGCACGAAGATGCCCTCCAGCTCCAGTTCATGGAATTCGCTGGAGTTGCGGTCCTTGTAGGTCAGCCCGGTGACCTTCTTGCCATCGCCAGTGACTTCGCTGGTCAGTGCACTGGTGATCACGGTGACGTTGGGCAGACTGTGCAGCTTCTTCTGCAGCACGGCATCGGCGCGTAGCTGGCTGTCGAACTCGATCAGCGTGACCTGGGCGACGATACCGGCCAGGTCGATGGCCGCTTCCACGCCAGAGTTGCCACCACCGATCACCGCCACGCGCTTGCCCTTGAACAGCGGGCCATCGCAGTGCGGGCAGTAGGCGACGCCACGGCCACGGTATTCCTGCTCACCCGGCACGTTCATTTCGCGCCAGCGGGCACCGGTGGCGAGGATCAGCGTCTTGGCCTTCAGCGAGCCACCGTTCTCCAGCTTGATCTCGTGCAGCCCGCCATCGGAGCCCGGGATGAGCTGGGCGGCGCGCTGCAGGTTCATGATGTCGACGTCGTACTCGCGCACATGGTTTTCCAGTGCGCGGGCCAGCTTCGGGCCTTCGGTCTCGGTGACCGAAATGAAATTCTCGATGGCCATGGTGTCGAGCACCTGGCCACCGAAACGCTCGGCTGCGACACCGGTACGGATGCCCTTACGGGCGGCATAGATGGCCGCGGCAGCGCCGGCTGGGCCACCGCCGACGACGAGCACGTCGAAGGCATCCCTGGCGCTGAGTTTCTCGGCATCACGCGCTGACGCGCCAGTGTCGAGCTTGGCCAGAATTTCCTCTTCACCCATGCGGCCCTGACCGAACAGCTCGCCGTTGAGGTAGATGCTCGGCACGGACATGACCTGGCGAATGGTGACTTCTTCCTGAAACAGGGCACCGTCGATGGCGACGTGGCGGATGTTCGGATTGAGCACGGCCATCAGGTTCAGCGCCTGGACCACGTCCGGGCAGTTCTGGCAGGACAACGAGAAGTAGGTTTCGAAATTGTATTCGCCGTCGAGATTCTTGATCTGCTCGATGACTTCAGGTGCGGTCTTGGACGGATGACCACCGACCTGCAGCAGGGCCAGCACCAGCGAGGTGAACTCGTGGCCCATCGGAATGCCGGCGAAACGCAGACTGATGTTGCCACCGATACGGTTGAGCGCGAACGAAGGTTTGCGCACGTCGTTGCCGTCGGTGCGTAGGGTGATCTTGTCACTCAGGCTGGTAATGTCTTCCAGCATGGCGAGCATTTCCTGGGATTTGGCGCCGTCATCGAGGGATGCAACGATCTCGAACGGCTGGGTGACCTTTTCCAGATAGGTTTTCAGTTGCGCTTTGAGATTGGAGTCCAACATGAGCAGCGTTCCCCTTCTTGCATAATTCAGGTAATAAAACGCCCGGACGGTTTACGCCCAGGCGTTGGGGCTCGGACCGATGAATCGTCCGAACTACAGCACAGTGGCGCTGCGACCAAGCGCAGCGCCCAGACGGCTGTTTAGATCTTGCCGACCAGATCCAGCGACGGGGCCAGAGTGGCTTCGCCTTCTTTCCACTTGGCCGGGCAAACTTCGCCCGGGTGAGCGGCGGTGTACTGAGCGGCTTTCAGCTTGCGCAGCGTCTCACTGACATCGCGGGCGATTTCGTTGGAATGAATCTCAACGGTTTTGATCACGCCTTCCGGGTTGATCAGGAAGGTGCCACGCAGCGCCAGGCCCTCTTCTTCGATGTGCACGCCGAAAGCGCGAGTCAACTGGTGGGTCGGGTCGCCGATCAGCGGGAACTGGGCCTTGCCGACCGCAGGGGAAGTCTCGTGCCAAACCTTGTGGGAGAAGTGGGTATCGGTGGTGACGATATACACCTCGGTACCGGCCTTCTGAAACTCGG
The DNA here is from genome assembly GCF_000970615.1 of Pseudomonas sp. 10B238. Classification (NCBI taxonomy): domain Bacteria; kingdom Pseudomonadati; phylum Pseudomonadota; class Gammaproteobacteria; order Pseudomonadales; family Pseudomonadaceae; genus Pseudomonas; species Pseudomonas sp. 10B238. The sequence continues at coordinate 267,754 of NZ_KQ033931.1, forward strand.
CGTAGCTGTTGGCAGCGTCTTCGATCTCGGTCGGGCAGTTGAAGGTAAAGGCTGCAGGCATGAAGATCAGCACCGACCATTTGCCCTTGAGGGACTCTTCGGTGACTTCGATGAACTTGCCATTGTGGAAAGCGTTGACTTTGAACGGCTGGACTTGGGTGTTGATCAGAGACATCTACTAACTCCTTTTGGGATTCAGAATTTAACGGCGCCTAAGATAGCGCACGAAACCAGATACGGTTAATTGATTGAGAAAATAGCTTCGATAGAGTACTTCTATCTTATCGCTATCAATCTACGACGGCCCGTAAGACACCATCATCGCCCGACAATTCAGGCGAGGGTCCGTTCTCTAGACGCTACCGCTCATGGCCAGAAGGCCCGAATTCCAGCGACGCCCTGCGCACCAACCTGAGCTGCCCTCGCCACATCACTCGGACCAAGGCCGCCCAGTAGATATGCAGGCTGAGCGAAGCCTAGCAGCAATTGGGCGGCGCATTGCCACCCCAAAGGCCTCGCTTCGGGGTGCGAGGCGGTAGCAAGTATCGGCGAGAGCACAATGAAATCAACCCCTATCTGCTTCGCCAGATCTAACTCGGCCAAATCGTGACATGACGCGGCGAGCCATCGCTCCGGTTCTATGGGCCTGCCCGCGTCGGCGTACCTACGCAGCTGCGAGGCCGTTAGATGCCAGCCGGCGTCCGGAAAATCATGGGCCCACTCCAGTGGCCCTTTAAGCATTACCTGCGCACGCCCGGCACACATTTCCAGCACTTGAGCTGCCAGCGCCCGGTACCGAGCGTCCGACAGCGAGGGGCAGCGTAGCTGCAGCAGCCGAACCCCTGCATCCAACACGGACGCCACACCGCAAAGCAGCTCCTGTGGCGCCAAGTTGTCCGGGGTAATCAGGTACGACTTCGGCAGGCGAGCCGCAGCGATGATCGGCCGGTTCGCCGCGGGAAAGTCATAACGCGGCAGATCCTCCGCAGCCACCCAAGCCAACGGCTGCCCCTCGGCCCCGTGCGGCTCGCCGTCAAACTCAAGCACTTCCCAGACGTCGAGGAGCACCTGCTTGTCCGGATAGTCATGGCGGACTTGAATCAGGGGCCACGCAGCAATTACCGCAATGCCCAATTCTTCTGCCAGTTCCCGCGCGAGCGCAGCCTCTGCAGTCTCACCTTCCTCGACCTTGCCGCCGGGGAACTCCCACAGCCCACCTTGGTGCTTGTCCAAGGGGCGCTTGGCGATCAGCACATGACCGTCGGCGCCACGGATCACGCCAGCAGCGACGTGGAGCCGTTTCATGTTCCGACACCAAACGGAGGTCCGCCCGTCGCCGGGACCTGCCGCAGCAGTTTATTCAGCATGCCGATTGCCAACGGATCAGGTGCGGTATTCGGCATTGATCCGCACGTATTCGTGAGAGAGGTCCGTGGTCCAGATCGTCTCGCTGCAATTACCGCGACCGAGTTCGATACGGATCTCGATTTCTTCCTCAGCCATGACCGCGGCGCCCTGCTCTTCCGTATAGCTCGGCGAACGTCCACCCTGGCTGGCGATACATATGGCGCCCAGATAGACATCGATCTTGCTCACATCCAGCTCGGGAACGCCTGCACGACCGACTGCCGCCAGAATGCGCCCCCAGTTCGGATCGGAGGCGAACAGTGCTGTTTTGATCAGCGGCGAGTGGGCGACGGCATAACCAACGTCGAGGCACTCCTGATGGTTGCGCCCACCGTTGACCTGGACGGTGACGAACTTGGTGGCACCTTCGCCGTCACGGACGATGGACTGAGCCACTTCCATGCTGACATCGAAGACCGCCTGCTTGAGCTTGGTGAACAGCTCACCAGAGGCTTCAGTGATTTCAGCGACGTCAGCCTTGCCTGTAGCGATCAGCATGCAGCAGTCGTTGGTCGAGGTGTCGCCGTCGATGGTGATACGGTTGAACGACTTGTTGGCCGCATCCCGCAGCAGATCCTGCAATACGGGCTGAGCAACCTTCGCATCGGTTGCGATATAGCCAAGCATGGTCGCCATATTGGGCCGGATCATGCCGGCACCTTTGGAAATACCGGTCACGGTAACCGTCACGCCAGCGTGCTCGAATTGACGGCTCGCGCCCTTGGGCAGCGTATCTGTAGTCATGATGCCGGTGGCGGCTTCGGCCCAGTGATTTTCATCGAGGTCGGCCAACGCTGCGGGAAGCGCCGCCTCGATCTTCTCAACTGGCAGCAACTCACCGATGACGCCGGTAGAAAACGGCAGGATTGCATCAGCGTTAACGCCAGCCAACGTGGCCAGGCTGGCACAGCTGCGGATGGCTGCCTGCATTCCAGGCTCACCAGTTCCAGCGTTAGCGTTTCCTGTATTGGTCAGTAGGTAACGTACCGTTCCCTGAGCCCGCTGCTTCGCAAGAATGACGGGCGCTGCGCAAAAGGCGTTGAGGGTGAATACACCCGCGACCGTTGAGCCCTCGGCGCAACGCATCACTACGACGTCCTTGCGGCCAGGTCGCTTGATACCCGCCGAAGCGATGCCGAGCTCGAAACCGGGAACCGGGTGCAGTGTAGGTAGGGGACCAAGACCGACTGCCATTGATGCGCTCCTTCAGAAAGGATGGATGGCCTTCGGCCACCGAAAATCAGGGAGAAAAACGCCGCGAGCGGCTAGGGCCGGTCGCGGCGCGGGTCAACACAGTAGGGCCAGCTTACTGAACCTGTCCGTGGCAATGCTTGTACTTCTTTCCGGACCCGCAAGGGCATGGTTCGTTGCGCCCGATTTTTTGCTCGGTACGCGTGGGAGCTGCAGCTGCCGCTACATCGCCCTCAGCCTCTGGATCCTCTTGGTCTGCTTCCAGCGCCGAAACCTCGGCATGCTGAAATTGCATACGCTGCGCCAGCTCTTCAGCGTCGCGGCGCAAACGCTGCTCCTCCTCGGCTGGGTCTTCGCGACGAACCTGCACATGGGACAGAACCCGAATGCTGTCGCGCTTGATGGACTCGAGCAGTTCCTGAAACAGCGTAAAGGACTCGCGCTTGTATTCCTGTTTCGGGTTTTTCTGAGCGTAGCCGCGCAGGTGGATACCATGACGCAGATGATCCATCGTCGACAGATGATCCTTCCACAGATCGTCGAGTACGCGCAGGACAATCTGCTTCTCGAAAGTGCGCAGCGCCTCGGCGCCAGCCAATTCTTCTTTCTCGTTGTAGGCCGCTATCAGCGCCTCGAGGATGCGCTCGCGCAGCGTCTCCTCATACAGCTTCTCGTCTTCGTCGAGCCATTGCTGGACCGGTAGCCGCACTCCGAAGTCACTGTAGAGCACCGCTTCGAGCCCACTGATATCCCATTGCTCGGGCAGCGACTGCGGCGGAATGTGCTGATTGATGGCGTAATCGAGCGCCTCACGGCGGAATTCGCTGATGGTCTCTCCGATTTCCTCGGCGGCCAGCAGACTGTTGCGCATGTGATAGATCACCTTGCGCTGCTCGTTGGCGACGTCGTCGTATTCGAGCAATTGCTTACGCATGTCGAAGTTACGGCCTTCGACTTTGCGCTGAGCCTTTTCGATGGCGTTGGTCACCATACGATGCTCAATCGCCTCACCGGACTCCATGCCCAGTGCCTTCATGAAGTTCTTCACCCGATCCGAGGCGAAGATGCGCATCAGACTGTCTTCCAGCGACAGGTAGAAGCGGCTCGAACCGGCGTCGCCCTGGCGCCCGGCGCGCCCACGCAGCTGGTTGTCGATACGGCGCGACTCGTGACGCTCGGAGGCGATCACATGCAGGCCACCCGCCTCGAGTACGGCCTGATGACGCTTCTGCCAGTCGGATTTGATTTGCGCGACCTGATCATCCGTTGGATTCTCAAGCGCCGCCACTTCAACTTCCCAGTTGCCGCCGAGCAGGATGTCGGTGCCTCGGCCTGCCATGTTGGTAGCGATGGTCACCGCACCCGGGCGTCCCGCCTGCGCGATAATTTCGGCTTCTTTGTCGTGGTGCTTGGCGTTTAGCACCTTGTGTTCGATGCCTTCGCTGACCAGCAGACGCGAGACATATTCAGATGTTTCGATGGTTGCAGTGCCCACCAGAACGGGACGACCATTGTTCTGGCAATCCTTGATGTCCGCGATGATGGCAGCAAACTTCTCTTCCTGGGTCAGATAGACCAGGTCGTTGTAGTCCTTACGTGCCAGCGGCTTGTTGGTCGGAATCACCATTACCGGCAGGTTGTAGATCTGCATGAATTCGAACGCTTCTGTGTCTGCAGTACCGGTCATGCCCGATAGCTTTTTATACAGACGGAAGTAGTTCTGGAAGGTGGTCGATGCAAGCGTCTGGCTTTCCGGCTGGATCGGCAGCCCTTCCTTGGCTTCGATGGCCTGATGCAGGCCCTCGGAAAGACGACGACCTGGCATGGTCCGGCCGGTGTGCTCGTCAATCAACAGCACCTGGCTGTTCTGGACAATGTACTCGACGTTGCGATGGAACAGCTTGTGCGCACGCAGGCTGGAATACACGTGGGTCAACAAGCCGAGATTGTGGGCGGAATACAGACTCTCACCTTCGGCGAGCAGCTCTGCCTTGGTCAGCATTTCCTCGACGAATTGGTGACCCGATTCGTTCAACTCGACCTGGCGTGTCTTTTCGTCGATCGAGAAGTGACCTTCCTGGGTAACGACGCCCTCTTCCTCTTCAATGTGCTGCTTGAGCAGAGGGATCAGCTGGTTGATTTGCTGATAGAGCCTGGAACTGTCTTCGGCCTGGCCGGAGATGATCAGTGGCGTGCGGGCTTCATCGATAAGGATCGAGTCGACTTCGTCGATGACCGCGAAATTGAGTTCGCGCTGGTTCTTTTCTTCGAGACTGAACGCCATGTTGTCGCGCAGATAGTCGAAGCCGAACTCGTTGTTCGTACCGTAGGTGATATCGGCAGCGTACGCCGCTCGCTTCTCTTGCGGCGGCTGGAAAGGTGTGACGATACCAACCGTCAAGCCCAGGAACTCATACAGCGGACGCATCCAGTTGGCATCGCGACGCGCCAGGTAATCGTTCACTGTAACGACATGTACCCCTTTGCCCGCCAGTGCGTTGAGGTATACGGCCAAGGTCGCTACCAGCGTCTTGCCCTCACCGGTACGCATCTCAGCAATTTTGCCTTCATGGAGCGTCATGCCGCCGATCAGCTGTACATCGAAGTGACGCATGCCCATCACACGCTTGCCTGCTTCGCGGCAAACGGCAAACGCTTCGGGAAGAATCTGGTCGAGGGTCTCGCCTTGGCCGAGGCGGGCCTTGAACTCTTCGGTCTTGCTCCGCAACTGCTCATCGGAGAGAGACAGCATCTGCTCTTCGAGCGCATTGACGGATTGAACCGCCTTGAGCATGCGCTTGACCTCACGCTCATTTTTGCTACCAAAGAGCTTCTTCATTAAAGGCGCAAACATATCGAAAAAGACTTCCATGCTGGGGATGGAGGCACGGCCGCAGGGCCACCACGGCTTCGTGCAAAGGGGGCATTCTACTCGGAAACGTCCGAGAGGAAAGGTGCCTACTGCGCAGCTGAGCCAGCCAATGGCGCCAGGAACCAGGCGAGCCGGTCGTAGGTTTGAGGGGTGACAGTACGATCAGAAGGCTATTGCAGGGTTCTGCTAATATGCCGGCTCTTCACTCATGAGCGTCAACCATGTCGTTTCGCCCCTTGCCGGCCCGAGCCTCTGCGTCGCTGCTGCGCGAGGCCAAACCGCTAAAAGCGCTGTTTGGCGAAGCGAAGCGGCTGGATCGACTACAGCAACTGGTCGACGGCCAGTTGCAGCCCGCAGCACGAGAGTTTTGTCGTGTGGCCTCATGGCGCGAAGGGACACTGCTGCTGATCGTTACCGACAGCCACTGGGCAACGCGACTGCGCTACCAACAACGACGCTTACAACGGCAACTGCTGTGTCTGGAAGAATTCAGCGGCCTGAGCCGTATCCAGTTCAAGGTACAGCCCCCCGAAACGCCGCGGCACAAACCCGGGCCGCCGCCAGCACTGTCGGCGCGTGCAGCAGACAATATCCAGGAAACCGCTCGTGGCATTAAGGACCCCAAGCTCAGGGCCGCGCTTGAGCGGCTCGCTAGCCACGCCCGCCACGACAGAGATGCTTGAACAGCATCCACAGGCACCACGGCCACATGCCTGGCAATTGAAAGTCGCACCCCGTGCGAGCCAGCGTTAGGATGTCTGCTAGATCACGGTGAAAAGAGGTTTTCATGGTCAACTATTCGCGCGCCCCCTCGCCATGCTGATCGGCGCGTTTCTAGTCGCAACCTGGCTGATCCTATTGATTCGGTACCCCCTTCGGGCGGTACCGATTTCGCTGGGAGCGCTGCTTGGCCTTGGTATCGTTGCGGCCTGGGTGATCTGGCAAGAACAACGGGAAGAGCAGCTGCTTGCTCAACTCCAGCTGCGGATGTCGTATGCACCGACGAGCTGCCCGGCCGGACAGCCGTTGCTCATCATTCTGGACAACCATAGCCCCAAGCCAATGCGCAAACTGAGTTGGGAGGTAGCCGCCTACTCTCCGGGTTCCAGCCTTAATCTGGTGACCTCCAACTATGACGCGCCGCAATACCGTGGCCCGGGGGACCTGCAACCCGGCGAACGCTGGCAATCCTGCGCCCCGCTACCACCGTTGCGCTCAGGCTACCGGAGCAGCAACCTAGACTTTCGCGCCGAGCGGCTTCGAGGCCACTTCGCCAACTGAGCTGACAGTTTGACACCTCGACGCTTTTCAATCTTCGCCAGGCAGCTTATGCTGTATGAATAAACAGTATTCCATTCATTTGAGCCGAGGTGGCAGATGGCCGTCGAAGTTGTGTACCGCAGCAGCCGGGACCTGGAGCGCTTGTTCATGGATAAAGCCGAAGCCGATCGTCACGACAAAATGCTCGAGCTGGCCGAAGCCCTGGCTGCGGCACTGCAGAAGGCTACGCCTTCACTGAGCGAACAGCAGGCCGACGACATCGGCATCTTTATGGCCCGACACCGTGACCTGTTTGCGAAGGCCTTTAAAAACAATCCGGAGGCATTGGAAGAGCTGCCAGCTTCCGCCACACCATCCTGAGACATTATGGCCCTGCGGTGATCCGTCGCAAGGAACACGTCCAGCGGGCGAAACTAGTTAATCGGTACTAGGTCCATTGGGGGCAGTCATCCAATCAGGTACCGGCATGAACAGTCCTTTCCAAAAAATCAGCGATGTGTTTCAGCCAGACTACAACGTCAATTTCAGCATCCAGAAACCCGACGGAAGTATTCTGCTGACCCTGACCGACACGGCAGGTGTGGCAGTGAAGCGTTTCATCAGCTCCAGCCAATGGCGGGACCAGCATCAGCTCGAACGCTTGATCACCAGCCTGCAGTTCAGCCTCGCCATCGAACGAGGCGGCCAATCCAGCTCTTATCGCCTGACCAAGCATTCGCGCTCAGCCGCACAGTAATGCCGGGAGGCTCTGCACCTCCGGCGATCACCTTCTGCTAAACAAGAACAAAAGTTAGCCTCCCTCCGCCGGAGCCTTGCAGCCGGCGCATCATGATTCGCGGCAAGCATCTAGCCCTTCATTCCCTGACGAGGGTCACAGCCAGGCCAAAGCCTTGGCTCGTGCGACCGCCTGCGTACGTCTGGCCACCCCGAGCTTGGTATTGATTCGCCGGGCATGGGTCTTGACTGTATGCAGAGAAATAAACAGTTGCTCGGCAATCTCCTGGTTCGAACACCCCTGGGCGATGAGACGCAGGACCGTGAGCTCGCGATTGCTCAGGATGGCCTCATCGCCGGGGGCAACGCTTTCTTCAGGCTCTCGCTCAAATTGCAGCAAACGATCGCGCAGGCTTTCCCCCTTTCCTGCAGGCAACATCTTGGCAAGCCATTGTGGTTGGCGATGCTGCAACTCGTACAATGGCTTGACCAGATGCTGCCTTGCTGCCTCGCCGAGCGCTTTGCGAAGTTCCAGCTCCGCTTCGTCATGCTGGCCATCCATTTGAAGCGCTTCGGCGAGCGTGAAGCGACACTCACAGGCCAGCCCCAACCGCTGCGAACGGAGGTTTTGCTCGATAAGTTCACGCAACGTGTCGATGGCCAACGCACCCCGGTCGGACAGTAGGTCGATCACCGCAAGGTAGCGCTGAACCCGCGGCAGCAACTCGTAGAACCCAGAAGGGGCGATATACGTGTGCCCATCGTAAAGTTCGAGCACCTGTATAAACACGGCCCTGGCCTTCTTCAATTGCCCCTGATGCAACCACGTCAGTCCAGTTATCAACGGCAGAATGCCGCGGAAACGGGCCTCCGGCACGTGTCGCCACTGTGCCAGCCGCTCGGCCTCTCGCAGCCAATGGTAGGCCGTAGGGAACTCCTGATTGCGAGCTGCCAGCTCCGCCAGCCCGGCATAGCCGAAGAATACATATGAATCACCACAGGTTTCCGTCTCGACTCGGCCCTGCTGATACGCCTCGCGGGCCGGCTCGTCGAGCCCCTGATAGGCCAACAGATGGCCCCGTAGCAGCTTCAGTCGGCCGATGATCGGGCTATGGCCGACACCGTCGCGTAGCACCATCAGTGACTCTTCGAGCACTCCAACGGCTCGCTCGAACTCGCCGGTAATTTCCAGCAGTTGGATTCGATCGATACTGAGCATCGCTTCATACAGCACGCTGCCCTTGAGCCGCGCAAGCTTCATGCCTTCGCTATTGTAATGCTGGGCCAACTCGAGCTGGCTTTCGGCTATCGCCTGCTGGGACAACGCCTGATAACAAAGCACCCGTTGCGCCCAAGCGTGGTCAGACAGGACCTCCAGAGCCTGAAGGCAATAATCCCTGGCCTCAGGCTCGCCACGCAAACGCGCTAGAAAACCGCGCAACGCTTGCCACTGAGCAAGCAGCTGCGCCTGCCGTCGAGCATCGGGTTGAGGAAAGAACTTGGCCAGATCGGCGAGGCAGTCATCCACTTCGTCTAACCGAGCCGAAATGATTAAAGCCCAGCCATGCAACACGATCAGCCGGGTCGTGCTGTTAAACAAATCTTGCGGAAGTTCACTACGCCACTTCATGAAATGCGAAACGTTGTCGCCGATGAGCAGCTGCTCCTGCCCGTAGCGCTGTAAGAAGTTGGCTGCGACTTCTGGCTGCCCTGCCCACAGGGCATGCTCCACCGCCTCACGCATTTCACCGCGATTGGCAAACCACTGACAGGCACGCAGGTGCGTCTGGGTGGGTGATGCTACACCTGGCATGCGTTGCAACATCAACGCTAGCGGCCGCCACAGGCGATACCATTCACCACAGTTATCGGTTTGACGAATGAACAGCTGGGACGTCTTAAGCACATCGAGAAGGTCATTTCCTATGCCGTCAAGGACATGCTCACACAGCTGCGATGAAAAGCGCGGCATGCGCGCCAACGCGAACAGCGCGCGGCAGATATCCTCACTCTGCCCCTCAAGCACTTCGCGCTGCACATAATCCCGCAACAATGACGTACCGGCGGTCAACCGCTCACGAACCGCCTGCTCATCTGCATTCAATAACAGCAAACTGACACCCGCCAACCACCCTTCGCTGCCCGCCAATAGTTGCTTGAACGTGTCATCGGCGAGCTCCAGACGGTGTGCTTTGAGCAACAACCGCAGCTCGCTAGCCGTCAGCGCCAGCGCCTCGGCTTCCAGCTCGAACAAGTCACCTTGCAGCAATAGCCTGGGTAGCTTCCAAGCGGGTTGCCGACGGCTGCTAACCCACCAGCTGACGGATTCGGGCCCCCTTTCGATAAGCAAGTCGAGGCAGGCGTCGAACGGCGCGGTTACCTCTCTCGGATAATCATCCAACATGATCCAAAGCGGCCGCGGAAAATCATTCAGCAGGTTGATGAGATCTTGCTGAACGTCCCCGCTCTCTGAAGTTGTACCGCTTAATACCCGGCGCAGCTGTGAACACAGAGCTTCAGCAGAGAAAGCCCTGCCGCCGAGATCAAGCCATACGAGATGTGTATCGGCAGGCACCATCCGCGCGCACTCATTCATGAGTACGCTCTTGCCAAACCCGGCGGGTGCGCAGATCAAACGCAGTCGACACCGGGCCTCGAGCAGTGCATCGACGAGTCGTGGCCTTGGTATATGCAGCGGTGGGAGACGTGGAATAGTCGCAACTTGAACCTGCGCGGCGGCTTCTGTGCTGAGGGCACCAGGGTTGAAGCGTACGGACATAGCGAGGTTTCTCTTATTCGTATCAGTCCATTGAGAAGCGCATTGAGCGCTGCGTCAGCACCTATTCCAGGGCCAGTCGACATGGTCGTATCGATGCGCTTGCGCGGTAATAACCTGCACGATTGTGGCGCTTTTGTCGACTCGCCTTGCAAGCAAAACCACCCGGACTGGTTGGATACCGATCTCTAATGGCTGAAAAATATCACTCCTGCTGTGCCGAAAATAAAAAAGGCGGCCAACTGGCCGCCTTATTCACCGTACAGATGCTGCTCGATCAGCGCACCCCTGCATTACGCAATGCAGCAGGCGTAAAGTCGCGAGCCGACGCTTTGTAGCCGAATTCGTGCGCTGGTTCTTCATTACTCAAGCCGATGGCGATATAGCGCCCCGAGATAATGTCGTAAAGCGCCTCGAAGGCATAGGCCGGCACCTTGTGCTGATAGTACTGCAACATGTGCGCCTCACCGACGCGCCACAATTGGCCGCGGCCGTCATACAACTCGGATTGCACAATAGTCCAGGTATCTTCATCTACGAAGAAACGACGCTTGGCGTAGATGTTGCGCTCACCCTCCTTGAGGTTGGCTTCGATCTCCCAGACACGATGCAACTCGTAACGCGCGAGATCCTGATTGACGTGACCGGCTTTCAGAATGTCGCTGTACTGCACGTCGCTAGAATTGATCTCGTAGCTGTTGTATGGAATATACAACTCCTTCTTACCGACCAGCTTCCAATCGTAGCGATCAGGCGCACCGCTAAACATGTCGAAGTTGTCAGTGGTCCGCATGCCGTCTGCTGCGGTACCTGGACCGTCATAGGCAACCTGCGGGGCACGACGCACACGACGCTGGCCGGCGTTATAAATCCAGGCCTGCCGCGGCTCTTTCACCTGATCCAACGAATCGTGTACGAGCAGAACGTTACCAGCAAGACGCGACGGTGCTGTTACCCGCTGTTTAAAGAAAAGCAACGCGTTCTTGGCGCGCTCTGCATCCAGATCCGTCATGTCGCTAGGGAAAGCCACTTCGTCTTCGAAGTGCACCAAGGTGTAACTACCATTGGTTTGTGGGGTTGCCTGGACAATGTTACGGCGAACGTTGCCACCGCGGTACCGCGTAATATGGTTCCAGACGACCTCCAGGCCGTTCTTCGGGATAGGGAATGCGTAGTAGCGGCTATCGGAAAAATTGGCGATACCGTTACCACCGTCAACCAACTCGGTATTTAAAGCGCTTTTTTTGGCTGCTTCGTAGATGCGGTCTGGCACTGCTGCAGTGCGGTGGGTTGGAAAGACCCGCATCTTGTACGTTTCTGGATAACGCTTGAACATCGCCTGCTGGCCCGCCGTCAGCTTGTCCTTATATTGATCGACATTCTGCGCGGTGATAACGAACTCAGGCTGTTCGCTTTTGAATGGATTGGTCAGATGCCCGTCATCCAGCGGTGCGGCATCGGTGGACAACCCGCCTGTCCAGGCTGGAATCGTTCCTTCGGCGTTACCCGCCTTCTCGGCACCGAGTGGAGTCAAAGTATTGCCGAGCTTTGCGGCTTCCTCTGGAGAGACTGCAGCCATCACGCTGCTTGCCAGCAGCGAGAAGGCCAAGACACTGAATAATTTTTTTGTTGTTTTCATACGCTTCCAGTTCCTCTTGATCTTGTTTTGGCCGGAGGCCTTGTATGTAGACTGGCGCGTAGCGGAGCTCTCATAAGAGCTCCGTACGGCGATACTGAAATAGCCTCCTTAGAAGTTCACGCCCATGCTCAGGGCAAGAAAGTCGCGATCAACCAGCGTGTTGTAGTCGCCATCGAAGAAATCGGTATAGGACAGGCTGGCCGTATAGCGGTTCTGATAGACCGCGTCGACGCCGACGCTCACAGCTTTCGAGTCTTCATTGAACAGACCGTTCGGTCCGTAACCGTCCACATCGTGAGAGAAGGACACGTTTGGCGTGAGGTTTACGCCAGCGAATACGTTGCTGTAATCCGCAAGTGCACGCAGGCGGTAGCCCCAGGAATTGGCAGTTACGAAGCCTTCATCACCGTACGCAGCAAGCTGGCCGGCATCGTCCGGGGTGCCATAAATGGCATCACGGCCATAGCGGAGATCGCTTGTACTTTCTAAGCCACCTACATGAGCGAACCCAACCTCCCCTACAACAGTTACTCGGCCAGCGCCCAATACCTGATCGAAGAAATGAGTGAAGGTCGTCTGGACCTGAGTGATCTCCTTACGGTTATAACCACGGTTATCAGCTCCCTCGGCAGTTGCAACGGGAGATGCTGCCGAGCCGGTATTAGCTATCGATAGCGGATTGAGCAGCGCACGACTTAGATCGGTTGTGTTGATTTGTACCGGAGCGTTCGGACGATAACTAATTTCGCCGGACCATGCCGTACCTGTCGGCAGCGTCGTCGAGAAGCTTGCTCCGTATAGCCGGATATCTTCTGGGTATTCAAGGTAGTACTTGCCGTTACCTAATGCCGCAGACTGCAGTAACCCACCAGCCACACCTCGTACGCAAGCAGGCGTCCCAAGACCGAAAACCGCGGGAGCACATGGACCATTCGCAACAGCAACCGCACCGGCAACAGCCTCACCAAAAGCGGGACTACCGGCCACATCGAGGATCCCCGATGCGGTCTGCGTACTCACGATCGGCGTTCGGCTATGGTAGTTCATGAAATAAAGGCCATATTCGGTGGCATCGCCCAGCCACCGAAACGCGAAACCATACTGACCAGAGTCACGAGCATCGCGATCGCCGCCGCGTGGCAGGACGATCCCTTCCGATGTCACATCGAAGCCTTGTCCAAACCTAGCGGCAAGGGGCTGAAGCGGGGCAATGGTAGGATTCCCAACGTGATAATTGTTATCACACCCATCCTGCGCTACATCGCTACCGAAAAAGGTACCGCAGTTATCAACAATCGTTTGATCCCACTCAAGCTGGTAGAACGCCTCCATGCTTAACCGATCACTAACACTCTGCGACACATAAAGCATGTTTACCGGGATCAAGCCTTCCTTGATCTCGGCGCCAGGACGGCGGAACGCCGCTGCATCTAGCGGGTTGATCGAGTTGATCGAGTTGCCAATGAACGTGCTTTCGCCCCAGCTAACAACCTGCTTACCAACGCGGACGGTGCCAGGCAGGTCACCCAAGTAATAGTTGTGGTAGAGAAAAGCATCGAGAATTTGAGCACCGGAGGATTGCGCAGCCTCCTTACGATTGCTGTCGCTGATGTCCTTGAACAGACGGTTTTCATCCTTCAGTTCAAAGTCGTACCAGTATTTGCCACGAATAAAGGCACCGCTATCGCCATAGCGCAATTCAAGATCGTGAATACCTTTGAAAATCTTGGAGAAGGTCTCGCCCTTCTTGAAGTTCAAACGGCCGTCATCACCAGTCTGCGTGTATCCAGTACCGCCATTATTGATACCTACCAAATCCATATCCCGGTCCGTCGTCGACCAGCTGGCGCCGATCGACATCGCCGAGTCCAACTGCCCCTCCACTTCCCCAATATTGAACGTGACAGCGTAAGCGGGTGATGCAGTGCCCAACGCGACCGCGAGGGCCAGGGTCTTGGGCTGGAAGATTCCTTGCCTTGTTGTTTTTGTCATGAGGCGCTCCTGGTTGGTTCGAAGTACGTTCACCCTAACCACACGAAGGCAGAGGGTTAAGCGCACTAAGGTTTGATTTGCTTTGTCACTCTTAAGTATGAATGGCCTTCCCAGCACTGGCCTACAACCGGATAGCTGCCAGCGCAGCGGATGACCTTCGACGAAGCTACCCGAGAGCTTAGCCGCCAGTCAAAGAGACGCAACCCTCTAAATAGAGCAGTTGCGATGCTGTTCGCGAGGATTTAGGCGGAGCTGAGCGCAACTGGTCGTCGTTTACTCGAACAGCCGAGCTTTACGCGGGCACAGGCACTATCCGCCGCGACGAAGAAACTCGCAGCGATTCGCAAGAGCGTTACCAAAGCGCAACGCGTGGGGCGAAACGAAACAGCCGGAAGGGAATGGAACGCCAACGCTCACAGAGACCAGAACCGCTGCCGAGGCGCGAAGACAGAGCGAGACAGGCTGTCGGAAGGAAGCCTTTAGGCCGATGCGAGAAAGACCACCGCGCATTTTTTATCGCTTAGGTCAGAAGCCGCGATCCGGACGCTTTCAGATGCGCGACTTAGTGCCAGCGGGTAACTCGTCACATGCCTTTAACAGCAAAAATGCCAGGCGCGTTCCGCCAGTAACCCTTGTAGTCCATGCCATAACCGAACACGTAGCGATCGACGCAGCTGAGCCCAACATAATCAGCCTTAAGATCTGGGCGCGCCTTGCGCTGATGATCCTTATCGACCAGCACCGCAGTGTGCACAGCGGCAGCGCCGGCATGCCGGCAAAAATCAATGATTGCGCCGAGCGTGTGCCCTTCGTCGAGGATGTCATCGATAATCAGCACATCACGATCCATGAACGAGATTTCTGGCTTGGCTTTCCAGAACAGCTCCCCTCCGCTGGTTTCGTTGCGATAACGCGTCGCATGCAGGTAGGAGAGTTCCAGCGGGAAATTCAGCTTGGTAACCAGCTTGCCGGAGAAAATCAGCCCCCCGTTCATCACGCAGAACACCACAGGGTTTCGGTCGGCCAGTTCAGCATTGATTTTCGCGGCCACCGCGTCGATTGCTGCTTCGACCTCGGGGTCGGAATAAAGGCAGTCGGCTTCAGCCATGATCTGGCGGACGTGTGCAAGATCGACGGACATGGCGATGCTCCAAGACAGTTGAAAGATGAAGCAGCTCGATCAGCCGCCCTCAAATTAAGGGGCGCGACGATACCGATGCAGCCAGGCACAGGGCAAGCCCTCTCGGATACATCAATAGCCGCTAACACCCTGATGCATTAATCTACGCCGGTTTATTTGACCGCCGGAGCCAACCATGACCACTCGAGAGATCCGCCACCCGCTTATTCGCCACAAACTTGGGTTGATGCGCCGTGCCGATATCAGTACCAAGAATTTTCGCGAACTGGCGCAGGAGGTTGGTTCGATCCTGACGTACGAAGCGACTCGCGACTTGCCGCTGGAAAACTACAGCATTGATGGCTGGTGCGGCCCGGTCCAGGTTGAAAAGATTTCTGGCAAGAAGATTACCGTTGTGCCGATTCTTCGTGCGGGCATCGGCATGCTCGACGGCGTACTCAGCCTGATACCAGGTGCCAAGGTCAGCGCGGTCGGCATTGCACGCAATGAGGAAACTCTGCAGGCGCACACTTACCTAGAGCGTCTCGTCGATGATCTCGACCAACGCCTGGCGATGATCATCGATCCGATGCTGGCAACCGGCGGATCGATGGTCGCAGCAATCGACATGCTGAAAAAGGCCGGGTGCAAGGAAATCCGCGCCCTGGTTCTGGTGGCTGCACCGGAAGGCATTGAGGCCGTGGAAAAGGCACACCCGGACGTCACCATCTATACCGCCTCCATTGATGACCGCCTGGACGAGAACGGCTACATCATGCCCGGACTGGGCGATGCCGGAGACAAGATCTTCGGCACCAAGCAGAAGGACATCTGAGATGCCGCAACCCATGGAAGAACCGCTCGGACGCCAGGTGCTGGCCGGTGCGCAGATGCTGTTCGTGGCGTTCGGCGCGCTGGTGCTGATGCCGCTGATTACCGGGATGGACCCCAACGTCGCGCTGTTCACCGCCGGTATCGGCACCCTTTTGTTTCAACTGGTCACCAAACGCCAAGTACCCGTATTCCTGGCGTCGAGTTTCGCTTTCATCGCGCCAATCATCGCCGCCAAGGGTGACTTCGGCCTGCCAGCGGTACTTGGCGGCGTGGTTGCTGCCGGCATCGTTTACATGTTTCTCGGCTTTGCGGTGCGCCTTAAAGGCCCTGGATTCATAGACCGGCTACTACCTCCCGTAGTAATCGCACCGGTGATCATCTCCATCGGTCTCGCCCTATCGCCCGTCGCAGTAAATATGGCCATGGGCAAAGCCGGTGACGGCAGCGCTCAGCTGGTGCCCTACACCACGGCCATGTTGATCTCAATGCCCGCCCTGCTGACCACGCTGCTGGTGGCCGTGCTCGGCAAAGGCCTGTTCCGGCTGGTGCCGATCCTGGCTGGCGTCGCTGTGGGCTATGGTCTGTCGTTCGCGTTTGGTGTCGTGGATACGACCGGAATCGCGGCGGCACCTTGGCTGGCGGTGCCGAACTTCGTCACACCGGAATTCCACTGGGGTGCAATTCTGTTCATGGTCCCGGTCGCGCTAGCACCCGCTATCGAGCACATCGGTGGCGTGGTGGCGATTGGTGGCGTGACGGGCAACAACTTCATCAAGAAACCGGGTCTGCATCGCACGCTCCTAGGTGACGGCCTGGCGACGTCAGCAGCGGGACTGTTCGGCGGCCCGCCAAACACCACGTATGCGGAAGTGACCGGGGCGGTGATGCTCACCAAGAACTACAACCCGAAAATCATGACCTGGGCGGCGGCGTTCGCCATTGTCCTGGCGTTCATCGGGAAGTTTGGAGCTGGGCTGCTGAGCATTCCGGTGCCAGTCATGGGCGGCATCCTCTGCCTGCTGTTCGGTTCAATCGCGGTGGTTGGCCTGAGCACACTGATTCGCCATCAGGTGGACCTGGCCGAAGCGCGCAACCTCATCATCGTGTCCGTGACGCTGGTGTTCGGCATCGGCG
Organism: Pseudomonas sp. 10B238; assembly: GCF_000970615.1. Taxonomy (NCBI): domain Bacteria; kingdom Pseudomonadati; phylum Pseudomonadota; class Gammaproteobacteria; order Pseudomonadales; family Pseudomonadaceae; genus Pseudomonas; species Pseudomonas sp. 10B238. The sequence continues at coordinate 284,714 of NZ_KQ033931.1, forward strand.
GCATGACGTTCGGCTACGGGGAATTCAGCCTGTCCGGTATCTCGTTATGCGCCATCATCGCGCTGTTACTCAACTTGGTGCTGCCCGGCGGTGAAGGCTGGAAAAACAAGCAAATCGAAGAAAACAGCTAGCCTATTGCGCCAGCACGACCGTGCTGGCTTTACCTTCTCAGCGCCATTAGCGGCATGCAGCTATCCCGACGCAAGACGGGTAGACTGCCGCCATGACTCAATCTGCCATTCCCCACCGCCAGTTGCCCGACGATACGGTCAGTTGCAGCAGCTGCGCCGCCTGCTGCTGCCGACTCGAGGTTCTGCTGCTGACCGACACCGGCGTCCCGGAACGCTTCATCGATGAAGACGACTGGGGCGGCCAAGTGATGCGCCGCCTCGACGATGGGTGGTGTGTAGCGCTCGACCGGGACAGCATGCGCTGCACCATCTACGCACAGCGGCCGCTTATCTGCCGGGAGTTCGAGCTGGGCTCGGATGACTGCCTGGAGGAGCGCAAGGGCTCAGCAGACGCTTATCTGGAAGGCTGACAACAGCGCCATCAGCCTCCATAGCCTCCACGATCAGCGATCAGCGATCAGCGATCAGCGATCAGAACGAGGCTCGATAGTGCACTGCATAGCTTTCGATACCATCGTTGGGGTCCTTGATGCCGGCGTTGGAGTAATGGATGGCTCGCACGCCAACCTCATGTCCGCCGGCGAAGCGCAGGCCAGCCCCCAAGCGGTCCTCGAACTGAAAAGACGAGCCCAGGCCGTTGTTTTCCACTTCGGTATTCTCGAACGCTGCGATGCCGATGCCCGCTTCGAGATAAGGCGTCACTGACCCGCCGTTGAATTCATAGACGAAGACCGGTGCGAGCGAAATGCTGTGGTTGCTAGAGGTCTCGTCGCCTTCCCAGTAGGTGTAGCCTGCATCCCAGTACCCTGTTAGCCGACCTACGCTGGTCTGGAACCAGCTACGGTTGAAGTCAAATTGCGCACCCAGCCGATAGGTCGTCGTCGACTCGCCGGTGCGGCCAACGGCAGCAGTCAGGTCGAGTGCATGGACGGCAGCCACCTGCCCCAGAGAAATAGCCGCAACTGCGGCGAGGGAGATCAGTTTTGTCATACGGAATGTCCTTACTGGAATGTTGGTGTCGCTTGCCTTGCTAAGTATCCTTACAAATACAGAGGCCGGCCAGCACGGGGAGTTCCTAAACAGAACAGTATGAAACTGTACCGTTTTCGCCCCAAAGTACCGGTAGAACGCAGGCCAATCGCCGGGGGTCGCCGCTGCTCCAGAAGCGCACCGTCGCCTCGCCGTCGCTTAGCCGGCCGCTGGCTACCAGCAGGGTTTGGAGATGTCGTGCGACCGCGGCACCGGTATCGACCAGCGCGACCTCAGGGGGCAGCATCTCGCGCAGCAGCGGCTTTACGAAAGGATAGTGGGTGCAGCCGAGAATCAGCGTATCGCAGCCCTGCTCGACCAATGGCTGAACCAGGCTCTCAAGCAGCGCGCGGGTGCCTGCCGTAGCGAGCTCCCCGGCTTCGATACGCTCGACAAGCCCAGGGCATGGCTGCGTAATGACGCGCACGTCGCTGGCGAAACGGTCGAGCAGCGCTGCAAACTTGGCGCTCGTCAAGGTGCCCGTCGTGGCCAGCACGCCCACCACCCCACTGCGGGTTGCCCGGGCGGCCGGTTTGACGGCGGGCTCCATCCCAATCAATGGCAGCTGCGGATACTGCTCACGCAAGTCCGCCACTCCTGCGGCCGTTGCGGTATTGCAGGCCAACACCAGTGCTTTGGCGCCTTGCTCAAGCAAAAACCCAGCGATGGCCCGGCAGCGCTCGCGGATGAACGCCGGGCTTTTTTCGCCGTAGGGGACGTGACCGCTGTCCGCTACATACAGCAACGATTCATGAGGCAGGCGGGCACGAATTTCCCGGAGCACCGACAGCCCGCCCACACCAGAATCAAAAACGCCAATCGGCCCATTGTCAGACACGGCCGCTTCCGCAGACTGCGCAGGCCGGGTCGCGCTTGACCTTCAGCTCGCGGAAACGACTGGACAGCGCATCCACCAATAGCAGGCGGCCAATCAAAGGCTCACCGAAACCGACGAGCAACTTGATTGCCTCAAGCGCCTGCAGGCTACCCACCATCCCGACGACAGGCCCGAGCACGCCAGCCTCGCTGCAAGTCAGCTCAGCCTCGGTGCCATGGCCGTAAAGGCAGTGATAGCAGGGGCTGGACTCGACCCGAGGGTCAAACACCGATAGCTGCCCTTCGAGCCGTATGGCCGCGCCGCTCACCAGCGGTTTCACGGCCGCTACACACGCTGCGTTGACAGCCTCACGAACCGCAAAGTTGTCCGTGCAATCCAGCACCAGGTCGACTCTTGCCACAGCGGCACCAAGCGTGTCGGCATCCATCGCGGCGCGGTGCGGCACAAGCTTGACCAAAGGGTTGAGCGCAGATAGCCGAGCCATTGCCGAGTCCACCTTGTGCACCCCCACCGATGGCGTGTCGTGAGCAATCTGCCGTTGCAGATTGGTCAGATCGAGCCGATCGAAATCCGCCAGATGCAGTTCACCGACACCGGCGGCGGCGAGATACAAGGCGACGGGCGAACCAAGCCCGCCAAGCCCGACGATCAGCACACGGCTCTGCTTAAGCTTGAGCTGGCCTTCGATATCAACCTGTCCCAGCAAGATCTGCCGGCTGTAACGCAGCAGCTCATCATCGCTCAGCATGCACCACTCCTCATTGGGTTCATCGCAGCCGCCCGAAGCTGACACGCTCGTGGCCACCGAAATCCTTGCGGCTAGCGACATCGACGAAACCGCCATCGGACAACAGGGTCCGCACCGCCATCGCCTGATCGTAACCGTGCTCCAGCATCAACCAGCCGGACGAAAGCAAATGAGTAGGCGCCTGCTCGATGATCAGCCGAATGTCATCCAGTCCATCTCCTCCCGCCACCAGCGCACTGCTCGGCTCGAAGCGCACGTCACCCTGCAGCAGATGCGGGTCGCTGGCGGGGATATAGGGCGGATTGGAGACGATCAATCCATAGCGCTGGCCTGCGAGCGAAGAGAACCACTGGCTCTCGATAAACATCACATTGCCGAGCCCAAGTCGCTGAGCATTACGGGCTGCCAGCGTAACGGCTTCGCTGATGCGGTCCACGCCGGTAAGCCGCCAAGTGGAGCGCTCACTGGCAAGCGCCAGGGCAATCGCACCGGTCCCCGTACCCAGATCGAGCACATCCACCGGACCAGCTGGAAGCATCTCCAACGCCGTTTCAACCAGCAGTTCGGTGTCCGGTCGCGGAATCAAGGTATGTGGCGCCACTTCAAGATCGAGACTCCAGAATCCCTGGCGGCCAAGAATGTAAGCCACTGGCTCGCCAAGCCGACGACGCTCAAGATAAGCCGCAAAGCGAGCCTCGACCTCGGGTAGCACCTCGCGATCAGGCCAGGTGCGCAGATAGCTTGTCCCTTTGCCCAGCGCGGCTGCAAGCAGCCACTCGGCATCGAGCTTGGCGCTCGGCGAGTCGGGCAGCTGGGCGGCACGCAGCAGGTAGTCGATTGTCGCCATGTTCGGGTTTCCAGGACTCAGTGGTACGCCGCCATCGACAACCGGAAGGATTCGCCGATGAGCGAGCGGTCAGTCGCCCAGCGCAGCAAGCTGGTCGGCTTGATATTCCTGCAGCAGCGGTTCGATCACCTGCTCAACTGCGCCGCTGACCACTTCATTGAGCGAATACAACGTCAGGTTAATGCGGTGATCCGTAACGCGCCCCTGTGGGAAGTTGTAAGTCCGAATACGCTCGGAACGATCACCCGAGCCCACCAGCAACTTGCGCGTATCGGAAATTTCCTTGTGCGCCGCGCTGTCTTGCACATCTTGCAGCTTGGCGGCCAACCAGGCCATGGCCCGAGCACGATTCTTGTGCTGCGAGCGTTCTTCCTGGCATTCCACCACAATGCCGCTGGGCAAGTGGGTAATACGCACCGCCGAATCGGTCTTGTTGATGTGCTGACCGCCAGCTCCGGAGGCGCGGTAGGTGTCGACGCGCAGGTCAGCCGGATTGATTTCGATGGCGATTTGCTCGTCCGGCTCCGGCAGGACCGCAACGGTGCAGGCCGAGGTATGGATACGTCCCTGGGATTCGGTTTCGGGTACGCGCTGAACCCGGTGTGCGCCCGATTCGAACTTCAGCTTGGCGAATACATTATCGCCCTCGACCCGGGAGATCACTTCCTTGTAGCCGCCGTGTTCACCCGGGCTTTCGGACAGGATCTCGACGCGCCAGCCTTGCCGCTCGGCGTAGCGGGAATACATACGAAACAGATCGCCAGAGAAGATCGCTGCCTCGTCGCCACCGGTGCCAGCTCGAATCTCGAGGAAGACGTTACGCCCATCCTTGGGATCCTTCGGCAGAAGCATGCGCTGCAGCCGAGCCTCGATCGCCTCGAGCTTCCCGCGTGCTTCGGCGACTTCTTCCTCCGCCATCTCGCGAACATCCGGATCGTTGTCCTTGAGTAATGCCTGAGCACCCTCAAGGTCGGACTGCATCTTGAGGAATTCGCGATAGGTGGCGATGACCGGTTCGACTTCAGCGTACTCGCGCGAATAGGCGCGAAAACGGGTCTGATCGCTGATCACCTCAGCGTCACCCAGTAACGCTGTCAGCTCTTCGAAGCGGTCCTGCAGAGTATCGAGTTTGTTGAGCAGCGACGCTTTCATGGTTTGTCCGTGCTGTCTTGCAAGGCGAAGAGGTCCTGGACGATGCTCAGAGCCTCCACACGCCCTTCGGCAGAAAGTTTTTTCAACTGAACGCTGGGCGCGTGCAGCAGCTTGTTGGTCAGTCCTCGAGCTAGCTGCGCCAGTGCATCCTCGGGCGTGCCGCCATTGGCCAACAACCGCTGGGCACGCAGCAGCTCCTCATCACGAAGGCGTTCGGCGTGCTGCCGATAAGCCTTGAGCACATCCACAGCCGCCAGCTCACGGAGCCGCGCCATGAAATCGTCAGTCCCGACCGCAACCAGCTCTTCGGCGGCCTGTGCAGCGCCCTGTCGGCTCTTGAGATTCTCTGCCACCACTTCATGAAGATCATCAACGGTGTAGAGATAGACATCATCCAGATCGGCAACCTGCGCTTCTATATCGCGCGGCACGGCAATGTCCACCATGAACATCGGTTTGTGCTTGCGCTTCTTCAGCGCCTGCTCGACCGCCCCCTTGCCGAGAATCGGCAGCTGGCTGGCGGTTGAGCTGATGACGATATCGCTGTTGTAGAGCTCCTGCGGAATGTCAGCAAGCAAGATGGCATGAGCACCGAACTGCTCGGCCAGCGCGCTCGCGCGTTCGAGGGTACGGTTGGCCACCACGATGCGCTTGACGCCCTGCTCATGCAGGTGCCGAGCGACCAAGGTGATGGTCTCGCCAGCGCCGATCAGCAACGCCTGGCTGCGATCGAGGTTGGCGAAGATCTGCTTGGCCAGGCTGACCGCAGCGAAGGCGACCGAGACCGGGTTTTCACCAATCGCGGTGTCGGTGCGGACCGTCTTGGCGGTACTGAAGGTGGCCTGAAACAGGCGCCCCAGCAGCGGCCCCACGCTACCGGCCTCACGCGCCACAGCATAGGCGGACTTCATCTGCCCGAGAATCTGCGGCTCACCTAACACCATCGAATCCAGACCGGAGGCAACACGCATCATGTGCCGAACCGCCTGGTCGTCTGTGTGCACATAGGCACACGCCTTGAGATCGTCGAGGTTCAACCGATGATAGTTGGCCAGCCAGGCCAACACCGTCTCGGCCTCGAGCTGCTCCTGTTCCAGGTAAAGCTCGCTGCGATTGCAGGTCGATAGAATCGCTGCTTCACGCGTGGGCGTGACTCGACACAGCTGCTGCAGCGCCTCGACCATCTGTTCAGGCGTGAACGCCACACGCTCTCGCACGTCCACCGATGCGGTCTTGTGATTAATGCCAAGCGCGAGGAAAGCCATGCAGGATCGCTGATTCGAAAACGGAGCGCGCGATTCTCCTACTTCGCCTGCCTCAGAACAACCATTGCCAGACATTGTCTGTAACGGACCAAGCCCACAAAATGCTGGGCCAAAGCCGAGCCGTGTGCTTGCCTGGTCGCTTGTGTCATCATGCCGCGACCGCAGACCAGCCTAATGTTCCCTATGAAAAAACTCCTCGCCCTCAGCGCCGTCCTATTTCTCGGTGGCTGCCAAAGCTTCATGCAGAGCACCCCGGACAGCGGCCCGCCGATCGAGGAGGTCACTGCGGAGCCTGCGGCAAAAAGCCCAAACGAGTATGGCTCGTTCAGCGGCGATACCCTGTATGCGTTGCTAGTGGCAGAACTGGCTGGCCAGCGAAATCGCTTCGATATCGCCTTGGGCACCTATGTCCAGCAGGCCAACGCGACGCAGGATGCCGGCGTCGCGGAGCGCGGTTTCCGCATCGCCGAATACCTCGGCGCCGACCAAGCGGCGCTCGATACGGCCATCATCTGGGCGAACAATGCACCGGACAATCTCGACGCCCAGCGCGCTGCAGCCGTTCAGTTGGCACGCGCGGGGCGTTACGAAGAGTCCCTCTCGTTCATGGAGAAGGTGCTCCGGGGTCAGGGCGACACGCATTTTGACTTCCTAGCACTGTCCGCCGCTGAAACCGATCCGGACACGCGCACCGGCCTGCTCAAGAGTTTCGACCAACTGCTGGCAAAGCATCCCGACAATCCCCAACTGAAATTCGGCAAGGCCGTGTTGCTGCAACAGGACGGCCGTCCTGAAGAAGCACTCGCGCTGCTCGAGGAGCAACCAGCCAGCGAGCAGCAGATCCCGTCGATTCTGCTCCAGGCTCGTCTGCTGCAGGTTTTGAAGCGCAGCAACGAAGCCATACCGCTATTGGAAAAAAGCCTTCGCCGGCACCCCGAAGACAAGCGCTTGCGGTTGACCTACGCCCGCTTGCTGGTGGAACAGGATCGGCTCGACGAAGCCATGGGTGAATTCGCCACGCTGGTCCACCAATACCCAAGCGACGATGACTTGCGCTTCTCGATGGCCCTGGTATGCCTCGAAGCGCAAGCCTGGCGTGAAGCCATTGTTTACCTGGAAGATCTGATCGAGCGCGGCAGCCATCTCGACGCCGCACATTTCAATCTGGGCCGAGCCTACCGTGAGCTGGGCAAGCACGAGCAGGCGCTGGCCGCGTTCGCCAAGGTCGGCCCCGGCAACGAATACTTGCCGGCGAAACTGATGCAGGCGGAGCTGCTGTTCACCCTCGACCGCAACCAGGAAGCGTCACAGCTGCTGGCAAGCGCTCGGGACGAGCAGCCCGATTACGCCATACAGCTGTACCTCATCGAGTTGGAAGCGCTTTCCGGCCAGCAACAGATCGAAGCAGCCTGGAAACTGGCGGAACAGGCGCTGGTTGAGTTTCCGGACGACCTGAACCTGCTCTATACCCGAGCGATGATTGCCGAAAAGCGCGGCGACCTCGCTCAGCTGGAGCGAGACCTGCGCTACATCATCGAGCGCGAGCCAGACAATGCCATGGCTATCAATGCTCTCGGCTATACGCTTGCAGACCGCACTGACCGATACGATGAAGCCCGAACTCTCATCGAGCAGGCCTACCAACTGAACCCTGATGACGCCGCCATCCTCGACAGCCTCGGCTGGGTCAATTACCGCCTGGGCAATCTCGAAGAAGCCGAAACACAACTGCGCAAAGCCTATGAACGCTTTGCCGACCATGAAGTTGCCGCTCATCTCGGCGAGGTGCTCTGGGCTTCGGGTGATCAGCGAGAGGCGCGGGCCATCTGGGCGAAAGCCTTGAAGGCGCAGCCCGACAGCCAAGTCCTGCGTGAAACCATCAAACGACTGACAGGCTCGGAGAAACCCTGACCCATGAAGCTGATGCGTAACCTGCTGACCCCCACCCTCGCCTTGCTGCTAGCTGGCTGCGCCGGTCTCGGTCCGCAGGAGTCAGTTGAAGGCCCCGGCAATGCCGAGGACTGGAAAACCCATAAAGCCCATATCAGCGAGATCGATGGCTGGCAGATCAGCGGCAAGATAGGTATTCAGGCACCGCAGGATTCGGGCAGCGGCACCCTGTTCTGGCTGCAGCGCCAGGATTATTTCGATATTCGTCTCTCCGGCCCCTTAGGTCGGGGCGCTACGCGCCTGACTGGACGCCCCGATGCGGTGGCGCTGGAAATTGCCGGCCAGGGACGCTTCGAGGCCGACTCGCCGGAAGCATTGGTTGAAAGCCAGCTGGGCTGGCAGCTACCCGTCTCCAACCTGCTCTGGTGGGTACGCGGCCTGCCGGCTCCGGACAGCCGCAGCCGCATCGCCCTCAACGCCAACGGGCAGCTAGCCAGCCTGAAGCAAGACGGTTGGGATGTTCAGTACCTGAGCTATACCGAGGAGGACGGTTATCCGCTGCCAAATCGCATCAAATTGGCAGGTCGTGACCTGAAAATCACATTGGTGGTCAAGGACTGGCAACCGCGCCAGCTCGGACACTGATGCTCGCACTGACACTCCCCGCGCCAGCCAAGCTCAATCTCATGCTGCATATCCTCGGCCGTCGCGCCGACGGATACCACGAGCTTCAAACGCTTTTTCAGTTTCTCGACTATGGCGACGAGCTGACTTTCAGACCTCGGGCCGATGGACAGGTCCGATTACATACGGACCTCCCGGGCGTCGACCATGACAGCAACCTGATCGTGCGCGCTGCACGCCTCCTGCAAACGCGCAGCGGCTGCGCTCAAGGCGCTGACATCGAATTGAGCAAGCACTTGCCCATGGGCGGCGGTATTGGCGGTGGAAGCTCCGATGCGGCCACCACCCTGCTTGGCCTCGATCACCTCTGGCAGACCCACCTGGGCGAAGACACGCTGGCGGAGATCGGCTTGGCATTGGGTGCTGATGTTCCGGTATTCGTAAGAGGCCGCGCAGCCTTTGCCGAAGGGGTTGGTGAACGCCTGCAACCGGTCGAATTGAACGAACCCTGGTACCTCGTAATCGCCCCGCAAGTCTCTGTTAGTACAGCGGAAATATTTTCCGACCCGGAGTTGACACGCAATACCCCGGCCATTACAGTTCGCAGCCTTCTTGCAGGGGGCGGTCATAACGACTGTCAGCCGGTAGTCGAGAGGCGTTACCCAGAAGTTCGTAACGCTTTGAGCTTGTTGAACAAATTTGTTCCAGCAAGAATGACCGGCACTGGAGCTTGTGTGTTTGGGAGCTTCCCAAACAAGGGTGAGGCTGATAAAGTTTGCCGCCAACTTCCAGCCGATTTACCAGCATTCGTCGCTCAAGGCCGCAATATTTCGATGTTGCACCGAAAGCTTGCGCAGCTGGCACAGGAAGCAAGTGGTTAGAGGTTGTAGGTTACAGGGGCGTCGCCAAGCGGTAAGGCACCAGGTTTTGATCCTGGCATGCGTTGGTTCGAATCCAGCCGCCCCTGCCATAACCTTTAGGGGTTAATACAGCCGGACAAGCACTTTCAGGGTTACATCTACAGGGGCGTCGCCAAGCGGTAAGGCACCAGGTTTTGATCCTGGCATGCGTTGGTTCGAATCCAGCCGCCCCTGCCAAACATCACGAGAGCTGTTCAAAACGCCTGGCCTTTTGAACAGCTTTTTGTTTCATCGGATCCACCCTCAGGCAGGTACTGCGCGTGTCCAAGATGATGGTCTTCACGGGGAACGCCAACCCCGACCTGGCCCGGCGTGTTGTACGTCAGCTGCATATCCCTCTCGGTGACGCCTACGTCGGAAAGTTCTCCGACGGCGAAATCAGTGTCGAGATCAACGAGAACGTTCGTGGTAAGGACGTCTTTCTGATTCAGCCGACCTGTGCCCCCACCAATGACAATCTGATGGAACTGGTTGTGATGGCAGACGCCTTCCGCCGGTCCTCCGCCACTCGCATCACAGCCGTCATTCCCTACTTTGGTTATGCCCGTCAGGATCGCCGTCCGCGCTCCGCACGCGTACCGATCAGCGCTAAAGTCGTGGCTGACATGCTCGATGTGGTTGGGGTCAACCGTGTACTCACGGTCGACCTGCACGCTGACCAGATCCAGGGCTTCTTCGACATGCCGGTAGATAACATCTACGGTTCGCCGGTCCTGGTCGACGATATACAGGCTCAGCGCTTCGAGAACCTGATGATCGTCTCCCCCGATATCGGTGGTGTGGTACGAGCTCGTGCTGTCGCCAAATCGTTGGGTGTGGATCTGGCGATCATCGACAAGCGTCGTCCGAAGGCCAACCAGTCCGAAGTGATGCACATCATCGGTGATATCGAAGGCCGTACCTGCATCCTCGTCGATGACATGGTCGATACCGCCGGCACCCTGTGCCATGCCGCAACCGCTCTAAAAGATCATGGCGCGTCCAAGGTCTTCGCGTATTGCACACACCCAATTCTGTCCGGTCGCGCCATCGAGAATATCGAAGGTTCGGTCCTCGACGAGCTGGTCGTGACCAATACCATCCCGCTGTCCGCAGCGGCGCAAGCCTGTACCCGTATTCGCCAGTTGGACATCGCGCCAATGGTGGCTGAAGCGGTTCGCCGCATCAGCAATGCTGAATCGATCAGCGCGATGTTCCGCTAAGCCAAACGCTTAGCCCTTTGCGCAGAACGAAAATGTGCCCCGCCTCGTGCGGGGCTTTTTGCCCAACCGCCCGGTAGCGCTGGTCGCGAGCGTTTCGGGTGCGTTGTTATCCTGGAGAAACACAATGACTGATTTCACTCTGAATGCCCAAGTGCGTTCCGACCTGGGGAAAGGTGCGAGCCGCCGCCTGCGTCGTAACGCCAACCTCGTTCCAGCCGTAATCTACGGTGGTGACAAGGCTCCGCAATCCATCAGCCTGCTGCTGAAAGACGTAACCAAGCTGCTGGAAACCGAAGCCTCTTTCAGCCACGTACTGACCCTGAACGTCGACGGCCAGAACGAGTCCGTTCTGATCAAGGCGCTACAGCGTCATCCGGCCAAGGGCTTCGTTCTGCACGCTGACTTCGTCCGCGTCGTCGAAGGTCACAAGCTGACCGCTACCGTTCCGCTGCACTTCCTGAACCAGGAAACTTCGGTAGGCGTTAAGCAGCAGGGCGGCGAGATCCTGCACAACATCAACGAAGTGGAAGTCTCCTGCCTGCCGCAGGATCTGCCTGAGTTCATCGAGGTCGACATGGCCAACGTTGAAGTCGGTCAGGTACTGCACATGACCGACCTCAAGCTGCCGAACGGCGTTGAGCTGGTCGCCCTGGCCCACGGCAGCGATCTGCCGGTTGCCAACGTTCATGCGCCGCGCGTGAACAAGGAAGACACTCCGAAAGAAGAAGGCTCTGCCGAGTAATCCACTCGCCATCACCTGAGGAAGGGCCTCTGTCGTGACTGCCGTTAAACTGATCGTCGGCCTGGGTAACCCAGGCCCTGAATACGACCAGACCCGGCATAACGCAGGGGCCCTTTTCGTTGAGCGTCTGGCTGCCCACAAGGGCGTCAATCTCAGCGTCGATCGCAAGTATTTCGGCCTGGTCGGCAAGTTTCGCCACCAAGACGAAGACGTCCGCCTGTTGATCCCCACCACCTTCATGAACCGTAGCGGTCAAGCGGTGGCGGCACTGGCCGGATTTTTCCGAATTCCCCCCGAATCCATCTTGGTTGCCCACGATGAGCTCGACATGCCCCCCGGCGTCGCCAAGCTCAAACAAGGCGGCGGCCATGGCGGGCATAACGGGCTTCGCGACATCATTGCCAAGCTCGGTAATCAGAACAATTTCTACCGCCTGCGTCTGGGCATCGGCCACCCAGGTCATAGCAGCCTGGTGACCGGTTACGTACTGGGCCGAGCGCCCCAGGCCGAGCGCGAAAAGCTGGACGCCAGCATCGACTTCACCTTCGACGTGCTACCCGAAATTCTCGCCGGTGACTGGACGCGTGCAATGCAGCGTCTGCACAGCCAGAAGGCCTGATCGAACTCGACGCAGGAACGCAAGACAAAGCAACGGCTGAGCGGAAGGCTTGCACTACAGCGCATCACGAAGCCGTTTAACGCAGTTTGGCAACGCCGGTAGCGCAGAGCTGCCAGCCAACACCGAGGCAAGACACCATGGGATTCAATTGCGGCATCGTCGGCCTGCCCAACGTCGGCAAGTCCACCCTGTTCAACGCGCTGACCAAGTCCGGAATCGCTGCGGAAAACTTCCCCTTCTGCACCATCGAGCCGAACAGTGGCATCGTGCCGATGCCCGATCCTCGCCTGCAAGCCTTGGCCGACATCGTAAAGCCCGAGCGAATCCTGCCGACCACCATGGAATTTGTCGACATCGCCGGCCTCGTCGAAGGTGCTTCAAAGGGTGAAGGTCTGGGCAACAAGTTCCTCGCCAACATCCGTGAGACCGATGCGATAGCCCACGTGGTGCGTTGCTTCGATGACGAAAACGTCATCCACGTCTCCAACTCGGTCGATCCCAAGCGCGACATCGAAATTATCGAACTCGAACTGATCTTCGCCGACCTCGACAGCTGCGAAAAGCAACTGCAGCGCGTGACGCGCAACGCCAAAGGCGGCGACAAGGAAGCCGTAGCGCAGAAAGCGCTGCTGGAAAAATTGATCCCCCACTTCACCGAAGCTAAGCCGGCCCGCACGCTCTTGAAGAAGCTGGGCGATGATGATGTTCAACTGGCCAAGGGCTTCCACTTGCTCACCAGCAAGCCGGTCATGTACATCGCCAACGTGGCCGAAGACGGCTTCGAGAACAACCCGCACCTGGATGTGGTCAAGGCAATCGCCGCCGAAGAAGGCGCCCTCGTGGTACCGGTGTGCAACAAGATCGAAGCGGAAATCGCCGAGCTCGACGATGGTGAAGAAAAGGACATGTTCCTAGAGTCCCTCGGCCTTGAAGAGCCCGGCTTGAACCGCGTGATCCGCGCCGGTTACGAGTTGCTCAACCTGCAAACCTACTTCACGGCTGGCGTGAAGGAAGTCCGCGCCTGGACTGTGAAAGTCGGCGCTACAGCCCCTCAAGGCGCAGGCGTAATCCACACCGATTTCGAGAAAGGCTTCATCCGCGCTGAAGTGGTCGCCTATAACGACTTCATCCAGTACAAAGGCGAAGCCGGTGCCAAGGAAGCCGGTAAATGGCGCCTGGAGGGCAAGGAATACATCATCAAGGATGGCGATGTGATGCACTTCCGCTTCAACGTTTAAGCGAAATTGCCACATTGGCATTCATTGATTGCCGCGCTCAAAGCCTCGCTCACGCGAGGCTTTTTTGTGTTCCGAGGTAAGAAGTCGTCGCTGTGAAAAATCGGGGAAGCCCCGCTTTCAAACATTCGGCTGACGACCGGTACGGAATCTGTTGATCAAGCGCGGAATATTCGCCCCGCTTGTGCGGTCGGAACAGGCAGACCTGCCGAAGCCGGAGCCCTGATGAACAGCCTCACCGAACCACCGCTACAGCACCTCGACGATGCTTTTTTCGACCGGGACGCGCAAATTGTCGCTCAGGCATTGCTCGGTACCGTAATTCGCCACTGCGTCGACGGGTTGTGGTTGTCGGCGCGCATCATCGAGACCGAGGCCTATTACATCGACGAGAAAGCCAGTCACTCTTCGCTCGGCCACAGCCCCTCGCGGCGCGCCATGTTCATGCCGGCCGGCCATCTCTATCTGTATTACTCGCGGGGCGGGGACTCACTGAACTTCAGCGTACAGGGGGACGGGAATGCGGTCTGTATCAAGGCCGGATACCCCTGGGTCGATTCGCTGTCCTGCGAAGAATCTATCGAACGCATGCGCACTAACAGCCCCGCCGCCGCGGGAGGCCCACGTCCCCTGACCCGCCTCTGCTCTGGCCAGACGCTGCTATGCAAGGCGCTGGGGCTGAAGGTAGCGGAGTGGAATGCCCAGCGCATGGACCCTACCAAGCTGCGCTTGGATGACATCGGTGCCCGCCCGGATATCATCCAGGCCACCCGCCTTGGCATTCCCGCCGGTCGTGACGAGCACCTGCCGTACCGATTTGTCGATGCCGGCTTTGCCGCACACTGCACGCGCAATCCGATGCGCCGTGGGCAACAGGAGGGTCAGGACTACGTACTACTGCGCCGCGAGCTGTTAGCGAGCTAGCTCATCAGTCAAACAGCCCTGACCAGACGAATCCGGGTGATCTCTGACGGTGCCCCGAAGCGCAGCGGCGGTCCCCAGTAACCCGTGCCACGGCTGATATAGATCTGCATGTCACCAACGCGCTGCAGCCCCGCCACCCAGGGCTGCTGCCAGCGCACAAAATGCATCCACGGCCAAAATTGGCCGCCGTGCGTATGGCCGGACAACTGCAGATCACAGCCAGCCTCAACTGCCGCCTGAGCCGAACGCGGCTGGTGCGCCAAGAGTAAGCGCGGCAAGTCATCGGGCGCGCCCGCAAACGCAGCGATCGGATCGCTTCGATGGCTGGGCCGGAACAGCTCAGCTGAATAGTCGGCGATGCCAGCCAATACCAAGCGAGCACCGTCGTGTTCGAGTTGAACATGACGATTGAGCAACACTGCCATACCCAGCCGCTCAAACTCGGCAATCCAGCTGTCGGCACCGGAATAGTATTCGTGGTTGCCGGTCACTACGTAAGTGCCATGACGGGCGCTCAGTTGAGCCAACGGCGCAATGTCATCGGCCAGATCGACAACACTGCCGTCTACAAGATCGCCAGTGATAACGATCAGATCGGGAGAAAGTCCATTGACCCGCCTGACAATCGCATCGATATATCCCTGTTTGATTGTCGGCCCAACGTGGATGTCACTGAGCTGCACAATGCTGAAACCCTCCAGTGCCGGCGGAAGATCTCGCAAGGCGATGTCGCGCACGACTACTCGAGCCGTGCGCCGGGCGTTGAGCACGCCGAACAGGGTAACGGCTGCAACCGCGACTAGGACCGCCAGCGCCGAGCCCTGCGCAATTGCAGCCGACTCCCAGCCCAGCAGTGAAGCCAACACCAATGCAAAGGCTCGCAGCAGTGCGAATATCGCCAGGCTGGAAAAGATTCCCATCGCCAGCAATCCAGACCACGCCAGCAGCGCACTGCCCGCCCCTCGCACCAGCACGCCGTAGCGCATCAGTACAGCCGAAAGCACGAGATAGCCCCACGCTAAAACGCTGCCGAACAGCCCAAGCGCAAGATCAGGGATCAGCGTGACACCGACGAACACATGCAAGCCAATCAGCAGCACCGCAACCAATATCCGCCTGTTCATGCGTTACGTCTCTTGAGCAAAGGGAGGCATTTTTACGCCTCCAGCGAACGGGCTGCGTATCGGTATCGACAAGTAGTTGAGGGGGCCAACATCACAGAAACGCACCACTTCACGACTTGCCCTCAAGCAGGGTAGCTCGGAGCTTTTACCCCATAACAGTCGTATTCGAAATCGAAACATCACAACGGGAACAGGCCCATCTGGACTTCGCCTCTCGGGACGGCACAGCCGTCCTGATACGAGCAGAAAAGTGACCGAGCGCATAGAGTTTTAGCGGAACGAACCCTGCGGTTCGTGTGCCCGATATTTGGTCCGTATGCGCGCAGTCAAAAGCTGGCGGTCTGATCTAGAGAAGCACCAGGCCTGCGGACCAGTCCGCCCCACCAACAACCCACATGCGTGCAAGCTACGACATCCCGCTGCGTGTAACGGCCCTCGTGATTGGAGAGCCTTTGGCAGCGCTCGGCACATCCAAGCCATGCAGCTAGAGGCAAGCGAACCGCTACATCACACCAGGGTCAGGCATCGGATCCGGCGGTGGCGGCTCTTTTTCCAATTGTTCAAGTACCTCGTCCGGCAGAACGCCGCCATCGTCCAGCTCGGTATCACTCTCGGCGTCGTCGAGGTCGTTCATTGGCGATTCGTCCGCCAGCCAGGGATACAGCGGCGGATCGCTTGGATGGGTAGTGCTGAGCATGATGATCTCCTCGCAGGTGTGCCTGCAAAGTTAGGCAGGCCCGACCCTGCATCGTTCGGACCGGTCATCCGTGACGCGCACAGGCCTGCTGGATCTGGCATTCGCTCAGTAATCGGGAACACAGCCAATGCGCGCGGTTAGTGCGATCACGCAGAAGTAGACAGCCAAGCGGCTGCAGCACTTGACGTTAGTCCGGTAGGCCTCGCCCAGCGAGCTCTGAACATGACCACCAAGCGCGACCACCTCGCCGCCAACCTGGCTGTGGCTAGCTGACCAAGGAGATCCCACAGAACGCCACGCTGATACGCAACGAGCACTTGGCCAGCCTCGCCTTCGCGCCGAAATTGGGCTTGATCGACAGCGCACCGGCAACGGTCGGACCGGCGGCATAAGCATTTGAAAAAGCAGGCAGAAAAAGCACACCAGGAGGGTTGACACGCAACTGCGCGGCGCGAATAATGCGCGCCACTTGGCTACGTAGCTCAGTTGGTTAGAGCATAGCATTCATAATGCTGGGGTCCGGGGTTCAAGTCCCTGCGTAGCCACCAAACAAAACAAGGGCTTACCGAAAGGTAGGCCCTTTTTTGTTGCGCTCAATGACTACAGAGTGTCTACACCCTGCCTACTCGGCTATCGGGCAGGACCGAACCGTAAAGGTGATCTCGTCGCCTACCTTGTTGGCCACAAGCACTTGGCCTCCTTCCAAGAACGCCACGCGTTGATTTTGGGTCAGTGAACACGTTGGTGCCTTCTCATACATCTCGAAGCTGTATAAGAACAAACGCGCCTTTCCTTCTATGAAGGCTTGATAACGCGGCTGCTCATTAGCAACCCAAGAGTATGCAAACCAGCAAAGCGTAAGGAAGCTCGCCGCCTGTACCAAAACAGTGAGTCGCTTATGAGGCACACTACGCCCAGCCACGTACCAAGGAAAGATGGCTGATAAAAGGCGTTCGTCGTATGAAAAATGGAATACGATAAAAATAAAACCGAAGACAATGCCAACTGCAAACAGCACGCCCAATACAAATAAAGTTAACGTGAACCCTTGGAATATCGAAACAAAAGCAATGGTGTGAACGAAACTGCCAGGATCCCACCCTATGACATCGTTAACTAATTGGGCAGACATTGCTACCGCAACATTCACGCCAGTGCTAGCGATGGCCACCAGCACAATCTTTCCTAGAATGGTTTCCGTTACTTTGCTATAGAAAGTCAGGAGATCGGAACAGAGAGCCATACCCCATAACAAAAATGCAAATCCTAGAAACCCAGTACTCAGATCTTCCCAAAATGGCCTAAGTACAAAGTAAAAGAAAAAAAGGACGGCAGAGTTAACGTACGCTTTCTGATTTGGGAGCAAGACACAATAGTGACCGCTAACGAAAATCCACGCCCTACCCAGCCAGTTTCGAAACGCTACATCCACTGTATTCATTAACTCTTCCCTAAGTTGAAAAACTAACTAGCTACTTTAAGCGGCTCAATCTCTTGCTCTATCTCCTCACCATTCGCCGCGTAGGTAGTCGCTAGAGCGTAGTCCGACTGCAGGTTCATCCAGAACTGTGCGGATGTATCGAAGTAGCGGCCCAGGCGGATAGCGGTATCAGCCGTTATCCCGCGACGCTCACGCACAATGTCATTAATGGTTGGGGCCGATACACGTAGCGCACGAGCAAGCGCAGCGGGAGTGATGCCCAGCGGCTCTAGAAATTCTTCGCGCAGCACTTCACCAGGGTGAACGGGGCGCATGCCGTTAATTGCCATGTAGCCACCTCCTCAGTGGTAATCGACGATCTCAACCTGTGTGGGGCCTGCGTCTGTCCAGACAAAGCAGATCCGCCACTGGTCGTTGATCCTGATGCTATGTTGCCCTGCCCGGTTGCCTTGCAATGCTTCCAACCTGTTGCCCGGCGGGGAGCGTAGATCTCGCAGCTCCGTTGCCGCATTGAGCATCGCGAGCTTTCTGGTCGCGACGTTCAGGATGTTTCCCCAACGCCGGGAGCCTCCTGACTCGAACAACGCTCGGGTTTCATCACACCTGAAACTCAGAATCACGCTTTAATCCTTAACGTTAAGCGTTAATGAATCATATACCAATTGGTAAAGTCGTCAAGACGCGCCAATCGAATGCCCAGCCTGTGCCAGTGGCGAAAGCCGTAGGGCTGACTCCAGGTGATCCGGTGACAAATGGGCATAGCGCATCGTCATGGTGATCGACGAGTGCCCTAGGATTCGCTGCAGGCTGAGAATGTCACCGCCGGCCATCATGTAGTGACTGGCGAAGGTGTGCCGGAGGATATGGGTTAGCTGCCCTGGTGTATCGAAACCACAACGTTTGTAAGCACCTCGGAATGCAGATCGACACGTCATGAACAGCCGTCCGTTCCCGGGCATCCCGAGCTTCAACGCTATTTCCTCGACCTCCTTCGGTATCGGTACGGACCGAGACTGCCTGTTCTTTGTCCGGTGAAAATGCGCCTTGCCACCGAATAGAGCTGCACGAGAGATGGATTCCGCCTCATCCCAGCGAGCGCCCGTAGCCAAGCACAGAAGCGCAACCGGATAGGTGTGATTGTTGGTCGACCGGCGACACTCATCGAGCAGCTGACGGATCTGTGGAAGCGTTAGAAAGGTCAGTTCGGTCTGGTCGGTCTTGATCTGGCGGATGCTGGCCAGCGGGTTCTTACCCACCCAGGCGCCAAGGCGAATCAACTCGGAAAACACGGCAGACAAATAGCGCTGTTCGTGATTGACGGTGTGCGGAGAGGCTTCCTTGAGTCGGCGCTGACGATAACGTGCCCATGCCAGGGCATCGAACTCAGAAGCCAGAGGGTCACCTAGCCGTTCAGCAACTGCGAGTGTTCGTGACAGTCGTGTTTTCTCGTCTTTCAGCGAACAGCCGTGCAGCGAATGCCACAGGGTGACCAAGTCAGAAAGGCGATCATCTAGCGGTCGGCCTGTGAGCTTGAAGGTCGCAAAGAACTCGGATTCATAGCGCTGAGCTGCTGCCTTCGTCAGAAATCCTTTCTTGCGAATACGCCGCCCTGCCCGGCCATTCTCATAGAAGTCAGCCGTCCAGGTTTTGCCGTCTTTCCGAGCTGTCATACCGCCCTACCCCATCGAACATGACGTTCCTGAAGCAGTGTCTTGATGTGCTTGTACAGGTCACGCTCGCTCATATCCTTGGCCGCATAGTGGTCACGAATGACCGGCCAGCATTCCCATTCCTTCAATCGATCAAATGCGGTTTTAGCGCCCACTCGCTCCCGTGCCAGCAGGCTTACGAAGTTTCCCAGGAACAGCTCCACGTTCTTGCCAGAGAAGCCGCGAGAGGTCTTGTAGTACCGCTTGTATTGGGTTTCATCAATTAGGGAATCGACCGGCACATCCACCCGCACGTCATCACGGATGAGGGTCCAGATCGGCTCGAAGTAGCCAGGACGGGCAAGCAATTTGAACTGGCCCAGGCCATAGCGCCAGAGGCCGTCTAGATGGGCTGAAAACGCCGCAAAAGAGTCGATATCAATGGCTTGCCCGGTCTTCACATCCACGGAGCCACTCGCGAATTGCTGAATGACTGAGTGGTGATAACGCAGCTCGACGCGCCACACGTCCTGAGCCGGGTCGTAGTTGTCCGGGTCTATCTGGTCCAGAGAGTCACGACGACGCCAGACGCTTTCCCAATAGTCGAGCTTGTCATGGGAACGCGCCTGAAGTGTCTTGTTGTAGATGCCGAGTTGAACGCCCCCGGCAGAGCCAAATAGATAGGACTGGCCCCGCCCGTAGGTGGCTGCTTCCATGGTCCACTGGATTTCTTTGATGCCCGAAATATCCCGGTTAGCGCGGGCGCGACAGTGCATGCGGGCGGTCAAGTCAGCCGGAGGCGTCCAACCCTGGAGATCCAGTGCGAGATGGACAGCACACTGGTTGCGTTCGCGGTTGGTCATGACGGCTGCGGCGTAGTAGTCCATCCGCTCTTGCAGACGCTCAGGCGACAGCGCGTCGATGGCGTGCGGCGATACTTCGATTTTCAGGTGTGGGCCGATCTGCTCCAGCTTGGCGTTGAAATTTTTGATAAGCAGGATGATGCCAAGGTCAGCATTCTGGAGCTTGTACTGGTAGCCCGAGTCCCGGCCAACACGACCGGCGTGCCAGAACTCTCCAGCAAACTCGACCATGACGCCCGGTTTCTCGAACAGCGCCATGATTTCGGGACGGATCAGTCCGCGATACAGCTGGCGGACCGTATCCACGCCGCAATGCAACAAGCGGACGCTGGATAGATCGACTATCCGAGCGGTGCCCGGGTCGACGAACAACCGGCTTCGGCTGTCTTCCAATCCGGTGAGAAGATCGATTCGTTTGAAGTCTTTGTTGGCCATTTTGTTTCCCCTTCACTATGGGTTACTAAGGTTGTTCTGTTTGATTTATCTGACGTGCTACAGGGACGTCAGCGCGCGCAGCACGCCGGCTCGTGCCTCGCCGTGCGTGCCAAGGACGCGCTGACGGTCTTCACCACAGGAATTCCCCCTTCACATACGGAACATGCGTAAAACGCGTGCCCTGGGGCTCGCTTTGTTCCTGGCGAGGCTGTGCAACCGGCTGCGGTGCCGGTAGCTGGTTGTTCCGGTTCTGGTCTTGCATCGAGCCTCGGTCGGGCTTGGTCGGGTCGAAGTAGCCGTTCTGCACAACCGTCATGCAGAACTCGAACGACACCTGCAGCAACGTGCCTTGCTGGGAATTGCATCGGCAGCCGGTCAGCCCGTCATCGGTATCGCCAATGCTCATTCGCCGTCGGTTGCGGCTGATGAGCGCTCGGTCGTTGGTGGCGATGCAGACGGGCTTGGGGAAGGACTGCGGAGTGTTCAGCTGGTCATAGATCGGCGCTGAGCCGGGTACATCCTGAATCCGGGGCACACGTGAACCGAGATACTGTTCAAGCGTTTGCGGCTGTTCCTGGCCCTGTGCGCCGATGGGGTTGATGAAGGAGCCAACGACGCTTTTCGCCTGATCGACCATGCTTTCAGATTCAATCGGCGCGCCGATCTGGTCTGCCGAATCAGGTGCGGTCTTTTCCTGTTCATAGCGCGCATACGCGCGGTACACCAGAAACCCCGCCCCGATGATCACCGCCGCGGCCAACAGGAACTTGGTCGGCACCTTGGTTTGGAAGTGGTGCTTAGCGTTCGTGCTGGTGTAGGCACCGAAGTACTTTTTATCCAGCCGCAGCGACTTCTTGTCGGCATCCTTGAAGCTGGATTTCACCTCGACCTTTTCCACCACCACTTCCGACTCGAAGCGCAGCAGCTGCGAGGATTTGAAGACGCGCCAATAGTGGATATGCGAGTTGCACAGGCGGCGAAGGTGAACATCGAGGTAGCGCGGGTCTTGAGTCACCAGATGCACTTCGTGGCCTTGGTGGCGCATCGTCTCGAAGCGGGTGATGTGCTCGGGTGGCCTTGCCCGTGGATCGCGTGAGCCAAACCAGCCTTGGGCCTCATCGACCACGATGATCGCGTCGGCAGGCAACTCGAACCACTTTTCGGGATCTTCAAACACGAACCAGCTCGCCTTGAGCTGTTCGGGCTTGAGGCCGTTGATGTTGTGGTAGTAGACGACGCGCCCCTGGGCGTGGGCGCTCTGGTCGACTTCGCGGATGGTGTTTAGGGTCTTGCCGTGCCCCGGCTTACCCGTGCGGATGATAAGCATGGGATCAGGCCGTGAAGGTGGTGACGTTGCCGAGCTTGGTACGGCGGTCGGCAAGCTTGTCGATGCCGGTCAGCACCATCCGAGTGGTGATCGCGGCGAAGTACATGTTCAGCGCCACATCGATCTTCGCCAGCCCCAAGACCATTTGAATCGACTGGGCGACGTTGCCCATGTTGGCGAGCATGTAGTCCTTCGCCTGGCCAATGACGAAGTTGATACCTAAGTAGCTGACCATGCCGATGCCAAGCACCCGGAGGACCATCATTACCAGCGGTTTGACGATCATTACGGCGAGTACAGCGAGGTAGTAGAAATGCATCAGGCACCTCCAAAGGCGCGGCCGACATAGACGGCGCAGAACATTGCGGTGAATGCCACGATTAGCCAGGACATATCCGTAGCCGCTTGGCACAGAGGTTCGTACTTGATTTGCAGGGTGCGGCCACCGTTTGAACGGAGGTTCATGCTCTCGGGTGCAGGGCAGCCGGACGGCAGAAAGCGACCGGCGCTGTTGATGAAGCTGGGCGCGTTGACCTCGGCTTCTTTCAGTTCGAACTGTTCGCCCTGAAACAGCCCTTCGATATCGCTCTTCTTCTTATCGAAATCGGCCTGTTCTTCGGCATGGCAACGCAGCTCTTTCTGCTGCCTGAGGATGGCGCACTGAACAGCATCGCCTTCGCAGGTAAGCGCAGCAGTGCAGGCTTCACCACCCACCGATGAAGTGGGTTCTTCTTCCTCGGGATCGCCTTCATCCCCCGAGCCGTTGCCATCCCCATCGCCGCTTCCATCTCCGTCACCGGAACCATCGCCATCACTGTCTCCACTGCCGTCACCGGAACCATCACCCGAGCCATCGCCGGACCCGCCACCACCACCCGAGCCGCCACCACCGGAGCCATCACCAGGGTCGGTCGGATCTGTGGGGTCGGTTGGGTTCGTGGGATCTGTCGGATCGGTGGGGTCAGGCGGCAATGAGCAGAAGGTGCCATTCCAGACGTAGCCGGTCGGGCAGCTGTTGTCAGGGTCCGGCGGTGGGGTGTCGTCGGGGTCCTGCGTATCGCCTTCGGTTGGGTTGCCGGGCGCCTGATAAGGCGATTCGCCGCCCGTGCATTGCAGGCCTGCACTTTTATAGGTGTACACACCGAACACACCGGCAGGCGAACCGCTTTTATAGACGTAGACATTTGAAGGTGCGGTGAAGGAAAAGGCGTAGGCGCAGGAATTAGCGCAGATGGAACCAGGAGGATCGATAGTCGGCTGACCGACTGCCGGCTTCATTAGATGTTCGTGTGTTGTTGATTGACCGTTGGTTGATTCGCATGGGTTCGGCGGGTCGGGCAACGGATCGCAAAGGCTAGTGGCGGGATTGCTAACGGTTCCTTCTGGGCAGGAATCGCCATATCTACTAACAGGAGTAGAACTAAAATGAGTACCGTTCTTACGCTCGTAATAGCACCGATATGTATTGGCACTGTAGTATGAAACAGATGCAAGGACTATATCTCCGCTACTCCACAGCGCTTTATAACCAGCCTCCCAGTTCTCTGGAATTCCATTGCAAGCAGCAGTTGGCGTCGCGTATTGGGGTGCATACCAATAATAATTAGCGGCACTAACTCCCTGAGAAAAAAGTACCGAAAACGCTAAGCACACCAAGGACGCTATCACGCGACTTGTTCTAAAGAGTGAACTATCCACCTTCACACCCGCCCAAAAAACACGAGATAGAACGCCAGGGTGGTCAGGATCAGGACGTACAGTTGGTAGCTCATTGGCGTTCCCTCGGAAGTGAAAACCCCGCCGGAGCGGGGTTTGTTTGCTTCGGCACGTGCGGTGCGCAACCCCGGCTTACAGGGCGCGGCGCATGTACTTGAACGCCATGGCGGCGATGATCACGGCGAAGACGGCCCAGCCGATGGTGCCGACATCGGTGCCGGCCTCATCGAGTGCGCCGGTTGCTTCCGGTGGAACGGCTGCGTAGACGGTGCCAGCCAAAGTGGAGAGCGCGGCAGCAGCGCCAACGCCGATTTTCTTGATGAAGTGCTTGTTCAGTTGCATGGGTGATACCTCACTGTTTCAGGACTTTTTTGAGGACCAGAAAACCGAACACGGTGGCAAAGAGCACGATGGCTTCTGCCTGGAGTTCGGAGACCTGTTCCCAGGACAGTGCAGCGCCGTAGAGGCTCTGCATTTCCTCGACCGTGAGGGCGACCAGCGACCCGGAGCAGACAGGCGTACCGTCAGCGCCTTGCAGCCAGTCACCGTCACAGGCGAGGAAATTCATGCACCGGCCTCTAGGAGGTCGGCGGCTTGTTCGAGGGGTTCGCAGTCGGGGCAGACGGCGAAATGGGGCGGCAACCGCAGATCGGGCAGCAGATCGCTTTGCGGTGCGGGAAGGCTCATGAGCTTGCCCATGTCGTTGCCGCAGCAGTCGCAGATAACGCGGTCACCCATCAGCATGGTCCGCCCCTCCCCTTAGTTGGCTTTGGCTGGTTCCGGCTGAGTGCCGGTCGCAGGTTTGCCGGGTTGTTGGGTCGGCTGCTGAGTGGGCTTGCTGGCCTGGGTGGCGTTGGTCTTCGCGGACTCCAGATGGAGGCAGAGATTGTTGCCCTTCTGCTTGCCTGCCCGGGCAATCTCGAAATGGATACGCACGGTTTCCAGCGGTTCGAAGTTGGCGCCGGAGGCAAACACCTCATCGGCCACTTCCAGGGGAACGTCCATGCTGACGATGGACAAGCCGTTTTCGGTTTGGCCGTCCGGCTCATCGCCGTAGAAGACTTTAACGATCTTCACTTCGGTGCCGTTCTGGCTGAATGCGAGCTTCTGAGTGCCGAGAAATGCAACTTCCATAGTTGAACGTGCCATGTTGTGTTACCTCAGTTAGTTACGCTTAGTGCGTGGGTTTGCCTTTTTGCGGGCCGAGAGAGCCCAGGCCGAGGAACTGTTAAAGTTCTCCTCTCGCCAGGGTTTACGCGGCTTACAACGGGTTTGTGATACTAGTTATACACGCTTGGAAAACGTTTTTATCACCGGAAAACGAACTTCATAGTTGCCGTTAGTTTATGGAATAGAGTGGGATAGTCTGGTGTTTAAACTTTCGTACTATTAATTTCATCGATAGTTGATTAACACCAAGGGCTTTGCCCTTGTCATCCCACTCTTGCCGCCGAGGGCTCGGGAGCGCGGGGCGGAGAAGCTGCCCCACACTCACGAGCGAAGGCTTTTCTGTTTGTGCAGGGTCAAGGGTGCGCTCCGCCCGTGCTTCCGTTTTTCCGAACGGTGAAGCGTGTTCGGACAAGCCGGGAGCGCGGCCCTGGACCTGTTCGGCCTCGGTGTTGGTTGTATTGGTGGGAACGCTGTCGGGCTTGGCTCCGTCGCGGTGCTCGCTGATCTTCATCGCTAACCAGGGGAAGCCGAAGATCACCACCGCAAGCAACGCGATGGGCAGATAGACGCGCCAGAAGATGTCAGCGTGTGCTTCTTGATTAGCCACGGCTCAGGCCTCCAGCTCGAGCGGTTCGTGGATTGGCACGTAGGGCGTGGGTTTGCCGGTGTCGAACACAACGCTCCAATACTTCGGCGGTCGGGATGGTGGCGTGTGTTTCTCGCAGGTAGAGGCCGGTATCACCGCCCATTCCGAGGCGAGGACTGTCCAGACACCAGCGATCTTGCCCATCCTTGTTGTGCGAATCGGCTGCACAGATGCGGGGCGGCATTGGGCGCAGGGTGTGGACCGGGAGCGAGCGGGTTTCGCCACTTCGCGACCGGACCAGCAGACAGAGCAGTCGCAGTCCGGTACGTGCGGAGGCTTGCGGCCATACGTCATAGGTCATGCCCTCGCCGTTGGGAGCAGTAACGATGGTCATCATCGGGCGTACCACCCTTCGCGGATGATCTGGAAGCGCTCACGGGCGCTTTCCTGGGCAAGCAGTGAGTCCAGCGGATCGTCAGCGACGATCTCGGAAACCACGGCATCTATATGGCGATGGCATTCGGTGCGCGACTTGCCTTGCGCCAGAACATTCCATTTCACAAGCTGGCTCGGGCCATGCAGCGAGGCGATGCGCAGGGTGCAGGGGCGATTACTCATCGGCGTAATCCCCCTGGCAGAACACCGACTTGCCCCGCTCGATATCGCGGCGGATGCGGTGCAGGTTGATGACGCGGCGGCGACCAATCTTTACCGTCGGGAGGGTGTAGGTTTCCACCCACCCGCGAACCACGTCCTCGGTGATCTGCTCGACACCCATCATCTCGGCCAGCACGAGCTGCGTGCAGAACGGCGCTTCTCGGAAGCTGACGATCCGTTCGGCCTGCCCTTCGATTGTTAACCCCGCTACACCAGACTGTTCCATAGTATTTGCCCTATAATCATCCAATCGACCACTAAGTAATACTTACTAAGCTGAGGCCATTATGACTCATGCTTTACTGAGTACAAGCTACTAAGTAGATCTTTTTAGAATGATAAAAGCTCGGCTTATAAGCCTTTTTGATAGCAACCGAACAAGTGTCTGGTTCGAGAAAGAGACCGGCATCGATCGATATCGGTGGGGGAACATTCGCAACGGTAAGGCGCGCCTTTCTGATGCAGAGATCGAGGCAGTGGTGAAGGTGTTTCCTCAATATGCGCTGTGGCTTGTAACTGGAGAGACCGCGCCCGAGTGTGGCCAGACAAGCCCTGAATATGATGAAGCCAACCGAAACTTGGCCAATCCAAACGCGGGATAGCGATCACTCATAAAGTAGCTAGGCGCTGGTACGCCCGAAGGAATGGAGAAGATCAATGAAACGGACTTTGCTGGCACTGGCGTTAGCCTCAAGCCCTGCCCTCGCTGACGAATCAAAACCCATTGCCACTCAGGTCGGTGATGCGATGCGGCCTGCTGCCGAAGCCTACGGCAAAGGTATGCAGGAACTGGTGAACGAGTTCTTTGCTGGCTCAAAAGGCCCCATGGGCGAAGCCGCCCGAGCCAACCTCAGATCCCAGGACCGACGCGAACGCGAAGCCAATCGTGGGGTTCGGCGCACCATGAAGGACTGCATCAAGCCTGGAAACGTCATTGATGACGACGTAAAGGAATGCATCGATGGGCTGCGAGTTAAGGAGTGGTAAGCGTCTATGGCAAGCCAAGTAGCAGCAGCAGTGATCCACCTAGAAGGGATGGTACTGATCACTCGCCGTGCACCCGGGGAAAAGCTGGCTGGTATGTGGGAGTTTCCAGGCGGAAAGCTTGAGCCAGGCGAAACGCCCCAAAGCTGCATCGTCCGGGAGCTGCGCGAAGAACTCGGCGTCGAATCCGATGCCGGCGAAATTCTCACCACTTCCGCATTTACCTATCCAGGCGGGACGATCGAGCTAATTGCTGTGATCGTCGCGCTTCGATCAGCCGTGTTTACTCTGCAGGTACATGACGAAGCCGAGTGGGTGAAGCCTCAAGATCTGCTGGGCTATGAACTGGCACCCGCAGACATTCCTATTGCTGAGGAGATCATCCGAAAATATGGATAACTTCAACGCGCCGACGCCGGGCTCAACGCTGGACAACGACGAACTAACCGCGACGTTTCTATGCGGTCCTCAGGGAGGTATGCGTCGATCGAAGCGGACTAACACCCTGGTGATCGTTTCGAATCATGTTGAGTCGGTTTATGACGATCGCTGGATCGACAACGTGCTGCACTACACCGGCATGGGACAGCGCGGTCCTCAGTCTCTCGAATTCCACCAGAACAAGACATTGAACGAGTCGCCCACCAATGGCGTTTCGGTTCACTTGTTCGAGGTGTTTACCAAACGGGTATACACATATATCGGTGAGATTGTCCTGGCGGCCGCCCCCTATCAGGAGCAACAACCGGATTCAGATGGACAAGAACGTTCCGTATGGGTTTTCCCGCTGCGTTTGAAGTCGGGTTATGCACCGGCAATTCCGGAGGCCACCCTCAAGGCGCTTGCCCAGGTTAAAGAGAAACAAGCCCATTACCTGAGCGACACCGAAGTCGAGGCTTTAGCAAAGAAGCAAGGGCAAGCCGTCGTTGGCAAACGCAACGCCAGCGTTACCGTCTATCAGCGCTCGCCCTGGGTAGCGGAGAACGCCAAGCGTCGTGCTAAGGGCAACTGCGAACTTTGCCAGGAACCCGCGCCATTCAAGCGGAAAGACGGTAGCCCCTATCTCGAGACACATCATATTGAGTGGCTTGCCGATGGTGGGGCTGACACGGTGGAGAACACTGTCGCGCTATGCCCGAACTGCCATAAGAAGATGCATGTGATTAATAGCGAACTGGACCGCGCTAATCTTATGACGCGAGTTCTACAAGGCTAAGCGCAGTAGGGTGGAAAGCGGTCTCTCATCTGCCGCTCTTGCTGGTCAACTAAGACCCATTCCCACCCTGATCCGCAGCGTAATGCGCCACGCTAACTAAAAAGGAGGCAGTAGATGCCTCCTTACAGCTAGATAAAATTACAAATAGTCTCCATGTGGTGCTCAACCGACAGTTCTTTTACTACGCCGAGCCCTGGGTAATGACGAGCCGCGCTTCGCGCTTGAAACTCTGACATCCCCCAGGTTCGATCAAACAATCCCGGATTAGCAGCGTCAAATGTCATGAATTGCGCCAGGGCCTCATGAAACTTGTCTTCAGGGTTAGATGGGGATGTAGAAAGAATTGTCGAGCAAAAGTGCTTTACATACATGGTGTTTGGAGATGATTTTTCAATAAATGGCATGTGTATCGCTACCACATATGCCGGACCGCCAGCTTCAGAGTACTCTTCGCTCAATACTGTGTAATCTCCAAAACCTACAGCATTAGGGTAAGCCCTATAATTGTTGTGTAAGCTTGAATAGAACGAAATGTCAGGGTAATCCGCATTTCTACGCTGTTTGCCAAAACAGTCTGTGTATACAATCACATTGCCAAGCATGCTGAGGATTGCATTGTCGACCCTTAGCGGGTTCACGAATGTACAGGATGCAGAATTAAGCATCGGGATCATGTTATGAGACGCGTCGGATACTAAGTAAGCGGCGGCGCCCGGTGTTGCCTGAAGAACAGAAGCGGCAGCAGTATCAAAAGAGTTCATTATCTTGACACAAGGAACGAACTTACCTTTCGATTCTGGTGCTGTTTGAAGGTCTTGCAGGATGTTGGCCTGACGGCCTCTAAAATCACCCAAACCAGGATTAACAATTACAAAAGGCACCATACCTTTCGAGTAAAGGTCACCAATGGTTGCCGCAAGGTCTCTTAAAGCTAGGTTGACGGGCTCAAGCAAAGGTTTGCACTTATTCGCCACAGGCAGGGAGGCAAGCTCTCTAATTGCCTTCAGCTCATGCCGCTTTCCTCGGAGGATCGGGTGATACATATAGCATCCTTACTAAAAGCTAAGTTTAGGTTATCGATTAAACCTGCTCTGTTAGCGGCCGAGAACTTGTACTCTATTGCGGCAGCTAGCATATTGTCAGGCAGGGCGCACGCAAAGCGCTCATCAATCTTTCTTGTTGTCTTTAGCGTTTTGCAAAAGGCGGCTCTTAACGTTGAGGAGTCGACCAATTCGAGCATTTGCTTGCAAGCATCATAGGTGGAGCCGTTAAGTGGACCAGGCGCTTTACCAAATATGTTTTCAACAAGCATGAGATACTCTGTCTTTCGGATTGAGGACATTAGCATCTCAACATCAACATCTTGGTTGGATAGCGTTGCCGGCTTGACCTCACTTAAAGCCCCCCGCTTTCCTAGTTTTAAAATCCCCACTGAGGCAGGCACAAGCTTGGTAACTTTCGAAAGATGGTTCTCAGTGGTTATTACAAATACTTTATCAAATATCTTCAAATATGAGTCAAGCTGTTCAGGAAGCCTGCTTAAGCTGTCATATTCTGATTTAATCTCATAACATGTACTGGATCCATTTAAAATCACGCAGTCAGCCTTATTGAGGCCAACTCTGAACTCACTAACCATAGTCGCAGATTTTAACGAGTGGCGACCGACCAGTATCTTCCTAGCCACAAGATTTTTAAAGTAATACTCGTTCCTGTAGCTATCTTTGAAGTC
This sequence comes from Pseudomonas sp. 10B238, assembly GCF_000970615.1. Taxonomy (NCBI): domain Bacteria; kingdom Pseudomonadati; phylum Pseudomonadota; class Gammaproteobacteria; order Pseudomonadales; family Pseudomonadaceae; genus Pseudomonas; species Pseudomonas sp. 10B238. Next base: position 314,477 of record NZ_KQ033931.1, read on the forward strand.
GTTAAAACAGCACTCAAAAACATCGCGAACCAGGAAGTTTTCATCCAGTCGCTCCCTATATCGAGAAGCAACTTTAAGTAGAAAATCAAACTCCCCGGATGCTACAGCTGCTAGCTCCTTGCTGTTGAATAAACGCGCAGCTTCCCTGACCAAAACCATATTTCAAAACCTTAGTTACCTAAGCTCACCAAGAAAATCGATTTTAGACTCCTAGCTTAGGGCGCTCTAGATAACAGAGAACGCTCAGTCATGGAAGGCTTAGCAGACCAACGTACGACCACATCGCAATTATGGCCATTTGCCACGAAGCAGCAACCTACCCTTCCCCAACAATTCAAGCAACCTCTGATCGGCGAGACTACATCAGCCAAGCGTTCTGGAAAGCTCTGGCTTAGCCAGGGTTGCGGGAAGCTGAAAGCCGCAATCCAAGGGTAGTTAAGGTGTTGCAGGGCGAAAGCCAGGTGATTCATAATGCTAGGGTCCGGGGTTCAAGTCCCTGCGTAGCCACCAATTCAAGAAAGGGTTCAGCGAAAGCTGAACCCTTTTTTTTGGCCGCCGTTTAGCCAACCGCACCGAGAGCGCACCATGAGAGACGATTTCGACAACCTCCGCGCAGAGCGCGAAACGCCCTACCTAGCCGTTCCCGCCAACGCTGACAAACATGCCGGACTTTGGAAACAGATCGCGATCGGCATCGTGGTTGGGCATCTGTCGTTGGCGTTGATAGGTGCGGTGGTGTGGATGGTTGCAGCTCAGCTGCTTGTTGGAGATTTGCAAATCGTTGCGCCGTGGGCTGGGAAGCAGGGTTAAAAACCCCAGCCCCACCGGAACGCTTGTTCTCAGAACATAAACGCGCCCCCTTTTGTCGTTGATCTAGTGAAGCCGAACACTTACTGTCTCCAGCAGCCCATCGGCTTGCACAAGGCCGAGGGGTGGGTTGGTTCAGGCCAGCTGTGAGGAATAGCTCTGGTCTTGCTCTGTCAGCGTCTAAGCACCCGGCAACGCAAAGCGTGACGGCCACTGTCTCTAGAGGACAGCAGCGCGCGAGGCGTCGTCCCATGAAAACGCCCGTCCCTTGCCCGCGCGCTTGGCTTGGTACATGCGCTCGACCGCTTCACGCATCAGTTGCGCCGCGTCTTTATCGCTACCGGCTGTGTAACAGGAAATGCCGATACTGGCGCTCACGTTAACCAGGCCATGCGAGGTACTGATCGGCTGAGCTATTGCAGCGAGCACCTTTTCGGCCACCAGACGTGCATCAGACTCGCAGTTGGCCAAGCCCTCTAGCAGCACGGTGAACTCATCTCCGGCCAGCCGTACCACGCTGTCGGTCTCCCGTACGCACTGTTGCAATAACACAGCGACTGCGCGCAGCAACTCGTCTCCGGCTTCGTGCCCGAAGGTATCGTTCACAGCCTTGAATCCATCGAGGTCGATAAATAGCAAGCCTAGATCGGAAACCGAGCGGTCAGCCCGCGACAATGCAATCGGTAGTAGTTCGGTGAGCCCGCGGCGGTTCAACAGGCCTGTTAGTGCATCGTGCCGCGCCTCGCTCTCCCGCTGAGCCTCATGGAGTTTGCGCTCAGATATGTCATGCAGAAACGCACTGAACAGTGTCTTGCCGCCCAAGTGCAACGCGCGGACGCACATTTCGACGGTCAGGTGCGAGCCGTCCTTGCGTAACGCCGGCAGCTCCAGCCGGCGACCGAGCAATGTTGATTCGCCTATTGCCAAGTAGCGCGCGATCCCCGCACGGTGCGCCGCCCGCATCTCCGACGGAACGATCAATTGGTCTAACGTATGTCCAATCGCTTCACTGATGCTCCAGCCGAAGGTTTCTTCAGCCACCCGATTCCATGCTCGTACGACGCCATTCTGGTCAAGGCTGATGTATGCGTCAGTGGCATGCTCGATAACGGTTGCCAGTTCGGCCTCACGGTCTCGGGCCTCCTGTTCGGCCCGCTGCCGGCTATCTATGACAGTGCGGAGTTCCCGATTGGACTGCGATAGCTGTTCGGTACGCTCTTGCACCCGCGCTTCCAGTTCCCGACGGAGCACGGCAAGCCCTTCTTCCGCCTCCTTGCGCGCCTGGATGTCGCGGATTACAGCGATGAAATATTCAAGTTCACCTTGCGCGGAGAGCTTTTTGCTAACGCTCAGCTTGATCCAGACCGCGTGGCCTTCCCTGTGCACATAGCGTTTTTCTAGGTGATACGCATCTAACTCGCCCGAGGCGAGCTTGCGCACCAGGTCTAGGTCGTCGTCCAGGTCTTCCGGGTGAGTAATGTCCTGGAAAGTCATCTTCAGAAGCTCGGCGGCGCTGTAACCAACGATGCGACACAGAGGCTCGTTGACACTCTGCCAAGTGCCATCGGGCGCGACGATTGCTATGCCCACCGAAGCAAGCTCGAATACCGAGCGGTAGCGCTCCTCGCTTTCCACCAGCAGTTCGTCGGCCTGACTTAGCTGCGAGCGGGCCAGCAACAGAGTCTCGCGAAGGTGCATCTCGCGGGCGACCATGCCTGCCATATCCTGGAGAATCTGTAGTTCGACCGCAGTGAACGCACGCGGTCGCGTATCAATGGCACACAGCGTACCGAGCGCCAGTCCTCCTTGGGTTCGGATTGGCGCACCGGCGTAGGCGCGAATATGCGGTGCGCCTAATACCAACGGGTTATCTGCGAAGCGCTCGTCTCGATACGCATCGGGAACGACCAACAGCGGTTCGCCATCAAGGATCGCGTGTGCACAAAACGCCTGGTCACGAGGGGTCTCGCTAACATTGAGCCCGACGCGGGATTTGAACCACTGACGGTGCTCATCGATCAGCGAGACCAGCGCGATTGGCGTGCCGAGCGTGTGGGCGAGCAGGCGGGTCAAACGATCGAAAACGGGCTCTGGATCGGTGTCGAGGATCTGAAGCGCGTGAAGAAGTTGCAGACGCTCAACTTCGTTGGCGGGATGAGGCGCAACCATAAGAGCTCCCGTAGCTGCGACAACATTGCAGTATGCGGATCGGAAAAGGAGGGCTTTGGCTAAGCCATAGGCAAGTATTGGCCATTTGCCTTCACCAGGCAACGGAAGGTATTGAAGATGCGTGGACGTTGCTGCGCACCGGGGCCCAGTAGTCGTGTACTGCCGGCTGCTCTGGGTCAAACCAAGTCTGGTGGGCCGGCTGCTTTCTGGCCCAGCTGCGTAAAATTCTGGTGATGATCGTACTACACGCACGTTCTCCAATTCTGAAAAAGATCAACTGTGGTGCACATCGTAGATACGGACAGAGAGAAAAAGGGACAGCTTATTTTTGCGGCTCTAAACGTCTACATCCGGGCCACAAGAAGTCAGTGATCGGCGAGTCGAAGGGTATCTGCGAACAAGCCGACCGTGCGCACTCTCAGTACCGTAACCGCGTTCCACCTGAGGCAACTTGGTCGGCTTCTTTGCCGGCATGAAAGAGTGGCTGCGGCGTCGCCTTTTCCACGGCGAAGACCTGGCCATGCAGCGACTGGCCGAAGTGCTGCGGGCTCGATACAGGGAAGCCGGAAAAGACGGAGAGCCGCCACTAGGTTAGCGACCGAGGCCTGCCAGGATTGTGGGTGCCCTGAACGAGCCGACGCGGGATGACGCTGTACACCCTGATCCGCCCCCCCTATCCGCCCCCCTATCCGCCGTTTGACCACCCGCTTCGTGCCGGTGCTACATTGCACGCTCGATAGCCGCACAACCCAAACCACCTAGCGAGGCCCCCATGCTCAACCATGTAATGGTCGGTTCGAATGATATTGAACGGTCGAAGCGGTTCTACGATGCCGTGCTCGGCCTACTCGGCGCAGGCGAGCCGATCCGCAACACGGGCCCCTCCGGGCATACCCGCCTCTTCTACCGACACGACGGGAGCCTGTTCGGTGTCACTGAGCCCATCAACGGTGAAGAAGCGACCGTAGGCAATGGCGGCACGATTGGCTTCAAATGCAACTCTCCCGAGCAGGTCCAGGCATTTCATGACGTAGCCGTCGCTCACGGCGGCACCACCTGCGAGGAGCCGCCGGGACTGCGCGAAAGCAGCCTCGGCGCGATTCACCTGGGCTATGTACGCGACCCTGACGGCCACAAGCTGTGCGGCATCTACCGCGCGCAATAAATGCCCCTTCAACGCCGCGCAACCAATGTGCGGCGTTGAAAGCTGAACGCTGATGCGCTATCGACCACTGCGCCTCACCCAGCTTGGAAAAGAGGGCATTGCTGCCATCGCGCGCGCTCCAGCCCCGCATGGCTTTCTGGATCCCCGGTCGTGGCTCAACCCACCACACGGTTCCCATCAAGGCTTGACTGCCATTCCGACGTCACACCCACGCTGTCCCGACCCGGTCTGTAGCCCCGCGCCGTCGACATGTATCGCCTGGATACCGCATATCAGCGAGCTTCAGCGGGGAGACCGATCATGGACAATTGTCCGGACAGTTCGAAGCCAAAGGGGTCAATCCTTCTACCGAGCGGCGGCACGCCGTAGGTGGAAAATCCATTTGAGTTGCGGCTGCTAAATATCGCCAGGGCGAACCACCCGTTGCATCAGGCTGGTGCGGTTGACTGCCAGTTCACCGCTGACATCCGCGCCGCGATAGACCATGGATGTCTCGTGGTGCACATAGTCGCCATGGCGTTGCGCGCTCAGCCAGTTGAACGAACCTACACACAAGAGTTCGTCGTCGGCCATGACGATCTTGCTGTGCACTTTATGGACGATGCGTACCTCGACACTGCGAGCCCTGAGCGCGGCGATCGCGTCCCTGAACTCGGCGATGCGTTGCGGATCGCCGTTGGGCTCGGTGCGCTTGATGCCGGTGTTGAAGCGCAGGTCGGTATACACAGTGACCTGAACGCCGCGCTGCACCGCGTGGCCCAGGAGGTCCAGGGCACCACTCTGCTGCAACCACCGCTCGATCACCCAGGGCGTCACGATCTGTACCTGATGGCGAGCCGTTTCCAGCGTCTGCTTCAGAAAGCCGTCGTGCTCCGCAACGTCATGCAGGTGGATCAGACCGGTACGTGGCGTCTGCAAGTCCTGCCTGGGCTGCAGCTCGAAAATCAGCTCGCTCGCCGGATCAGCAAATAGAAACTGAGCCAGCAGCCCACGCGGTTTGCTGACTGGTTGCTGGCTGAACAAGTCCATGTCGCCAAATACCAGAAAGCTGTCCTTGGCGCGCGATACCGCCACGTTGAGCATGCTGTCCCTGCGGTCGATGAACTGGCCGTCGGCATGCTTGGAGTAGACCGAGGAAAAGATCACCACCGGCCGCTCGGCGCCCTGGAAGGAATGGACCGTACCCACCGTCATTTCTCCATCACCCTTACCGGTGCTAATACCTAACGCTGCGCACGCGTGGGTGATCGCTTGCGTCTGCGCACCGAACGGTGTGATCACGCCAACGATTTCCCACAGTTCCTTTCCATAGCGTTCTGTCAGATCAGCTTCGTTGGCTTTGAGCCACGCGGCGATCGTCTGCGCCTCCAGCAGGTTATGGCGGCTGCCGCCGTGGCTCTGCTGGCAGATGCCGTCGATATGCAGGTAGCCCAGCCCCGGCAGGCCGCCATCCGGTTTCGGGCCCCGACGCGGTTGCAGCTTGCCCTTGTAGCAAAGGGCGTTGCAGTACTCGATGATCGAGTCGTAGCAGCGGCGGTGCTCGTAGAGATACATGCCCCGCGCAAGATCAGGATCGTAGTGATAGCGGCTGGTCGCCTGGGCGATCGCCATGACGCTGCCATTGGCGGCACTGCGCCCGCCTTCGCAGAAGGCGGCGTAATCGTCATCGACGTTGTCGCGCGCCAGTAAACCCGCGCTGATCAGGTTGCCGATATCGACCGCCGTCGGAATCGACCAGATCGGCTCGATCTGCTGGGTATCGCCTATCACCAGCGCCTGCCTGGCAAGCGCGAACGACGGTGCAGCAACCTCGGGCAGTACCTGCCCGGCCTCATCGACGATCAGCAGATCGATGAAGTCGAGTGCATAGGCGTCCACGAAACCGTTGCCGTCATGCCGCTTGCAACGCAGCTCCTTCGGCAGCATGAAGAAGGTAGCAACCAGGCAGGGTGTGAGCTTCATCCAGCGCCGCCAGTTCTGCTCCAGGGTCTTGCGACCCGTCTTGTTACGGCTTTTGAGAATCTCCGACAGGTTCTCGGCGACCTCAATCAGCCAGCGCCCTTCCCAGTAATGAGTGGTCAGCAGGAATATCTCGAAGCGCAGGGAGGTGTCCGCCCAGCTGTCGCAATCGTTGAGGGTAACTTCGGTGGCGGGCTTGCCCGCGGGGATCGGCAATACCGCTATCGCGCCCTGCCAGTTCGCCAGCTGGCGCTGTTCGGCCTGCTGCAGTCCCTGAGCCTGCTGCAATTGCGCTTCGGCGGTTTTCTGCGCCTTGCTGGCTTGCGCTACAGCGGCGGTCAACCTGGCCTCGATTTCCCCCACGCTGGCAGCACGCTGCAGATCGGACGCGGTTTCATCGAACTGCAGTTTCGCCAGACGCAGCCGTTTGCCGGCAACCGGGCCAAACCAGCCGAACAAGGTGTAGAGCAGCGGCTCATGTGCGAGGTAATGCTTGAAACGAGCCAGCAGCGTTTGGGCATCTGCCAACTGCTCGGCACAGGTGCGCTGCTGTGCGTCGAGCTGTGCGATAGCGGCCTGAGGGTCTTTACCCAGCAATGCCTGCATCGCATCGCGCGCCTCGACCAGCCTGATCCAGGCCTGCTCGATATTCGCGAGCTGTTGCTGTCGACCGCGGATCGCATCGCGCAGGCGCTCGACCGTGTCCGCAACGCTCGGGCTCTGCATGTCCGGAAAGGCATCGGCGGCGTGCGCGAGATAAACCTGATGAGCCTTGTCCAAGTAGTCTTGCGACTCGAGCTCTGTGAAGAAGCTCCGAGTTTGGTACGTGCGGGACATTTCCGCGTCCGCCGACGCCTTGGGAAAGTAGGCGCCAAAGCTCTTGATATCCGGCAACCAGCGGACCGCGAACGGGCCGCTGCCTGTCGAGAAATCCTTGCCGAACGCAGTGATGATGTTAGTTACGGCCTGGTTGTTGGTGGAGCTAGCCACGATGACCGGCGGCTCCCCGCCCGCCACAGCGGCCTTGGCCCAAAGCGACGCGACGACCGATAGCAGTAGTGTGGTCTTGCCGGTACCGGGCGGCCCGTTGACGGCGAGAATATCGCCGGATCGCCCATTCAGCAGATGGGTCAGACTGTCCCGCTGGGCAGGCGCCAGGGCGTATTCGTCGCCCGCATGAGCGAGTCGTTCGGCAAACAGTCCATTGGCTGGGAGGCAAGGTTCGTCAGGGCTGCGCTCACGCTGGGCGAAGCGCTCGAACAGCGGCACCTCTGGCCTGGTAACACGCAGATAGTCATAGAGCGCAACGATATTGCGGCTGAAGCCCTCGACCTTCTCCTCCTTGAACAGGTAGCCAAAGTCGGCCAACTCGAAGCCATCCGCCTTACCGTCCCACCCGTTGCTGACTTCGCGGAACATCTTCATGCAGAACTGCAGATATTCGCACCAGTTGTCCTGATGCTGTTCGTCACTCAGTTCAGCATCGGCCGGGGGCTCGAACCGCCTGCCATATTCGGCGGACAGGAACGCATCCAGGTCGGCCTGCGCGCCAATGGCGAAGTTGTCACGATCCAGCGGTTCGAGAATGTCGCGGGGCATCATGGTTTGCGCATTCGGATGGAGCCGACCATCGCGACTCACCGAAACCTGGCAGATAACCGGAGTGATGATTGCCGGCAGGCCGTTGCGAACCCGGCCATGCTCGCGGCGGGCCCGGTAAACCCAGGGGCGCAGGGTGATCTCGATACTAGGTCTGTCGTCGGGTTCGTTTGTGAACAGCTGGTTAACCTGCGCCTCGGAAAGGCACCCTGCCGCGAGGGAATCCGAAGGCAGAACGGTAAGTTTTTCAGCCTGACTTGGGGACAAGGCGCCATTGCCGTTTTCGGCATCGGCGAGAGAGTTTCGCCAGTAGCTGGCGAGCTTGAAAGCGTAGTCGTTCATCGTCGGAGTCAACACGGCCTCTGATGCAACGTGAAGTGGAGGATATGAAAAGCAGGTTCGAGCGTAGCGACTCAGGCAGCCTAAGGCCAATCAGAAGCAAGGCCACCAAGGCCTCTGGCATAGGGGTTAGCGCGTATAAGGCGGCGCTCGGCGCGGCGGCGCGCGCAGTGGTCGGAGGTAGCTTGAGTGATTGAAAACTCACATCGGAGCCGACTGTAACCGGCTGACCACGCTGGAAGCAGTTTGCCAGGGCCGACCCGACGTTACCTGTAGCCGCTCTGAAGTTGGCGTATGAAGGATTCCCGGCATACGAGCAACGAGCCCGGCTAGCGCGGAGCGTGTATCACCTAACGCGAAACCACGCTGCGCACGCGGGTCTGCGTTGCCAGCAGCAGGCCGGCAAAAATCAGTCCGCCACCGATCCAATGAAATAGCTGCAAGCCCTCCCCTAATAGCAGCCAGCCGAGAATGGCGGTGAATACCGGCATCAGGTAGGTCGCCATCGCTGCTTTCGCTGCGCCAACGGTTCTGACGCCGTGATTCCAGGAAAGATAAGCCACCAGCGACGCGAAAATCGCGGTATAGGCGATGACAGAGAGGTTGATCGGGCTTGGTTCGAAACCCCCGACATGACTGAGCTCGAACAGGTAGAACGGCAGGATAAACGGCGTACCGATTGCCATCAGCACGCCTAGCAGTGTCAGAGGCGGAACCTGGAGAAAGGCGCCCCAGCGCCGTAGCGACAGGGTATACAGCGCCCATACCAATACCGCTGCGAGCATGATGAGGTCGCCGGTCTTGAAGGCCAGATGGGTGAACGCATCCCAGCTGCCGCGGCTGATGAGGTAGACCAGCCCGCACGCGGCGATAGCCATGCCGAACCAGGCGCGACGCGCGGGCCATTCTCCCAACAGCAGGCCGCCGCCGATGAAGGTGAACAGAGGCAGGCAGGTGTTGACCAGGGTGAGGTTGATGGCTTCGGTGCTTTGCGCCGCGGAGTACAGCAATGAGTTGTAGCTGCTGATGCCCAATGCGGCGATCACCGGTAGCCGCCAACCGGCGGCGCGTAGTGTGGCCCTGTGTGTCCAGATGGAGCGCGCCACAAACGGCAGCAACAGGCAGGTCGCCAGCACCCAGCGCCAGAACGACAAGGTCAGCGGCGGTATTGCATCGTGAAAGGCGCGCGCCACCAGCGCGTTTCCGCTCCAGCAGAGCACAGCGAGCAGCAGGCCTGCGAAAGCCCATCCCTGACGCCCGTCCATCAGACCGGCCGACGCGTGCGGAGGCGGTACTGCGGCGGCAGTTGATCAAGACCGCTGATCGTAACGTTGAGGTTCTTCCAAATGCCGTCCTTGATGCCGTAGATGCAACCGTGAACGGACAACGGCTGATCGCGATGCCAGGCGTTCTGGACGATGTTGGTGTGGCTGACGTTGGCCACCTGCTGGATGACGTTGAGCTCACAGAGGCGATCCACCTGTGCTTCTTCGGTGGGGAAGCTGGCGATGTGCTCGCGGTGTTCGTAGTACAGGTCGCGGATGGTGCGCAGCCAGCCGTCGATCAGGCCGAGCTGGTCGTCACGCATCGAAGCGCGAACACCCCCGCAGCCGTAATGACCGGTGACGAGGATGTGTTTCACCTTGAGCACATCCACCGCGTACTGAATGACCGACAGGCAATTGAGGTCGGTGTGCAGCACGACATTGGCGACGTTGCGATGAACGAAGAGATCGCCGGGCAGCAGGCCGACAATCTCATTGGCAGGCACGCGGGCATCGGAACAGCCGATCCAGAGGTACTCCGGCAGCTGCTGCTTGGCCAGCTTGGTGAAGAAAGTAGGGTCTTCTTCGATGATCGCTTCAGCCCAGCGCGCATTGTTCTCGAATAATTGTTGAAGCTCGTTGCTCATCGCCTGCCCCTTCCATTCCGACACGCACGTTACGAACCGGTCGGCGTTTTGACAAGCACGCAGACCGGTGCGTCACAGCATTAGACGGTGAACAGCGGATTCGAAGGAACTTCGGCTCTCGGGCGGGAGGAAAATGCGCGCAGGTCGCGCAGGAAATTGTCGCGCCAGGCGTCCAGGTCAGCGGCGCGTATTGCCCGCATCATGTGCTCGTAGCGATCCTTGCGCTCGGTGAGCGACATACGCATCGCCCGGTCCAGCGCCTCGGCCATGCCGATGCAATCATAAGGGTTGATGATCAGCGCTGAGGTCAGCTCGCGAGCGGCCCCGGCGAAGCGCGATAGCACCAGCACGCCGGGATCTTCCGGGTCCTGGGACGCGACGAATTCCTTGGCGACCAGATTCATACCGTCGCGCAGCGGGGTGACGAAGCCAATGTCGGACTGGCGGAACAAGCCCATCAGGGCTTTCCGATCATGGCTTTTGTTGAGGTAATGCAGGGGCGTCCAGTCGAGGTCCGACAGCCAGCCATTGATGTGACCCGCTGCGCTTTCCAGCTGCTGACGAATGTGTTGATAGGTCTTCACGTCCGAACGCGACGTAGGTGCAATCTGGATGAATTCGACAGCGCGACGATGCTCCGGGTATCGGTCCAGGAACGCTTCGTACGCCTTGAACCGCTCGACCAGGCCCTTGGAATAATCCAGCCGGTCCACGCTGATGATCTTCTTGCGATCAACGTCCGTGGTGCGCCGCATGGGCTTGCTTCGGCCCTTGTAGGACTCGGCGAGCGTCTGGATTTCATCCGGGACAACGCCGATGGGATACACCCCGGCGCGGAAATTCTGACCATACGCGGTCAGGCTTCCATCGGACTCAAGGATTCCCCGCACTTCGCGGGTCATGTAGTCCTGGAAGGCGAGCCGATCCGTTTCCGTCTGGAAGCCGATGAGGTCGTAGAAGCAAAGTGTTTTCAGCAACTCATTGTGCGGCGGAATGACCGTCAGGATTTCCGGAGGCGGGAACGGAATGTGAAGGAAGAAACCGATGCGGTTGCGGATGCCCAGCTGGCGGCAGGCTTCGGCGAAGGGAATCAGGTGGTAGTCGTGGATCCAGATGATGTCGTCAGGTTCGAGCAGCGGTTTCAGTTTCTCCGCCAGCATGGCGTTGACCCGTCTGTAACCTTCGTACTCCTGCCGGTTGTATCGCGCCAGGTCGATCCTGTAGTGAAAGATCGGCCACAGCGTGGCATTTGAAAATCCACGGTAATACTGGTCGTAATCCTGCTTGGTGAGGCCCATCGTGGCGTAGGTGATATTGCCAACGGTCTCGGTACGGGTTTGCGGGGTGCTGCTTACATCGCCATTCCAGCCAAACCAGATACCGCCGGCCTGGCGCAATGCGTCGTGAACGCCAACTGCAAGCCCGCCAGCAGCGACCTTCCCCGCCTTAATCGGCGCCACGCGGTTGGAAACCACTACTAGTCGGCTCATGTAGTTCTCGCTTCAGTCTGGTTTTATTGGATGTTGCTGCGGCTCGAACAGCGTGCTCTGCAATCCGTCGAGCCAAACGGCAACGGCTTCTACTGACGCCAGCCGCTGCATGGCTTCGGTCGGACCTGCGCCCACCTTGATCGAGACCCCGCCCAGTTCGTTGACCACCGAGAAGCCTGCCTCATCGGTCAGGTCATCGCCGATGAAGACGGGTGTCCGTCCGGCAAAAGGCGCCTCCTGCATGAAGGTACGGATGACCTCGCCCTTGCTGGCGCCGCGCGGCTTGAGTTCGAACACACACTTGCCAGGCTGTAGCGCCAACACCTCACCATAACGGGCCACAAAATCTTCGGCCACGCCGCGCGCTGTCTCTTCAAGCTCAGGTGCCAGGCGGAAATGCAGCGCAAAGGCGACGCCCTTGTTCTCCAGCGTCAGGCCAGGATGCTCGGCACATGCTTGCGCCAGCTCGCGTTGGATGGCGTCGAACACATCGTTATCGAGGGTCAGGTTTTGCAACTCGCCAGTAGCGGTACGACGCTCGGCGCCGTGCACGCCGGCAGCGGGCAGTTGCAGAGGCGTGAACAGCGCATCGAGCTGGCTGATCGGCCGGCCCGACACGACCGCAACAGGAATGCCATTGGCGCTCAGCTGTTCCAGCGCCGCCAGTGAACGAGGGGGGATGAAAACGAGTTCGGGCCGCGGTTGAATATCAGCGAGCGTGCCATCAACATCGAAGAAAAAAGCGCAGCTCCGAGCCTCTAGCTCGGGTTGATCATTTTGTTTACTCATGCAACTGAGACCCCCGATCAACGGTGGTGGTTCGCGTTTTTTATCGCGGCCGCTGCCTGTAATTCAACATGCACGGCCACTGCAGCTTGGTTCATAAAGGCGGAACCGGCCAGCGGCCGGCCTGAATCTTCACATGTTCACCGGGTCACAAACTGCAAGACCAGAGTTCTAGCAGGAGGTTGTCATGAACGATTCCAAGCCTTACACCCCATCGGAAATCGACACTACCGAGGACCGCATGGGTTCAATCGAACAGCTCGATTTCGACCAGCATCGGGACGACCGTAAAGGCCGCATCGGGGATGAAGTTCCTGCCGAAGAACTCGAGGACAAGTTCCCGCCGGAGCGAGTCGCCGAAGCCGGAATGACAACGGGTGAAGTGCCAGACGGGCAGACGACGATGGACGACATGGCGCCGGAAACGCTCATGCCTGACGATGGCTCTCGCTCGCCACACGAGCGGGGCCATGGCGGGCCGGCCGACCAGGATCTGAGTGAAGTTTCGGAGCATCGCATCGGTGCCGACGTGGACCTGGACGAGGCCGAAGAAGGCCGCTCCAACCCACTGGACGGTAAGCCCTGGGACGGCCCGGCAGATGGCGATCCGGACACCGGTCTTGGCGGCGGTGACGCTGTGCTACACGAAAATGACGATGTGATGGACGACAACGAGCTTGGCGGTGACGCCCCGCTGGACTCTGGCCGGGACAAGGCGCCAGGACAGTAGCCTCGCGCAACCGGCTGCCTGCCGTACGCAATGGATGTATGGCGACGATAAAGAAGAAGGCCCGACTCTTTCGAGTCGGGCCTTCTTGCGTCAGACCTTCGCTTGATCAGTCGATCAGCGTACAGGCCATTACCAACGCATCCTCCCGCCCTTCGGCAGATGGATAGTAACCACGGCGACGCCCCACTTCATTGAAGCCATAACGCTCATACAAGCGATAAGCCGAGGTGTTGCTCGCGCGCACTTCAAGGAAGCATTCGCGCCCGCCACGCTCCTGAGCGCGTTGCATCAGGTGTTCCAGCAGTCGCAAGCCAAGCCCGTGGCCCTGGCTCTGTGGTTTGACAGTGATGTTGAGCAGATGCGCCTCATCGAGGATGACATTGATCACGCCGTGGCCGACCTGCTGCTCGCCCTCGAACATAACCCAGCACTCATAGGCGGTGAGCGCATCGGTGAAGATGCCGCGGGTCCAGGGGTGGCTGAAAGCGGCGTATTCGATTTTCAAAACGGTTTCGATATCCGCCGCGGTCATCGGGCGGAAGCTCACTGCATCACTCATGAACACTACTCGTGGATCCACTCAAACCGATCACCCAGCGCGGCATGCTACGGCGCATGGCTCGCCACAGCTGCGCCTTGCTGCCGGGCTGCTCCATCAACTGCTCGAGCCCCGGCATCGTCAACGCAACGCCTAAGCCTTCGATTGTCAGCTCGCGATAGCAGGCGTCCGCCTCGACTTCGCCAGCAAACCGCAGCGCAGGCGAGCCGATCAGCCAGAGGCAGGCACAACCCATTTCTTCCAACTCCGCAGCGACCACGCCCTGCACGTAGTCACGTGCAGCTTCGCCGCCCTGATCGAGGCTGCCGCGATGGAGCAGCGGCCAGCGAATCGGCTCACCGTCTCCAACCTGCTGTGGGCGGTCCGGTAGCCTGGCAGCACGCAACAGGTCCTTGAGCAGGATGTAAGCAGGATCGCGGCTCTGGAAAGACTCACCGGTCGGCAGCTCGACCAGCAACAGCACATTGCCGGCACGCAGCAGCTGCAAGGCGAAGCGAGGGGGCGGTACGGCGGCTTTCTGCTCGACGGCAACCGCCTGCACTTCGCGGGCCTTCGCCGCAGGTTTTTTCGGCTCGGGCACGGCGATGCGTGGCATGACCGAGCGAACCGCATCTGCGGCCGGGCTGGCCGAAACAGCCGTTGTAGGCGCTGCAAGCTCGGGAGCTGTGCGGCTCGGCTGTGGCGTTGGTTGAAGCTCAACGACTGGCGCGGGCTCGGATGCCGTCTCGACGATTTGCAAGAGCTCCGGGCGCGAAGGCGCGGCAAAGGGCAGCTCGGCTCGCGGCAGCCAGGTGGTGATCTGCATGGCGTCGAGGAAGGCACGACGCCGGCTTTCGGTAATCAAACCCCGGTCACCTGTGGATGAGCCTTGGCGCCAACCTGCATCAGGTTCAGCGCATTGAGGTAGGCCTTGGCCGAGGCCACGACGATATCGGTGTCGGCACCGTTGCCGTTGACGATACGTCCGCCCTTCTCCAGCCGCACCGTGACCTCGCCTTGCGAATCGGTGCCCTTGGTAATCGCGTTGACCGAGTACAGCTGCAGCGTGGCGCCCGAGCTGGCCACCGACTCGATGGCTTTGAAGGTTGCGTCGACCGGCCCAGAACCCTGAGCTGCCGCAGCCTGCTCGTTGCCATCCACGTTCAGCACGAGCTTGGCGTCCGGCACCTCGCCGGTCTTGCTCGCCACTTCTAGCGTCACCAGCTTGAAATGTTCCTGCACGTCCTCGGCGAGCGCGTCAGAAACCAGTGCCTGCAAATCCTCGTCGAAAATCTCGTGCTTCTTGTCGGCCAACTCCTTGAAGCGGGCAAAGGCCGCGTTCAGCTCGCCTTCGCCCGGCAAGACGATACCAAGCTCCTCGAGCCGTGCGCGAAAGGCGGCGCGTCCCGAGTGCTTGCCCATGACCATCTTATTGGCATTCCAGCCGACCGACTGCGCGGACATGATTTCATAGGTTTCACGGTGCTTGAGCACGCCATCCTGATGAATGCCGGATTCGTGAGCAAAGGCGTTGGCACCGACGATGGCCTTGTTCGGCTGCACTGGGAAGCCCGTAATGCCGGACACCAGGCGCGAGGCACTGAGAATGTGTTCGGTCTCGATGCGGGTGTGCACGTTGAGCAGGTCCTGACGCGTCTTGATCGCCATGACGATCTCTTCCAGCGCGGCATTACCGGCGCGCTCGCCCAGGCCGTTGATGGTGCACTCGACCTGCCGAGCACCCGCGACGACAGCCGCCAGCGAGTTAGCCACCGCAAGGCCCAGGTCGTTGTGGCAGTGAACGGAGAAGACGGCTTTGTCCGCGTTGGGAATGCGCTCGAGCAGCTGGCGGATGGTTTCCGCATATTGGTGCGGGATGGCGTAGCCGACCGTGTCCGGGATGTTGATCGTACGTGCCCCGGCGTCGATGGCCGCCTCGATGATGCGGCAGAGGAAATCGATTTCCGAGCGGCCAGCGTCCTCGCACGAGAACTCCACATCAGCGCAGAGATTACGCGCCTTGGTGACGGCACGTACGGCCTGTTCGACCACCTGATCCGGCTGCATGCGCAGCTTGTACTGCATATGGATCGGGCTGGTGGCGATAAAAGTGTGGATGCGACCAGAGTTGGCACCGGCCAGCGCTTCAGCGGCACGCTCGATGTCCGCATCCACGGCACGGGCGAGACTACAGACGGTGCTGTCCTTGATGTGATCCGCCACGGCTTTGACCGCGGCGAAATCGCCCGGGCTGGCGATGGCGAAGCCCGCCTCGATCACGTCCACTTTCAGCCGCTCGAGCGCCTTGGCGATGCGCAGCTTTTCTTCGCCGGTCATAGAAGCGCCGGGACTCTGCTCACCGTCTCGCAGGGTAGTGTCGAAGATGATGACGCGGTCGTTGCTGCTCATAGTCAAATCCTCACGGCTGCCGAGCGCCTCTGAGGGGGCGCTTGTAGACGGTGGATTGTCGCGTGAAATGAACAACGCGGGAAGGCACAGCTGCATTCGTAGGGTGGATGTCGTTTTTTACATCCACCGTAAGCTGCATAGAGCGGCAAACGCCGGAGGCTTTTTCACCACCCGGGGAAAACGTCAGTGGAAAACGCTTCGCGGTTTTCCACCCTACGAAAGCCGAAATGCCCGCCTTGGCTCGTAGGGTGGATGTTGCTTTTACATCCCCCCTAGCCCCCAAAAGCAAAAAGGCCCCGCTGCTGAAACAGCGGGGCCTTTCGTTCTTACGTGCAGCTCGTCGCTGGCTTATTGATCCCAAGCGCGGTCGCCGTGCTCGTCTTTAATCCGCGTCGGCAGGCCCATCGCGTCGAGCAGTTTGAGAAATGGCTGCGCCGGCAGTTGCTCGACGTTAACCATCCGCTGCGCATCCCACTCTCCACGCGCTACCAACAGCGCGGCGGCGACCGGCGGCACGCCAGCGGTGTAGGAAATGCCCTGACTTTCCGTCTCGGCGTAGGCCTCTTCATGGTCGGCCACGTTGTAGATGAATAGCTCGCGCGGCTGGCCGTCCTTGGTGCCTTTGATGAGATCGCCGATGCAGGTCTTGCCGGTGTAGCCAGGCGCCAGCGAAGCGGGGTCGGGCAGTACGGCCTTCACCACCTTGAGCGGCACTACTTCCAGGCCCTCGGCTGTGCGGACCGGCTGCTCGGAAAGCAGGCCGAGGTTCTTGAGCACGGTGAAGACATTGATGTAGTGATCACCGAAGCTCATCCAGAAACGTACATTCGGTACGCCGAGGTGCTTGGAGAGCGAATGCACCTCGTCATGGCCGGTCAGGTAGAGGCTCTGCTCGCCCACGACCGGCAGGTCGTCGGTGCGCTTGACCTCGAACATGGTGTTGGTCGTCCACTGGCTGTTCTGCCAGCTGTAGACCTGACCGGTGAATTCGCGGAAGTTTATTTCCGGGTCGAAGTTGGTCGCGAAATATTTGCCGTGCGAACCGGCGTTGACGTCCAGGATGTCGATCGACTCGATCGTGTCGAAGTGCTCCTGCTGTGCCAGGGCGGCGTAAGCGTTGACCACACCCGGATCGAAGCCAGCACCCAGAATGGCGGTGACGCCCTTTTCCTGGCACTCGGCCAGATGCTTCCACTCGTAGTTGCCATACCACGGTGGGGTTTCACAAATCTTGTTCGGCTCTTCGTGGATTGCCGTGTCGAGATACGCGGCGCCAGTGTCGATGCATGCGCGCAGCACAGCCATATTCAGGAAGGCTGAACCGACATTGATGACAATCTGCGATTCGGTTTCACGGATCAGCGCCTTGGTCGCTTCTACGTCAAGCGCGTCCAGCACGTAGGCCTTGATCTCGCCGGGCTGTTTCAATCCGCCCTTGGCCTGCACGCTGTCGATGATGGCCCGGCATTTGGAGATGCTGCGCGACGCGATAGCAATACGACCGAGTTCGTCGTTGTGCTGCGCGCACTTATGGGCCACCACCTTAGCGACACCTCCTGCACCAATGATAAGAACGTTTTTCTTCAATTGTTTTGTCACTCCTTAAGTCGCCGCCTCAGGAAAGGCTGGACAGGTAATCATCAAAGTCGAACTCGCGAACCACCTCGACGTTGCCGTCGAGCTGCTTTACCACGATGGACGGCATTTTCAGGCCGTTGAACCAGTTTTTCTTGACCATGGTGTAACCCGCTGCGTCGATAAACGACAGCCGATCGCCGATGGCCAGCGGACGATCGAATTGGTATTCGCCGAAGATATCGCCGGCCAGACAGGATTTGCCGCACACCATGTAGCTGTGCTCGCCGTCGCAGGGCGCCATCTTGGCGTTTAGGCGGTAGATCAGCAGATCGAGCATGTGCGCCTCTATCGAGCTGTCGACGACCGCGAGATTCTTGCCGTTGTAGAGGGTGTCGAGCACCGTCACCTCCAGCGAGGAACTGAGGGTGATCGCCGCTTCGCCCGGTTCCAGGTAGACCTGCACGCCGTACTTCTCGGAGAAGGCCTTCAGGCGAGCACAGAACGCATCGAGTGGGTAGCCCTCCCCGGTGAAGTGGATTCCCCCGCCGAGGCTGACCCACTCGACCTGTTCGAGCAGAGGGCCGAAGCGCTCCTCGATGGTGGTGAGCATCTTGTCGAACAGCTCGAAGCTGCCGTTCTCACAGTTGTTGTGAAACATGAAGCCAGAGATCTTGCTCATGACCGCGGCGATTTTCTCTGGGTCCCATTCGCCCAGGCGGCTGAACGGGCGTGCCGGATCAGCGAGCAGGTAGTCGGAGCTGCTGACCTGGGGGTTCACGCGCAAACCCCGAATGGTGCCTTCGGTGGCGGCCTCGAAGCGCTCGAGTTGGCCGATGGAGTTGAAGATGATCTTGTCGCAGTTAGCGACCATTTCTTCAATTTCATCGTCGGCCCAGGCCACGCTGTAAGCATGCGCTTCTCCAGCGAATTTCTGCCGACCGAGCTTGAGCTCATAGAGCGACGACGAGGTAGTACCGTCCATGTACTGCTGCATCAGGTCGAAAACCGACCAGGTGGCGAAGCACTTAAGAGCCAGCAACGCCTTGGCGCCGGACTGCTCGCGTACGTAGGCAATCTTTTCGAGATTGCCCAACAGTTTCTGTTTGTCGATGAGGTAGTACGGCGTCTTGATCATGTGTGCGTGCCCCGCGAAGGTCGCCGACAGGAAGCCGGCCGCTTCCCGTTTGGAAAAAAGGGCGAATTGTGCCGATAACTGGCGCATACCGAAATAGCATTTCGACACTTCGTCGACTTTCATGATGTTCGGTCGCGACCAAATCGGTGAACGGCAGCGATGCGCCGCACGCTACCTCTGATCGATGACGTCCCGGTGAACGGTCCTGTTTGCTGATCTAAATGCCGATCAGGGCGCATCCGATCGTCTCCGCCTGCCATCACGCCAGCAGTGATGCAGTACAATTTGCGCCTTTTTTCATGGCTGGATTGGCGCCTCGATGATCGAACCCAAGCGCGTATTGCGCGCCCTCGCCGAACACTGGACATTGCTCGAGCCGCTGTGCGAGCGCTTCGATGCCGGCACCCTGAGCCTGGTCGAACTTCGTCATCAGCTCGCTGCGCAACTGCCGGAAGGAACGCCCACCGACATCACTGCCCTGCTCGATCAATGGATTCGCCTAGACATATTGGTCCCGGTGGCGAAGAGCCCGAACCGCTTCGAGCTGAACGCGCAGATTCACGATTTCCTCGCCTACCTGCGCCGCGAGCACCGACTTGGCCTGTGCCTGGAAATCGAAGCGTACCTGCGCCATCTCGAGCGCCTGGCCGGCCACATCCAAGATGCCTTCGAGATCCGCGACGGGCAGGATCTCGCCCGCCAGTTGCGCCTGCTCGACATGCGCGTACGTGACGTGCTGAAAAAGCTCGCCAACGACGAACAGGCGCTTATCGGTGTCGCCGATCGGGCCAAGACCAGTGACCGGCAAATTCCATTGCGTCAGCGTTACGCCGAGGTCCTGGCGACCTGGGACGAATACGTAGAGCCGATGATCCAGCTGGTCGCGGCTGACGGCGCCTTCGAACAGGGTGTTTACCGCGTGGAACAGGTGCTGATGAAGCTGCTCGGCGAGCAACAGCGGCTTGGCCAGCTGGTTGACGACGACCTGTTGCTGCGCACTCATGCGCGAATTCTGGAAATGCAGAGCACCGCCCAGCTCACCCTGCGTCACGCTCGCGAGCTGCTGCTGCCCTTGCGCGAAGAGGCGCGCCGGCACAATGCGGTGACGCGAGGCGCCGCGCTGGCCTTGTCAGCCATCCGCAAGAAAGGACTGGACGCGGTGCCGCAGGCCTCACTGCCATTGTTCACTCGGCCGCAGAGCACCTTTCTCGGCTCGGCCAGCCAGGTCGAAGCCTACGTCTACGCCCTGGCCCGCTTTGAGCCGAAACCGGCGCAGTTCCCCCGCGCTGGCAGCAAGCGCAAGACCGACGCACCGCGGTCGCCACTGACCGCACGGGAGATGCTCGACCGCTGCCAACAGGCGCTGCCACTGCCGGACCTGATGCAATGGCTGCTGGAGCAGGAGCCGGATGGCGCGACCGATGAGCTGCTCTACTGGTTCTCACGGCTGTCCCGCGATGCGCGATTTCAACGCGACCGCCTGGAGCGGCGCGAGTACCTGACCCGTGAGCATCAGGTCAGCCTTAGCTCCTTTGCGCTGCTGGCCAATGCCGATGGTTGAGGTCGCGCCCCATTGGCGATGTATGGCCCGCCCCGATTCGATTCCTTTTCGTGAAAAGCGCCTCGTGCCTGCTCACACGATGATTGACTGAGTTGCGTATGAACATTGATCTGAAAGAAATGACCCAGCTGGCGCCGATTTTCCGCGAGCTCTTCAAGGGCTATCACCTGTCGCGCAGCGAGCCGGAGTGCTACGCCCAACTGTCCAGCATGCAGGACCAATACCGCGCTCTGTTCAAGGCGCTCGGCTTCGAACTGGTCTGCGATCCGCGCGGCTTCTACTATTTTGTCCCCGAACAGATGGGCGCACAGGTCAACAAGACCGCCCAGCGACTGGCGCTGTTTACCTTCATCCTGGTCGAGCACTTGGCTGATCAGGGCCGCGATCCCCTCGCAGTGCTGGACGGCGGCACCCTGGGCCGGGATGAACTGCCGGCATTATTGGACAAGTACCGGGACCTGTTCCTGCAGGCTGAAGTGACGACGCAGGACGAGCTGGAAGAGAAGGTCATCCGCCGCCTGACTCAACTGGGTTTTGCCGAAGACAGCAATGGGATCTACCGCTTCCTGTCTCCCATGCACCGCTTCCTCGATGTCTGCCTGTCCGTCCAGCAGGACCGTGATCTCGCGGCCAGCCTACACAGCAGCGATCTGCCTCTGCCAGCGCCTCAGCTAATCGCCGACGAGGAAGAAGACGAGATTATCCTGCTCGACCGTGACCCGGACGAAACCGAAGACGATGCCCTTGCGCGTGCCATCGCTGAAGAAAAGGAGCTTGAAGCATGAGCCAGGAACGCTACGGCATCCGCCGCTTTGCTTTGCTAAACACTGCAGGCTACAGCCTCGGCATGTTCCCGCTGGAAACGCCGCTGTCGGTGTATGGCGCCAATAATCTCGGCAAATCCGCATCGATCAACGCCCTGCAGTTCCCGATTCTGGCGCGCATGTCGGACATGAGTTTCGGTAAGTACAGCCTGGAGCAGTCGCGCAAGTTCTACTTTGCCAGCGACACCAGCTACATCCTCGTCGAAGTCGCCCTGCCCCACGGCCCTCACGTGATCGGCGTTGCCGGCCGCGGTCCGGGTGGCGGCTTCGGCCATCAGTTCTTTGTCTACCAAGGCTCGCTGGACCTCGATCACTACCAGCAAAACGGTACCTGCCTGCGCCAACGCGAGCTGTTCGCCAATCTTGAGCGGGCGGATATCAAGGCGTACGAGGCCAAGCCAGACGAGCTGCGGCGGCTGCTAGTCGGTGGCCACACCGCAATCCCGCTGGACATGACGCTCATCCCGCTGCGTTCGACTAGCGAGCAGAGCCTCAAAACCTTCCGCGCGTTGTTCATCAACCTGCTGCACATGCGCGAGATCACCGCAGCTAAGCTCAAGCAGCTATTCCTCGATGCATTCGAGCACAGCCTGCGCTCCGGCAGCGTCGACTACATCGCCGCCACCGAAGAAGCCTTCCGCGACGTGCGCCGGATGGAGCAGGATTATCAGGCACTGGTTGCGGCCGGTCCGCTGGTCGAGGCCCTTGCTGCGGGCGTGGCCCAGCGTGAACTGCTGCGCGGCAAGCTGCATCGGCTGTCCCCTTTACTCGACTCGCTGCTGGGCACCTGGCAGGACTATGCCGGCGCGCGCAAGGAGGAGCTGGTCATCCAGGCCGAGCACTATCGCCGCGAGCAGGACGGTTTACAGAATGAACAGCGCGGCAGCACGGCCGAGCTGATGCGACTGGAGCGCGAAATCAGCGAGATCCAGCGTTGGTTGGGCGAACTGGCGGTGCTGAATAACCGCTTTGCCCTGGTCGACGATGCTCACGTGCTGGAGCAACAACTGCTCGCTGCCAAGGACGCTCATGACGAGCTGGCAGGCGCTTTGTCGCAATCGCGCCAGTTCTCCAGCGAAGATCTAGACGAGCGTCTGCTCGATCTGGAGAAACGCCTGAAATCGGTCCGGCAGCAACTGGACCATGCGGACAACAACAGCTATTCGCGTCTGCGCGAGGAGTTCTCACAAGCGGACGTCGATCGCCTGATGCGGCTGTTCAACGGGCAGCTGTTCAGCCTGCCGCTAGGGGACAAAGGCATCGCGCTGGATGATGGCGAGGCATGGGTCAAATCACTCGAAGCGGTCCTGAACGGCTTTAAGGGCGAGCGATTCGAAGCGCCGGGCGTCTCCATCGACCTTTCGCATATCGAACCACCGGCCCTTCAGGCGTTGGCCGACCGTGCTGCTCTGCGTGACCAGAAAGACCGTCTCGAGCGGGAGCTGAAGCAGCTGAAGGCCCAGCACTCGGTGGCAGTCGACCGCGCCGCCAGCAAGGCTCAGGCCGAACAACTCTACCAGCAGGTCCTCGATTCGCAGAAAGCGCTGGAAGACTTCCGTCGCTGCCAGACGCTGTCGACCGAGGAAGGCAGCAAGCTCGAGCAGCTGGCGCAGGCGGAGGATGCACAGGACGAGCTCAAGCGAACCAGCGATGCCTTTACAGAACGCGTCCAGCATCTATCGGCGAAACTGCAACTGGTCGGCCGTCAGTTGGCGGATCTGGAAGCCAAGGAGCGCACGCTAGAAGACGCGCTGCGTCGTCGCCAGCTGCTACCAGCAGACTTGCCCTTTGGCACGCCATTCATGGATCCAGTGGACGATTCGCTAGACAACCTGCAACCGCTGCTCAACGACTATCAGGACAGCTGGCAAGCGCTGCAGCGCGTCGACGGGCAGATCGAAGCGCTCTATGCGCAGGTTCGCCTCAAGGGCGTCGCCAAGTTCGACAGCGAAGAGGATCCGGAGCGCCGCTTGCAGCTGTTGGTGAACGCCTATGCGCATCGCCAGGACGAAGCCCTCACACTGGCCAAGGCGCGCCGCGCCGCGGTTACCGACATTGCCCGCACCCTGCGCAACATCCGCAGCGACTATGACAGCCTTGAACATCAGCTGGCCCTGTTCAACCGCGAAATTAACAAGCGTCAGGTATCCAACCTCGAAAGCTTCCGCATCGTGCTGGCACCGAACAAGGATGCGCTTAAGCACATCGACCAGATCATCCACAGCGCCGGGCAATACGAGCAAGGCGAGACGCTCTCGGTTTTCGACCTGCAGCAAAGCAGCGAGCAGGACAGCAAGAACGAGGAAGCCAAGGAGTACCTGGCACGCTTGGTGGCTGCCAACAACAATCAGCTCGGCTTGAAAGATCTGTTCGAGCTGGCTTTCGAAATCACCAAGGTCGGCGGCCAGCCGGTGATTCATACCGACATCGACGGGGCGGCGTCCAACGGCACGACAATGACCATCAAAGCGCTGACCAATATGTACCTGCTGCTGCACCTGATGGATCGAGAGCAAGCAGGGCGCATTCGTCTGCCTTACTACCTGGACGAAGCTGCCGATATCGACGAGCGCAACCAGCAGGCGCTGATCGAAACCAGCTTGC